>NZ_FNPQ01000001.1:0-372797 GCF_900107335.1 Nitrosomonas sp. Nm58 | reverse complement strand
GCGCTGAAAAACTTGGTATGCAACTCGTTCCCGCTCCTCAATCAACTTAAAAAATCATTCAACTAATCATGTGGATATATTGTGTTTCTTGAGAGATTTTCTGATTACTAAAGCTGCGTTATCTAAAAAAAACGACACATTGAGTTCAGAACAAGGGGTCTTCAGTTTTTCAATGCGCAGATCCATTTGCCATATAGTCGGTCGGCAACGGTATTCAGTATTGATACTCGGGACGCTAGATTCGCTTGCATTGTCTCAGTTGACTGGACTGCGGGACTCGTCAAGTTCTGTGCAATTTCTGCAGCATTGACTTTACTCCAGCTGCGCACCATGTCTTCTGTCATCTCCACATGACACTGCATCCCCAAATGGATTCCCAATGCAAACGCCTGATTTTTGCAGTAAGCGCTGGAAAGCAGTAATATTGCCCCAGCAGGCAAAGAAAATGTTTCCCCATGCCAGTGAAATGATTCAAATTCCTTTAAATCCCCTAGCCACTCATAGGCAACCGGATTATCTGTCACGTTAACGTTTCCCCAGCCCAATTCCTTAATAGGACCAGCCTCAACAATACCTCCTAACGCCTTGGACATGAGTTGTCCACCCAGACAATGCCCCAATACAGGCACATCATTAGCTACCGCTTGCTTGATCAGGACAAGCACAGGTTCAATCCAGGGCAAATTATCATTGACACTCATGGGACCTCCCATCAAAACCAAACCACTAAATAGATTAATATCCGCAGGAAGACACTCTCCTTGATCGACGCTGATTAGCTGCCAGGGAATATGATTGTTATCGAGAAATGTGGCAAAATAGCCAGGTCCTTCGATAGGAAAAAATCTGAAAATTGCAACTGGTTTCATGGCAATAACCTTTCTGGTGATAACAAATCTCTTACTGCTAATTGTAGCTTTTTTCCATTGACTCCTTTCTTCTGACTGTACTTTTAAATGCTTTTGTATAAGGAAATAAGTACGTTCACTTTCTTCAAACTCAATTTAATCGATTGTCATTTGCCTTTAGAAGTATGGCTACATGACGCTATAATCAGGTTAACAGATCAAGAGGAACAACACTCTGTTTCTCCATTCTTTGAAATCAACAGTTATGACAATAAAAAATAATACGTTCTCTGATCTGGTTCGTTTAGAGCAATTGCGCCACATTGAAACGAGCAAAGCAGAAGCACTGTCATACACAAGTATCGCTGAGATGGAAACTCATGCCGCCACTGATTTCAATTACACTGTTCTTCTAAAACGACTAACAATCCGTGCTCGGCATCTGATTCAGGACAATGCGCTAGCGACAACATTACAACACCCCCAAAAACTATTTATACGTGCCAGCCGAGCAAGTTTGATCGTCGCTGCGATTCTGGGCGCATTAGCAGCAGCTAATGCGGTAGGCGAATCCTCAACGTTGAACATATACTGGTTATTAGCAGTTTTACTCGGCTTCAATTTGATTTCCATCATGCTATGGATGACAGGCATTTCATTCAATTTACAAGGATTGAGCGCAGGAGTCATCGCTCAGCTGATCTGCTGGTTGCCCTATCGTCACAAGGAAAAGGAAAGTGACTCGATTTCTTCACTTGCAGCACGTGGCTGGTGGGAGACCTGTTTGACTGGTGCGGTCGGCAAATGGCGGATCAGCGTGCTCACTCATCAATTCTGGCTGACTTATCTGGCGACTGGTATGGCCTTATTGATACTGCTTATGATGGCGAAGCAATACGACTTTATTTGGGGAACTACATTGCTGCCAGAAAGTAGCCTGCCCGAACTGACTCAATTGCTGAGCAAGCCCATGGAATTTTTTGGATTGATTCCCCCGGATAGCTACCAGATTGCGGCAAGCCGAGTGGGTGCGGCTATACAAGATGCAGAAACAAGAAGCGCATGGGCCAAATTTTTGTTAGGTGCCTTATTACTCTATGGTATTCTGCCTCGCCTGGCATTACTGCTGGTTTCTGTGTTAATGCAAAAACTGGTTGAGCATCGTTTCAAGCTGGATCTTTATTTACCTTACTATATTACTTTACGGCAACGCTTAATGGCGCACGAATTCGAGTCGAGCGTCATTGATGCAGATCCCCAAATAGTCATAGAAAAAACGATTACTGCTCCTCGAAAACTTGGCCGGGGAATACCGCAGAATGCACTCGCAATTGGCATTGAACTTGATGATCATATCATCTGGCCAAATGGTATGAGCTGTAGCAAAAACGTCATCGATCAGACATCATTTTCGGAAGCCGCTAAAGTAATCAAAAAATTTGATGGCTCGTTGTTGATTGGTGTGGCCGCTCATCGACTACCTGATCGAGGAGTGCAGCGTACTATCAGGGAGCTGATCGCCAATACCTCGGGGGAAGTCTGGCTGATTTTATTGCGCAGTCGCGCAGCCATTCCCGTTGCAGACACACGTAAACTCGCATGGTTTAGAATGGCTGAGGCATGCGCCATCTCTGCTGAACACGTTATCACTCAATAACTATGAAAGTAGCAAACGAGGCATCACTCCAGGATATTTACTCATTGCTGAATATTGCAGTTGTGGGTCACACCAATACGGGCAAGACCTCGCTGATTCGTACCATGTTGCGAAGCACTCAATTTGGCAAAATTGAAGATGGCGCAGGAACCACTCGTCATGTTGAACGTGCAACTATTTTTGCTGGTAATGAAGCCATACTTAATTTACATGACACCCCGGGCATCGAAGATTCTCATGCGCTATCGAGGCAACTTAAATCAATCAGCTCTCAGCATAAATCACTTTCAGCAGCTGAAATATTGGAAAAGTTCATCTCAACCACACCGATCGATGATCCGTTAGAGCAAGAAGCCAAGGTAATTAGGCAAGTATTACGCAGTGATGTATTGCTGTACGTTATCGATGTGCGTGAGCCTGTATTGGAGAAGTATCTGATTGAGATCGAGATACTCAGCAAAGCAATGAAACCCATCATCCCGATCTTCAATTTCATTGCTGAACATACAGAAGAGCTCGCCATCTGGCGCAAAAAGCTGGCCGCTTTTAATATTCATGCCTCGCTAGAATTCGACACTGTTGCGTTTTCCTTTGAAGCTGAGAAGCGGTTGTATCAGAAAATACAAAGTCTGGTGGAGCTACACTATGACAGATTGCAAAAACTCATCAACTATCGGGCTAAGGTATGGGATCAACTTTGCCTATCAGCCGCCAAGCGCATCGTTGATCTGATTGTGTCTATTGCCTGCTATCGTGAGAGCAAATGTAGTCAGAGCGATAACACTGTAAATTTAGCCGCTGCTCAAAAATTAAAGGACTTCGTAAGAAAAGCTGAGCAAAGTTGTTTGGGGGATTTGCTAGCCATTTTTAATTTCTCAGAAAAAGACATCGCTCTCCAAAAAATCCCTGTCAGTAATGGCCGATGGCAGCTTGATATATTCGCTCCCGGCGTACTCAAGTCATATGGTCTTGATGTTGGGAGTGCTGCGCTCAAAGGTGCTGCAGCAGGAGCAGGAATCGATTTGATGGTAGGCGGACTAAGTTTAGGTGCAGCCAGCGCCCTAGGTGCGATCGCGGGCACTGGCTGGTCAACATTCAAACGCTATGGCAAGGAGATCAAAGCAAAAATTCAAGGCACGCAATGGTTGTGTGTAGATGAAAACACGCTACAAATACTCTATCTACGCCAGTATCAATTGCTGGCAAAACTGATGCATCGTGGTCATGCTGCTTACCATGCAGACCAGATCGATACTGCCACCATCTCCGCTTCAGGAGAATTACCTCATGATTGGCCTGATATTATCAGCATTCTTCAGCAAAACCCTGTATGGTATAAGCCTTCTACTTCTCGGAATCAAAATCCACAATATCAAGATATTGAATCTAAGCTGATCAAAGCACTACTAGGTAACGACCCAAACCATCTTGAGCCTGTAAAAATGTAAAAAAACCTGCGACGAACAGTCTTCCGAGAAGATGGCGGATTCGAACACAGCAATGCGTTTTGGTCATACTACATATCAAACAAATAAACCGAAGACACGAGACTGCTCAATGCAGGCATCAGGATCCACAACAGATTTATTCACAAACTTTCATTTCTTGTGCTGCACCAGCACAGGGTAAAGTAAATTGATCTCGTGAATCTCTCGTTTGGAACCTGCTGGAGAATACATGCTGTAAGTGGATAGCTCAGACGGCCGGATATAACCTACGATTTTTTCAAGATCTGAGAGACGAGCACCCTGTCTAACTAGATAAGCAATATAGGTATAACGAAGCGAAGCTGCCGAAATGTCATCTGCAACTGACATCCCTGCATCGACAATGGCGCAAGTCAATAATGCTGCCAGATCATCCTGGGTAAGCGCCTGTCCGGATGGACTCACTAGACAATACCCTACATCAAGGTACAGTGTTTTTAGCAAAGGATTTAATGGAATCTTCCTAGGAGAGGTGCCGCTAATTACCAGCTCATCATTCTCAAGATCGATATTCACAGCTTGCAGGGCAGCAATCTCCTCCAAGGTTAGTCCACTCAATAACAATGCCACCAGCTGCTGCTCTTTTTTATTTGCGGTCCTGAGAAGCGCATCGATCCGTCCAGGGGATACTTCCGTTGTTAGGGGACGCTTGAGCGCATATTGATGTGATTGCGCCAGGGTTTCTCGCGAAAACTGCAATCGATCAATCGCTTCGCGGGAAGAGTCTTCATTACCGTATACATGAATGCCTGACAGGTTGATCGCTAGTTTTGCCCGTTCTCTACGAGTTAGAAATTCGACCATCCACACACAAAAAAGAGCAAATAATAACGAACCCACAATGGCAATAATCGCATCTCGTCGATAATCCGGTCTAATGGGGTTATGCGGCAAGAATGCCCATTCAACAACATTGACTTGAGGATACTTGCCAGCATACTTGGTTTCAATTTGCACTAATCGTTCCTGTGCTTCACGAAAAAGTTTCTCCATTCCCTCAAGGTCATTCTTCAGCGCTTCATGTTCAGCAAATCGTGCTGTGAACTCAGCCGCTTTTCTTCTATGCTCTTCAAGTTGCTCACGGACAGCTTGGGTTGTTTGTCTAGCCGCCGCATACTCTTGCTCTGCTTCGGAAATAACAATATCCTGGCCTGTTTTACGCATACGCTCTATTTCTGCTTGCAAATTAGCCAATTTTTCTGGAATGACCTTCAAAGAGGGGGTTAATGCCATGTATTCGCGAGTAAAACGCCTGTCTAGCTCCTCCAATTCTTCTCGCAGCTCCTGGGCGCGATTTTCAAGCAAACTGAGCGTCCGCGTATCTTCCTTGGGAACAACTGTCTGACCTCGGGAAATTGCTTTCTTGATCGAGTCGAGCTTCGCTTTTGCCTTGACCTCTTCTTCACTTGCTTTATTCAATGAATCATTCAGTCCTTTTAATCGCGCTAATGCCTCATTTTCTTCGCGCCCTGAAGAAAGGATATTGTTGTTTTCCCTGAATTGCTCTAGTTCAGCACGCTTTAGATCAATTTTTTCGGATAATCCTGCCAGTTCAGCTTGAAGCATCTGAGCTGTGGTACCCATGGATCTGGAGATTTCTTCAGCTCTTGCTTGAAGATAAACATCTATCCAAGTGTTGATGAGCGCTGGAAGAATATCGGGCTCAGATCCTTCAGCAACCATCTCTACTAAATTAGTATTGACTACAGATCTTACATCCAGCATGTTACGAATGTCTGCAACGGTTAAATTACTGGCATTACCTTTAAGATCGTGATGTGATTGGAGTCGTTTTGCTGTTTCAGCTAGCAATTCCGCTCCAAAAAGTATCTGCTTCTGAATAGCAACATGTTGGATATCAGCATCACTGCTTCTTTGATCAATAGCCGTTTCAGCTACCGTTAGCAAGGTAGCGTAACTAAGATAAATCGCTGGGCGGCTAAACACATAGCTCAACGTAATTAAGGCGCAGACTGGGAATGCAATGATAAAAATTATTAGTCTCTTTGACCCTAACCACGGCGGCCGATCCGGAGAAGGGAGTGCATGCTCATTTCCAGCCGGGGTGATGTCTATTTGCGGGGTACGATATTGCATGATGGATATCCCTCTCCTGATTTGACTATTAACAGAATAAACTTTTAATCACTAGCTCTCTTATCCTTGTTACTGCGAATGTCATAACCTTAGCCACTATTTCTAAGCCCCGCTGCGACGCCATTGATCGTAAGATGAATGGCGCGATGTACTTGCTCTACATCATCGCCTGCACGATAACGGCGCAGCAATTCAATTTGCAAATGATTAAGCGGATCGATATAAGGCGAACGAATACGAATGCTACGTGACAAAGTAGGATTCTCCTGCAGCAACTCGGTGTGATCCGTTATTGCAAACAACCATTTTATGCTACGCTCCCACTCTGTCTGGATACGCCCAAAAATCTGCTCCCGCAGTGTAATGTCGGTAACCAATTCAGCGTATCGTGAAGCAATGCCCATATCGGTTTTTGCCAATACCATGTCCATGTTCGACAACAATGTTTGCATGAATGGCCAATTGCGATACATTTCCTGCAGCAATGCTAATCCTTTTGCTTCAAGTTGCTCTTGCTGAACAAATGCTTCAACCGCCGAGCCAAAACCATACCATCCGGGAAGCATCGTGCGATTGAGACTCCAGCTGAACACCCATGGTATGGCACGTAAGTCTTCAATCCGGTCAGAAGGTTTACGGGAGGTAGGCCGGCTGCCGATATGCAATCCAGCAATCTCCCGAATCGGAGTGGATTCCTGGAAAAATTGCTTGAAACCCGGCGTTTCATATACCAGATTCCGATAGACAGCAAATGCATGGGATGAGAGTGTTTCCATCACTTGACAATAGCGGGGCGCATTTTCCTGAATGACATCCTGGCTCAGTAATGTCGCCTCAATCGTTGCGGCGACCAGCGTTTCAAGGTTGCGCCGGCCTATTTCAGGATCCGTATATTTGCTCGCCACCACCTCGCCTTGTTCAGTCAACCGTATCTGCCCATTAACGCTTTTCGGTGGCTGCGCCAAGATCCCCTGATAGCTAGGACCTCCACCTCTTCCCACAGTGCCGCCCCGTCCGTGAAACAAGCGTAGTTCCACCTTATGCTTGGCAAACACTTTCGTCAACTCGATTTCAGCTTTGTATATTTCCCAGTTGGATGTAAGAAAACCGCCATCCTTGTTGCTATCCGAATAACCGAGCATCACTTCCTGCACATTCCCGCGAGAATCCAACAGCTTGCGGTAGTATGGCAATGAAAATAATTCATCCATGATACTGCTGCAACTGTGCAAATCTTCGATGGTTTCAAACAGAGGAATAATATTGAGACCCAGCTGCGGCTTCTCGCCAGCCTGGAGTAAACCAACCTCTTTTAATAATAACGCTACCTCCAGCACATTGACGACGCCCGTGGCCATGGAAATAATATAATTCGGCAGCGCGGCGTGACCAAAACGGCGCTGGATTTCTGCTGCCATCTGCAAAATCCGCAACTCGCCTTGTGTTGCATCAGAGTAACTTAAATAGGGTGAATGAAGTAGCCGCAAGCTGCAAATTTCCGCTAATAACCATTCCTTACGTTCAGCGGTCGACAGCTCGAGATAATTATTCCGATGCGTGCCTCGCGCAAATAACTCTGCAATAACCTGCTCATGCACTTTGCTATGCTGCCGCATATCTAGCGGCGCCAGGTGGAATCCAAACACGTCGGCAGCCCGATGCAGATTCCGCAACGCTCCCCGCGCCAACCAATCCGATTTATGCTGCTTGAGTGAATTGATCACGGTATCAAGATCATGAACAAACTCTGCGCTATCTGCATAAGGTTCCGTTGGATCAACTTGCTGCCGTTGCATCACTGCAAGCCCAAGCCGTTGACTGGTTGCAGCTAGCCGCGCATAAATACCAAGAAAGGCTCGCCGATAGGGCTCATCGATGCGACTGGCAGGAATATCCGGCGAGGTCGCCGCTAATTGCTCAAGTTCGTCAGTTACGTTGATCAGACGCTCAGCCAAGCTCATGGTTCGCCCAATCTTGGTAACCTCGTCCATATAAAAATCCAATACCAGCGCTGCATGGCGCTCTGCTGCATGCAACATGACCTGATGCGTCACAAACGGGTTTCCGTCGCGATCTCCACCTATCCAACTTCCAATACGCAGAAAAGATGCGACACGAGGAGCATTTCCCTTCATATGTCGCTCAAGCAAATCCTCGATCTTTGCATAAATATAAGGCACCTGACTCAGGAAGGTGTAGCTGTAGTAAATTAGGCCATTCTCGATTTCATCATGAACGGTAAGGCGTACTGATCGTAGCATGCGGGTTTGCCATAAAATCTGAATGGCAGCACGCAACGCTTCTTCATTGTGGCGCAATTCGTTAGGAGTAAGCTGGATACGATCGCGTTCTTGCAATAAACGCTGAATAGTCAACTGACAATCAAGTATGCTTCTCCTCTGAACCTCTGTAGGATGAGCCGTCAATACCGGCGACACCATTGCTTTAGCAAAAAAATTACTCAAGTGAGCGTTATCTATGTCACTTGCCAGCACACGTTCCAGCGCCAGAGTGACACTACCAGGTTGGGGTGAAGATCCTTGACGCAAATGAGCACGCCGGCGACGGTTATGGTGTAGATCTTCCGCAATATTGGAAAGCAGTGAAAAGTAACTAAATGCACGAACCACGGCAATAGTGGCCTTATTGCTTAATCGATTCAGAATCGCGTCAAGCTCCTGCCGCGCTTTAGGATCCTGCTCACGACGAAAGCGCACTGCCGTTTGACGAATGGTTTCGACCAATTCAAACGCCGCGTCTCCTTCCTGCTCCCGTAAAGTATCCCCCAGCATGCGTCCAAGCATACGAATGTCATCACGTAAAGGCTTATCCTTTTCCTCACCCACACTATTGTCAGAATAATCGCTTACGCCGGCGTCGGAACTCATCTCAATATCTCTCCCCTCTAATAAAACCCTGGTTATTCATGCATGCTATAAGCCATATTATAGTCAGCCATGCTAAAATGATTAGTATTTGAAAGTTTTGCAATCTTTTCATATTAAGATCAATGTCAAATTCATCTACCCCTTCTTCTAAAATTACCATTGCTTCACGGGAAAGTCTTCTTGCCATGTGGCAAGCAAATTTTATTCGGGAGCAGTTATACGAATTATACCCGCAAACCGAAATCAACATACTTGGCATGACCACACAAGGTGATCAAATTCTTGATATCTCTCTCTCAAAAATTGGAGGCAAAGGATTATTTATCAAGGAACTCGAACAAGCACTGGAAGATGGTCGTGCAGATATTGCAGTTCACTCCATGAAAGATGTGCCGATGAACATGCCACCAGGGTTCATGCTGGCTGCCATCACTGAACGCGAAGATCCTCGTGACGCTTTTGTTTCAAATCAGTATGCTCAACTTGATGAATTACCAGCCGGCAGCATAATTGGAACTTCCAGCCTAAGGCGCGAATCTCAATTGCGTGCACGTTTTCCGCATCTGCAAGTGCGGCCCTTGCGCGGGAACGTTCAAACACGACTACGGAAACTGGATGAGGGCCAGTTCGCTGCCATCATTCTGGCTGCAGCTGGACTAAAACGTCTGGGGCTGACTTACCGGATTACCTCACTACTCGAACCTGAAGTCAGCTTGCCTGCAGTAGGACAAGGCGCGCTCGGCATAGAATGCCGTAACGACCGAGCTGACCTGGCATTACTAATGCAACCATTACATCATGCCGAGACAGCATATTGCGTTGAAGCAGAGCGGGCGATGAGCCGCATACTGGGGGGAAGCTGCCAAGTGCCGCTAGGAGGATTTGCAGGAATCACAGATGGTGTACTCACTTTACGTGGTTTTGTAGCCAATCCCGATGGAACAAAAATGATCAGCGATGAATTATGCGGTAAACCGGAAGCAGGTGTTGCCCTTGGACAGCAATTGGCACAGAACCTGAAGGCACAAGGCGCTGATGAAATTTTAGCTACCCTAGCACAATCTCGTGATTAAAGGTGCAACTTGTCTGAAACGCTACCACTTTCAGGATTATATGTTTTAGTCACACGTCCGGCACATCAAGCCACCTATCTGGTTAATAAAATTAAGGAAATGGGTGGCAACCCGATACTACTTCCCGTCCTGGAAATATCGGATACAAAGGATCCCCAGCCACTTCTAGAAGCTATTGACCGCCTCACTGAGTTTGACCTGGCCATTTTTGTCAGCCCAAACGCTGTGGATAAAGCAATGCACCTGATCCAGGCCAGCAGAACATTACCACCCAACCTGAAAATCGCCGTGGTAGGAGAAGGAAGCGCTAACAAGCTCAGACAGTATGGCGTAAACGACATTATTGTACCTACCCATCGCCATGACAGTGAAGCCTTGCTCGAGATGGCGGAATTACAGCAGGTACTGAATAAACACATTATTATTTTTCGTGGGAACAAGGGGCGAAGATTATTAGGTGATACATTAGTTCAACGAGGCGCTCGATTAGAATACATCGAATGCTATCGTCGCGATAAGCCTAAAACAGACACCTCCTTACTGTTAAATCACTGGTCAAGTAGTGCTTTACATGCTGTCACAATAACAAGCAGTGAAGGGCTGCATAATTTATTTGACATGGTGGGTAAAGTTGGCCAACAATTACTAAAAGAAACGCCTTTGTTTACTGCTCATGAACGAATCGCTCATGTCGCAAAAGAACTTGGGCTTACAAACGTGCATGTTACTGCCGCTGGAGATGATGGATTAGTACAGGGATTGCTGGAATATTTTCTGTCAATTAGAAATCAAACATAGCTTCTCGAAAATCATGAATAGAGAGATTAAAACGGCTCCACCAGAATCATCATACCGAATCACATCTGTCCTATTTTTTATTATTTTTATAACAATTGCTATCTTGGCAGGGCAATGGGTGGATAGGCGGGACCACATCACCGGTATTCAACGATCCATAGCTGAATACATGGGCAATGTTGATTTTTTTGGCAAGAAACCACGTCAGCTTATTGCTGAAGTACAAGCAGCTAAGGAAAAAAACCAAAAGCAGTTTAATAAGCTGAGTGCTGAGGTTATTGCATCTCAAGATCAACAAGAAATGATAGAAAAACTCTTGAATCTGATTGAAAAGATTGATGCACTCCCCTTTGCAATGGATACTCATTTGATTAAAGTTGATTTTTCTCTGGAACAGCTCATACCACCACAAAATAATCGCTGGTATAAATTCATAAACGATGTTTGGCAAGATCTTCAACAATTTGTAATTGTTCAAAAGGTTGACAATCCAGGAATTGAGTTATTATCTCCTTCT
Organism: Nitrosomonas sp. Nm58; assembly: GCF_900107335.1. Lineage (NCBI taxonomy): Bacteria > Pseudomonadati > Pseudomonadota > Betaproteobacteria > Nitrosomonadales > Nitrosomonadaceae > Nitrosomonas > Nitrosomonas sp. Nm58. The sequence continues at coordinate 361,432 of NZ_FNPQ01000001.1, read as the reverse complement.
CAGCGCAAGCTCTTACAAGAGAATATAAAACTACAGCTAGTATTGGCGCAATCTTCCCTTCTTTCCCATGATCAAACAAGCTTCCAGGAAAATCTAGAAACGGCGATAAATTGGATCAATCACCATTATGACAAACAGGCAGGGTCTGTCATTGACCTACTCAATCAATTAGATCAACTACATAGTTATACAATTGGTGAAGCAACGTCAAATGTTTCAAAACGTCTTGATACAGTGCGCAATTATCAGCTAATACAATGAGGAGAGGGTGAATGAAATTGGTGCTCTGGGTGTTAACTCTATTTGCTGCGGCAGTAGCTGTTGTGATCGCCGCCCAATATGACAATGGTTCTGTATTATTTGTAGTGCCGCCCTACAGAATTGAACTCACGATTAATATTTTCGCCGTTTTATTGATTGCTGCTTTCTTTATTTTCTATCTGTTACTCAGGCTTATTATAAAAGTATCTGGATTGAATAAACATTTAAACCAGAAGAAAATAAATGAAACAACACTCGCCGCTCTAAAAGCTTTCTTTGAAGAACAATATGATAAAGCTGAAAAAGCCGCTGCAGCAGTATTAAAACTAAAAAGCCCCCCTCTCATTAGCGCGATTAACGCTGCTATTGCGGCACGTGCAGCACATCAACAAGCAAATTACTCACAACGTGACAAATATCTAGATGCTTCAGAAGCAAAAGCCCCTCAGGAGAGAGCATTAAGGTTCATAACTCAAGCAGAGCTATTGCTTGAAGAGGGACGTCATGAAGAAGCCTTGAGCGCCTTACAGTCCCTTTATTCAGCGGGCGGACTACAAAGCACCGCTGTTCTTCAATTGGAGTTGAAAGCGCAACAGATGGCCCAAAACTGGGTTGCAGTCCTGGAGCTGACAGATATTCTTGAGAAACGCCATCCCTTTGATAAGACACTAATTGAACAAATCAAGCATCGCGCTCATTTAGAAAATATCAAGAAAAATGGATCGAATTTAGAATTACTTAATAGATATTGGAGCAATTTGTCTCCCGCAGAAAAACTCGATAGTAGATTAGCTGCAACTGCAGCTCGCGCTTATATGGCATTGAATGAGGTATCAATCGCTCAAAAAATTATCGAACAAAGTATTGATACCAGACCAGATCCCGAGCTAATTTCACTTTATGGAAAATGCTTAGATGGCAGTGTAAGTTGGCAAATTCAGCGAGCGGAAGGTTGGCTAAGAAAGCATCCCAATAATGCTGAATTATTACTAACACTAGGGAAATTATGCACCTACTGTGAATTATGGGGTAAGGCGCAGAACTATCTGGAAGCGAGCTTATCGATCGAGCCAAGCCGTGCCGCTCATCTTGCTTTAGCGCAATTATTCGAAAAGCTAGATAAACATGAACTAGCTGCGGATCATTATCAGCAAGGATTAGGAATCACATTAAAAAAATTAAATACTTAAATTTATATGACAGGAGGAGTATTGGTTGAAGGCGCAAATATATCAGAGAAGAAGCTATCTGCTGGCAGATTTCTTAGCTGTGTAAAATCTTGATAAGCCGCTCTAATCATGAGCGGTGAACCACATGCGTATACTTGATGATTTACCAAGCTCTCGAAATCCTCAAGGACAGCTTGATGAACCAATCCGGCTCTACCGATCCAGTTATCTGTAGGTAGTGCATTCGACAATACCGGAATGAAAGTAAAGTTTTTATGTTGTTGTTCCCACTTTTTTGCTAATTTCTCCAGATAAAGATCTGCCTTCGTACGTACTCCCCAGTAAAGCGTCATTTTTCTGTTATGCTCATGCATATTTTTAGTATAGAAAATATGCTCGAGCATGCTTTTTATAGGGGCAAAGCCAGTACCACTCGCAAGAAAAATGATCGGGATATCAACCGAGTTATTACGTAGCATAAAAGAGCCTAGTGGGCCTTCGAAACGAATAATATCCCTCTCTCTCATATGCGAGAAAACATGTTCCGAAAATACGCCCCCAGGATAGTTACGAGCATGGATCTGCAAAAACTCGTCATCGTGCGGTGCGTTTGCCAACGAGAAACTTCGACGCTTTCCATCTTTCAATAGAATATCGATGTATTGACCTGGCAGAAATTGTAATCGCTCGTTTGTAGGTAATTTCAAGTAAATGATCATTACATCGGGCGCAACACGTTCTAGTTTATGTACACGGCTTGGCATTATTCGGATTTTAATATCCCTGATAGCATCTACTTCACGGCATTCAATAACCAAATCAGATAACGGCTGAGCACAGCAGAATAGTGCTACGCCATGCTGCCTCTCGGCATCAGTGAGCGTTTCTTGATTATATCTGCCATAATCAACAATACCCTGTATGATTTTTCCCTTACATGCTCCACATGAGCCGTTACGACAACCATAAGGAAGTGAAAGCCCTTGCCGCAACGCAGCTCCAAGTATCGTTTCGTCAGGCTCTACAGTAAAAATATGATTACTCGGCTTAATAATGATTTGGTACGGCATTTTCTTGTGAGTAAACGAAAAACTATTGATAAAATAAGTAATAATGAAAAAAACGCTTTTGATTGTAGGATGTGGTAAGGTCGCCTTCCGTGTGGCGCCATTACTACATAAACGCTACCGGCTACTAGGTTTATGTCGAAAACCGGAAAATATCTGCAAGTTACGTGCCCACGCAATCACACCCATACTCGGTGATCTTGATCAGCCCGACAGTCTTGATAAACTAGCGGGAATCGCACACGCAGTACTCCATTTAGCCCCACCACCTAGTTATGGTTTAAAAGATCTACGTACGACCCATCTGTTAGCAGCTCTGACCCGAGGGACTTTAGTAAAAAGAAGAATACTACCACATCGGCTAATCTATATCAGTACCAGTGGAGTATATGGTGATTGCCAGGGTAGCTGGGTAAGTGAAAACCATCCACTCAACCCAACTAATGAACGCGCATGGCGACGCGTTAATGCGGAAAGTCAAATTAGAAATTGGGGGTTACGCAACGATGTGCAGGTTTCCATTCTCCGCGTGCCTGGAATTTATGCAGCTGATCGCCTGCCTCTTGCACGCCTAAGGCAACATACACCTGTACTTTCAGCAGATGAAGACAGTTATACCAACCATATCCACGCTGATGATCTTGCTCGCATCATTGCTGCCGCACTTCATCATGGAAAATCAGGTAGAGTCTACCACGCGAGTGATGATTCCCATTTAAAAATGGGTGACTATTTTGATCTTGTAGCTGATTACTTCGGTTTGCCACGCCCCCCAAGAATTCCGCGCTATCAAGCAAATAAATATATATCGCCTAACCTAATGTCATTTATGAATGAATCACGGCGCTTGACAAATAATCGCATTAAACAAGAGCTACGCATCAAACTACTTTATCCTACCGTCGCTATCGGTATCACTAAGACAATCCAACATGAATCTAACGAAGTGATGCTACTAGAGTAGAACGATTTAAGCGTTTGTTGTTTGGTAAATTACCAAATTTTGTCGAGGAGACTTTCCGGCTTGGCTGCTTATCCCGCAAAAATGCGCGTGTGTTTTTTCTAGCGTACGCACAGACATTCATCACGTCGCTCGCAGGCACGTAATCCTATGCAGCGGCGCGAAGCCGGATAGCAATATAACCCCCTTAGGCGCATGACCGCGATCATTACGATATAAGCGTTTACTTGCCGGGCAGGTGCAATGGTTGTGATCGTCAGCTAATTGAAAATTCGCAGCGATAAAACACGAAGCTTTCTTTTCCTGTTTAGCTTTATTCCATAATGGCTCATGCTTACTTTTGTAGGCAGCCTGACCAGCATAACGTTCATCATATTGACGGTAGCCGTTGTCGGGAAATGTACGCATCTATGTGTGCTAAATCTTTTACGTTGACTTCAGAGTGATAGCCTGCATCGGTTGCAATCGCAGTGACAGCGTTGCACAAAGATTCTGCAGCATTCACCCCCAGCCATTAAGAACGCCTGTTCAGAACCTGGGCCGTGGGCTTGCGCATCCCAGATGATTGGATGTCTCATCCACCGTACCCACACTATGCAGCCTTGGATTATGCCTTCGGCAAGTCTCGCCACAGGCACCCAACCCGCATTCGATACAACATACCTTCTATACTGTCATGCGCAAATTGCGCTTGTTATAAATGGCTTCTTGAAGCAGAATCTTCTCTAGCTTCGACCAGAACTTATCACTGAGCATCAGTCGGGGCATCGCAAACTCATTTTGTGGGTGGTGTAAAAATCTCTCAATATTAAGAGTTTACTTCGACTTATGAAATACTTACCTCAAAACGCCAACAGACCCTAGGGGAAAGAGGAAAACAAATTTTCTACAGCCTCAATGAACACTTACAGTGATGTAATTCGCTCTACGAATAGAAGTTAATCAGAATCATTCAAATTTAAATCTAAGCAAATCTATAACAATTGTCGTTATAACCCAATATCGAATCAATCCATTTCTGGCGCTACTTTTAATGAAATTAGTAAGCGCATCAGCTCTTAAAATATTGTGGAAATATTAATAAAATTGGGTTAACAAGGAGTTGTTATGTCAACTGTGGCGGCACGTTCAGATAAGAAAATCAAGGAAATTAGTTTCTCATGGGAAGGCAAAGACCGATTTGGCAAAGTGGTTAAAGGGGAGATGCGAGCAGCAGGTGCCGTCGTCGTCACATCTGCACTGCGCCGTCAAGGCATCCGCGCCACTAAAGTTACCAAAACCAAATCAAATGGAACAATCAGTGACAAAGACATTACTTTATTTACGCGTCAACTCGCCACCATGATGAAATCTGGCGTTCCCCTGTTACAGGCTTTTGATATCGTAGGTAAGGGACACAGTAACCGTGCGGTTGGCAAACTGTTGATGGATATAAAAATGGATGTTGAAACCGGGAATAGTCTAGCAAATGCATTTCGAAAATACCCGCTCTACTTTGACTCCCTGTTTTGTAACCTTGTTGCGGCAGGTGAAGCAGCCGGTATTCTTGACAACTTGCTGGATCGCTTAGCGACTTATAAGGAAAAAATTCAGGCGATCAAGAGAAAAATCAAATCTGCATTGTTTTATCCCATATCAATTATTGTTGTTGCTTTTATCATTACAGCAGTTATCATGATTTTCGTCATTCCTGCGTTCAAAGAATTATTTCATAGTTTTGGAGCGGATCTCCCAGTCCCAACGCTGATGGTCATGGCTATCTCGGATTTCTTTGTCGATTACTGGTGGGCAATTTTTGGTGGGATAGGGCTTAGCCTTTATGCATTCTTTTATGCATGGAAGCGTTCAAATACTATGCAACGGATCATGGACCAACTTGTCTTGAAATTACCTATTTTTGGGAATGTTATCAGGAAAGCCACCGTTGCACGCTGGTCTCGCACACTTTCTACCATGTTTGCTGCAGGTGTCCCATTGGTTGAAGCATTGGATTCAGTCGCTGGCGCTGCAGGAAACCATGTTTATTTTGATGCCACTAAAAATATTCAGGTAGAAGTTATTACGGGAAGTAGTCTGGTAGATGCGATGACAAAAACAAACGTGTTTTCCAATATGGTTCTACAAATGGTAGCGATAGGAGAAGAATCTGGCTCACTGGATTCCATGTTAAGCAAGATCGCTGATTTCTTTGAAGCAGAAGTAGATAATGCAGTGGAAGCCCTCTCAAGTTTGATGGAACCGATTATCATGGTAGTTCTTGGCACACTCATCGGAGGGATGGTTATCGCAATGTACTTACCTATCTTCAAAATGGGCCAGGTTGTTGGCTAGTTCCTGGCATAGAACTCATCTCTTAAACAATATATGACACTGATCGATTCTCTTCAGAATACACCCGCTCTTTTCATTACTTTCAGCGCCATCATTGGAATAATGATAGGAAGCTTCTTAAATGTAGTCATTCATCGACTACCCAAAATGATGGAACGGGCATGGCACCAGCAATGCGCTGAATTACACGGAGGAACCACTCATAATTTACCAGCATTCAATCTTGTGACCCCTCGCTCCATTTGTCCTCAGTGTGGACATAGAATTTCCGTGCTCGAAAATATTCCTGTTATCAGTTATCTATTCCTTCGAGGATACTGTTCTCAATGCCATACGCGTATTTCCCTTCGCTATCCCATCGTTGAAGTACTGACGGGCACGATGAGCGGCTTCACCGCATGGCATTTCGGATTCGGCCTGCCTGCTATCGCTACCTTGATCTTTATTTGGGCAATGATTGCGCTTACCTTCATTGATCTCGACATGCAATTATTACCGGATGCTATTACATTACCTTTACTCTGGATTGGGCTTTTATTTAATTTGGGTAACGGTTTTATTGATATTCGATCAGCTATCATCGGTTCAGTTGCCGGCTACCTTATTCTGTGGACAGTTTATTGGTGCTTCAAATTCATTACCGGGAAAGAAGGTATGGGCTACGGTGATTTCAAGCTACTTGCTGCAATTGGCGCGTGGCTAGGCTGGCAGATGCTGCCATTAGTCATTCTGTTTTCCTCGTTTGTGGGAGGAATAATAGGTATCTTCTTGATAATTCTTAAAAAGCACCAGAGAAGCACCACGATCCCGTTTGGCCCCTATCTTGCCGGAGGAGGCCTAATCGCCTTATTCTGGGGAAATAAGATCAACCACGCGTATCTTGGCTTATTTTAGTGCATGCCTTTGATCATCGGATTAACTGGAGGCATTGGTTGTGGTAAATCCAGCGCTACAAAATTCTTCGCAACGTATGGTATTGACATTATCGATACGGATGAAATCGCACACGAATTAACTCTGTCAAGAGGTAAAGCAATGGATACCATTAAAAAAACATTTGGCATGGATTTTATTGCAAAAGATGGCTCTCTGGATAGAAATAAAATGCGTGAGCTGGTGTTCTCAAATCCGATCTTCAGAAATAAACTTGAGGCCATCCTACATCCGCTTATCTACCATGAAGTGATACGTCGCGTTAGCTTAGCGACTTCTGCTTATATCATCGTTGTTGTACCACTGCTGCTGGAAACAAACGTATTCCAAAAGCTAATCCATCGAATTTTGGTCATCGATTGTACTGAACAATTACAGATTTCACGTACGATTGCACGCAGTAAATTGGACGAACAGAAAGTGCGCGCTATCATGGCAACACAAATTTCGCGGAAAGAACGTCTAGAGCAAGCTGATGACATCATTGTCAATGACCGAGACCTTGATTATTTGTATAAACAGGTCGAAACGCTACATCTAAAATATCTTGCTTTATCAATAGATAAATTAAACAAACCTGTTTAACCAAAGCCGATACAATTGGCTAAAAGAATCAAACTTTCATACAGAAATGATGTTTCATGGGGTATGATTCTGATATGTTATTAATACTCCATGTTTCATAATTACCGTGATTTGCTACGAACACCCCCTCAATGAACGTATTCGCACATTGCTGCGACTTGAAGTTTTGTTTAACAAAGTTGATTTCTTTTCAGCGCGCGACACGTCGACCGAACATCACGCTGCGCTTGTTGCGTTATTTGAGATTCTTGATGTGACCAGCCGCGCCGATCTTAAATCGGATTTACTGCAAGAACTGGAACGACAAAGAAGTTTGCTGGAAGGTTTACGCAAGAATCCGGAAATTTCTGAAGAAGCATTAAACCATGTGCTCAATGACATTAAAGTCACATTCCGAGATTTACTCAATATTCCTGGTCGAATAGGCGGACATCTACGTGACAATGAATGGTTGATGGGCATTAAACAGCGCATGAGTATCCTAGGCGGAGCATGTGAGTTTGATTTACCATCCTACCACTATTGGTTAAGTGTAGCGCCTGAAATGCGCCATCATGATTTTAATGAGTGGATCACGCCGCTATTACCCATTCGCAGCGGTTTTAATACAATATTAAAACTGCTAAGAAATAGTGGAAGAACCTTTCACTATACTGCTTACCAAGGTTTATTTCAGCAAACTGATTCGGGTCTCTTAGCACAAATGCTGCGCCTGAAAATCGATAAAGAATTTCCATGCGTACCTGAAATCAGTGCCAATAAATATGCACTCAATATACGTTTTATTCCGTTTGGATCCGATCAGAAAATTAATGTCTACGAAGAAGACATTGATTTTGAACTAACTTACTGTAATTTGTAACCCCATGAAGCAATGAAACAAACCGTTGTTAACTGTCCTCAATGTGGTAAGGCAGCAGCTTGGAATACAACAAACCGCTATCGCCCATTCTGCTCTGAGCGTTGCAAAATGCATGATCTAGGGCAATGGGCGACAGAATCTTATCGTATATCGGAGACGGAGCAGGAAGAAGAATCCGTGATTATTGACAAGAAACCAGGTAGCTTTAGTTGATGTTACATTTCTGTAGTGGAATAAGATCAAACCATAACATTCATTCGTCTACCCAAATATCCCGCATCATGGCAATACCATGCCCCCCTTGTTCCAGGGCAATAGCCAAATCAGCATGAACTAAACCACCTAACGCATAGACTGGCAAAGAGTAATCGCGTATCAGGGAGGAAAACTTTCGCCAGCCTAATGCAGGTAATCCTGGATGGCTTAACGTCGGCAATAGAGGACCTAGTACTACAAAATCCATTCCGATGCTCTCTGCCTGATAAAGCTCCTCGGCATTATGACAAGAAGCACCGCACCAATTTACATCGGGTCGTTTAGTCAGCGACATGAGCTGCGCAGAAGTTAAATGAACGCCATCTGCGCCCAATTCCCGAGAAAGCGAAATATCGCTATTGATGACCACCCTAGCCTGGAATGTATGCGCACGTCTGATAATCTCGCTTGCTAGCCATCGAAACCTATCGTTAGTCATCGACTTCTCGCGAATCTGCAAAAGCTTCAAGCCCTGCTGAAAAGCATGCTCAAGCTTGCATAGCATGGCCTCTTCACCTAGCTCTGATGCGTTAGTAATCGCATACACTGGTGGCAAAGCAAGTCCCCGTATCACCGGAAGGTTAGCTGGCAACAAAGGTGTTACCGATACATTATCGACTGTTTGCCAGGACAACGCCTGATTCTCGCGCCCGAATGGTTGACCATACCATTCAACCACACGGTAGAAATGCAGACGAACAGTCACATGCGTATAAGTAAATACCCGTGTGATCCAGGGGTAAACTTGCTCGACTTGGATACCGAGTTCTTCTTGTAATTCCCGGGTAATCGCTTGTAAAGCCGATTCGCCCGCTTCAATTTTCCCACCAGGAAATTCCCAATACCCCGCATAAGGTTTTCCTTCTGGTCTGCTTGTAAGCAAAAAACGACCATCTGGTCGAATGATGACCGCAGCCACCACTTCAACAAATGGAATAGATTGAACCATAAGATTACTTGTCAACAAATTACGAGTTATTACTGGAAGGGTCGCTGACAAAGCAGCTTTTGTTTTCCAGTCCAATCTCGAGCGAATTGCCAAGCTACTCGTCCACTTCGCGAGCCACGCGCAAGCGCCCATCGCAACGCTTCTTCCCGTATCAGAGCTGTCATTTTCCTGATACTGTAAAAAGCGAGCCAGTAACGGACAATTTCCAAGTATTGCTCTTGATCAAAAGGATAAAACGATAGCCACAAACCGAAACGTTCTGACAAGGAAATTTTTTCCTCAATAGACTCATTCGGATGGATCTCTCCGTCGATATGGCGCGCTTCAAGATTGTCCCGCATAAACTCAGGTATCAGATGTCGGCGATTGGAAGTGGCATAAACGAGCACATTATCGGAGGTCGTTGCAATAGAGCCATCCAAAACGACTTTCAGCGCTTTATAGCCTGGCTCATCGGTTTCAAATGATAAATCATCACAATATAAAATAAAGCGTTCTGGCCGCTGATAAACCCGCTCAACGATATCATGCAAATCAATAAGGTTGTGTTTTTCCACTTCGATCAAGCGCAAACCTTTGCTTGCGTATTTGTTTAACAATGCTTTTACCAAAGACGATTTTCCTGTACCGCGCGCTCCAGTCAGTAGGACATTATTGGCAGGATAACCCAATACGAATTGATGCGTATTTTGATCGATAAGCTGCTTTTGCTCATCAATGCCTTGCAATGCATCAAGTACGATGTTATGTGGATGGGAAACAGATTGAATATAGCCCGCATTGGCGTCTTTGCGCCATCGGAATGCGATCGCGGAATTAAGATCAGCATCAGCTTGCCTGGCAGGAAGCACATTCTCGATACGAGTAAGCAGCTTATCTAAGCGATCATGGAACAAATCAAGCTCATTCATAATCAATCAACTACGATAATCTGCATTGATTTTCACATAGTCGTAAGAAAAATCACATGTCCATATCTTGGTTGTGACTGCTCCACGATTCAATATCACTCGTACCGTGATTTCAGATTGCCTCATCACACGCTGACCATCCTGCTCACAGTAGCTTTTTGCTCTGCCACCCTGCTCTGCAACCAACACTTCATTGAGATAAAGCTGAATATCGTTAACATCAAGACCGTCTATGCCGGCATAACCAATAGCAGCAAGGATTCTCCCCAGATTAGGATCAGATGCAAAGAAAGCCGTCTTAACTAATGGCGAATGAGCAATTGCATAAGCCACCTGAGAACATTCTTCCAGCGTTCTTCCTTTTTCTACCTGCACCGTGATAAATTTGGTTGCGCCTTCACCATCTCGTACAATCATCTGAGCCAGTTGTATAGCTACTCCCATGATTGCATTCTGCAGCAAGCTAAATTCTGGGTTTTCCCGATCGACAATCTGCGAGTGGTTTGCCTTGCCAGTTGCTATCAATAGCAAAGCATCGTTAGTAGAGGTATCACCATCTACGGTAATACGGTTGAAGGAATGATCGGCAACATGACGCACCATCTCCTGTAGTAGCGATTGGGAAATATTGGCATCGGTTGCGATATACCCGAGCATGGTGGCCATATTCGGGTGAATCATACCCGAACCCTTGGCAATGCCGGTTATCGTGATCGTGGCACCATTGATCTGAATCTGACTGGAAACCCCTTTAGGAACAATATCGGTCGTCATGATCGCTTGCGCGGCGGCAAACCAATTATCAGATTTACGGTTGCTCAATGCTCGCGGCAAGCCCTCAATGATTCTCTCAACCGGTAATGGCTCCATAATCACACCTGTGGAAAACGGCAATACTTGCTGCGGTTGACAGCCAAGTAACTTAGCCAGGGCTGCACAGGTTGCATGAGCATGGGTGATACCTTCTTCTCCGGTACCGGCGTTGGCATTCCCGGTATTAACGATCAATGCACGAATTGAGCCGGCAACAGAGAGATGTTCCTTAGCTACTACGACTGGCGCAGCACAAAAGCGGTTCTTTGTAAAAACACCCGCCACTTCCACATTTCCATCAAGCACCATAACCAAAAGATCTTTACGATCAGGCCGTTTGATCCCTGCTTCAGCTACACCTAGTGATACACCCTGAATCGGTAACAATTGTTGAGGTAGCAAGGAAGGAATATTAACTGGCATACAATAAAATGATTAAAAAAACGTATTATCGTAACGTATCTTGAACTGGAAGTTACAACAATCTGAAATCGGCCTATTTGGCACCTCATGCTATGCCCGGTAAAATTAAATAAAATTTTTCTTACACAAAAGGAGAAGTATGAATTTTGACAAGGAACTCGATGTTCGCGGACTCGTCTGTCCATTACCTATACTACGCACTAAAAAATCTCTGGCAGAGATGGCCCATGGACAAATACTGAAAATTGTCGCCACCGATCCTGCTTCTGTCATTGATTTTCAGGTCTTTGCCGAACAAACGGGCAATCAGCTATTATCGTTAGCTGAAACGACTGGCGAATTTTTATTTTACTTAAAAAAGAAATGAGGCTTTTCATCAGACAAATGAAATGATCTCTGAAAAAATAATGATCAGCAATGCTAATAGCTGAAGAAAATGAGCAACATAACATCGCGCAAGTAAAATACTGCGGAACCCAATGGGAGCATCAAAAAAGAAGCTTGCAAATTCATGCGACAAGTATGCCAAACTAAAACAGAACACTTAATGAGCAGAGGACCCGCAAATAACTGCCGTTCCAGCTCCTGCATGGCAATTGAGTCCACCTGAAAAAGTAACGAGTAATTACTTCGATAAATCACGCAAATTATCCAAAAATTATTTGACTTAAAAGACGGTATCTACAGTCTCAGAAAACCTGCCCACTCTCCGTTCAAATTGACGCCAGAATTTCATTAGCATTGATCAATATTTGCTCACAAGCCTCAAGTCCCCTTCCGCAGCTCCATTTAATGCCCAGCAACCGTCATACGCTCTATCAGCAGCGACCCGCACTGCTTAGAGCCACGCACAATCCTATCACTACCCACCCCCACTATTCCACGTAGCATTTCCTTTAAATTGCCAGCGATAGTAATTTCCTCGACTGGATAACATAACTCGCCATTTTCCACCCAGAAACCGGTAGCACCTCGTGAATAATCTCCCGTTACTCCATTCACACCATGGCCGAGTAATTCCGTTACGAGCAAACCTTTGTCCATTTTCTTGAGCAAATCGAGAAACGGTAGCGGTGTGGCGTTTTCCAGAACCAGATTATGATTGCCTCCCGCATTGCCGGTCGTACGCAAACCAAGCTTGCGCGCAGAATAGCTACCGAGAAAATACCCTTGTACGATCCCGCTCTCAACGACACTTCGCTCATGGGTGGCGACCCCCTCATCATCAAATGCACAACTTGCCAACCCCTTTCTGATATGGGGCAATTCACGTATTTGAATATCTGGAGAGAATACCTGTTTTCCCATGCTGTCCAGCAAGAATGATGACTTACGATAAAGACTCGCACCGCTTACAGCTTGAGTAAAATGCCCAATCAGGCTGGAAGCAATCGAGGCTTCAAATAACACTGGCACTTCACATGTGGCAATTTTTTTTGCGCCCAAGCGAGCGATACTACGCATCCCTGCTTTTTTACCCACATCATTGATAGATTCTAGGTCAGTTGCGTCACGTGCCACGCTATACCAATAATCACGCTGCATATTATCATGTTCTGTTGCAATGACCGCACAGCTAATACTGTGTCGCGAAAGAGGATATCCCCCTGCAAATCCATGACTATTCGCGTACACGAACCGGGAAGTATTGATAGAAATAGTCGCTCCTTCCGAGTTAGTAATGCGCTTGTCAGCTGCAAGCGCCGCTGCTTCGCAACCCTGTGCAAGTTCAATTGCCTGTTCAACTGACAATTCCCATGGATGATACAAGCCAAGATCAGGAAATGAGGTTGCTAACAACTCCGCATCAGCCAGTCCCGCACAATCATCTGCAGATGTGTGCCGGGCAATGGAAAGTGCAGCTGCAACTGTATCGCCGATGGCTTGTGGAGAAAAATCTGAGGTACTTGCATGACCGCGTTTCTGGCCAATATACACTGTCACAGACAAGCCTTTGTCGCGGGCGTGCTCAATGGTTTCCACAGTACCTTGCCGGACTGTGACATTTAATCCACAGCCATCAGACACATTGGCTTCACATGCACTTGCCCCCCCTTTCTTGGCATGACCCAGAATATCGCGCGCAATCTGCTGAAGTACTTCAAAGGGATAAGAAAAATGTTGAGATGACGAAATATCGTTATTCATATAATTGGTTTTATGAAAATCAACTTACGATGAAGTCAATATGATCATTTTAAGGGAAATTTAATCAGTTTAGCTCTCAAAGAGCGTTATGATAGCAGCTTATCGTTATCGCATTACATAGCTAGCTATGCAAAATGACCTAAAAAATGATTCCGGGCAGGAATCACCACCCAGCAAGACACGCCGCAAACACGCCATGCATGCATTGCAGGATATCGGGGAACAATTGGTTGCGCTTGATCCCAAACAGATAGCTGAGTTTGATTTACCAGAAACACTCATGGACGCTATCCTTGAGGCCCAACGTATAACTAAGCATGAAGCACGTCGTCGCCAATTACAATACATTGGCAAGCTGATGCGGGAAATCGATGCAACCCCTATTCAGGAGAAAATCAATACCTGGCAAGGCACGAACCTACACCATACAGCATGGCTGCATCAACTGGAGCGCTGGCGCGAGCGTCTCCTAACGGATGAAACAGCTTTTACTGAATTTGGACAGCAATACCCCCACGCTGATTTGCAACGCTTACGAACACTGGTACGCAATACCAACAAAGAAAAGCTCGCAGGAAAACCCCCTAAGAGTTTCCGGGCTTTATTCCATGAATTACGCGTAATCGTTCCTGAACAAGCAGCTTCAAACTAATGTCAGGCGCTAACTGGGAATAACCGCAAATTAGGCGGGATAGGGATATTATTAATCGATAGATTGACCCATTAAGTAAGCTAGAAATTTTTGACGTGTTTCTTTGGAAGCATCTCTGAATAATCGATATAACGCATGTTGACTGGTGTCTTGCAGATTCATCTCTATCCCCCATAACGGCGCAATAGTCGTGGGCAAATTTGAGTAACGCACGTCAATCAATAGATCAGGGTGTTCAGGTTGAATAGCGACAAAACCACCAGAAAAAATAGTGAAACGAGAAATATCCTTCGCTAATACTGAATCCTTGGGGAATTGATCAAGGTGCTGATCAGCCATGAATTTTTTGATGGATTCCCCCGGATAGATACGGGGTTCTGAAAACAAGCCAACACGAATCGCATCTACATAGAATTTTCCCTCTGTTTCATAAACCGAACGCCACAACACCAAATTGGCCAACGTGGGTTTTACCAGCAATTGTTCAGTGGCATGCCCCCTGGAATCGGCTAAAGCCGCAGCTGTTGCTTCTGCGCGCTGTAACTGCACCCAACCAAACACAAGATAAATTCCCGCGATAGTCAGGCCAGCCCTCGCAGCAAATACAGCATTCTTCTTATAGGCATAGACGACTGCTATCAACAGTATCAAGGTAAAAATGGGATCAATGACAGAAATGATATTGAACGCAACACGGGCTTCGCTAACTGGCCAGAATAAATGAGTGCCATAGCTGGTCAATGCATCCAGCGCGCCACTTAAGCAATAGCCCAAGAAGCAAAACAGGTATAGACGTGTAAAAGACAGCCGCCTCCGAAGAAATGGCCAGAGAATAAGTGCTGCAATGAATCCGCCAAACGGAACAAAGAAGATGGAGTGCGTGAAATGGCGATGAAATTCAACTGTTAATAAGGGATCATTGGATGATTGAATCAGAATATCCGCATCCGCAAGCAATCCCGCAAAGAATCCAACTCCTGTCGCTATACGTATTTCATTTCTCTGAGTACCTGCCTGCGCCAGACTAGCTCCCAACAATCCTTGAGTAAGTAAGTCCATGTTAACAACCAATTATAAAGAAAGATGGATGACCTGTTTATCTCGTTTGATTAATAGATGGCTTCTTTATGAGCCATAACCAAAATCCGTTGAGTTGAATATGGAATCTCGATACTACACTTTTGAGATTCCGTCATAATTTTTTAGAATTACCTCATTTAAACGCGCTCACCTCGAATCCCAGCGACAAATACTCGAATTGCATAAGCTGCTGGTTTATAATCTCTGGGTAATCAATATCAATCTAGCTAAATTATGTTTGCACTCAGCTTTCTAAGAAATCAATGAGCTTTGATATATTTAGCTCAAGCAGAAGAAAAAACATAAAAAAGCCAGCACACTCTTTACGAAGGAGATGACGCTCCAATCTACTGGGACTCCTCTCTTCGTGGAAAATAGTTTACATGATCGATTATACAAAATATATCAGCTCAGCAATTAAATCCTACGCCACCCAATCAAGCATAAACCGCCATGCTTATTATAAAACCGGAAATAAAATAACAGTTAAACAATGATTTATGACAACAATAAATCAAGCCGTTTAATCGCTGGCAATCATGTGACGCTACCCAACGCAACCATTGGATCATGTAACAGGCTTTTCGAATTACTTTCTAAAGATGTGTCGTAACTATGCTATGCGTGATCAAATGATGCACACCCTCATTAGGAAACAAGATGATAGAGTTGAACAAACTTCATACCGATTTACATACTTTTAGCCTCGAAATAGTAGCGGAAAGTGTCCGTAATCTCGATTTACTGAAAGACGCCCAACCCACACAATCACAATTAAACAGACTTATAGCACAAATGACAGCAGATGCGGCCTTTGCTAGTAAATCAATAGTCGCCATTCAGAATCTAAATATTCCGATTGATATAGATGGCTCCATTTCTGAGAGGCTACAAAAAGCGCAAAACAATACTAATAAATTATGTGACAGGCTAGGTTTCATGTATAAAGCAAGCGAAGGAGTTGGAAGACTCACAAGAAGTGGTATTGAATACACTTTTACTGAAGCTATCGCGACCGCAGATAACCTGCATGACATTCTCGGAATATTACGCACAGTCGTTAGTAAACCTATACAGTCCACTGAAGAGTGGATCTCCAAATTTTTTGTAGCTTGATGATTATCAAAAAGATCAAATCGTTTTTGCCCTATGCTACCGAATAAATATTTGGTAGCACTAAAGATAAGCAAATGAGATCAACCGAAATCCAATGGTAACAGTCAAGCTGAGTGTATTAATCGTCCAGGTGCGTGAAGCTGCTGCTAAGCAAGAATTACTCGTGAGGATGAGAATATCGGAAGTTGCGGTGATCTGCAGTACGATTACAGCAAAAGCTGTCACAAGAACACTCGGCCCCCTCCCAGATACCACTACTTAGATTATATCGCCGTTGATAGCTGCAGGCTCTGATATTAGCGCCTTGGACTGGTTGGCACCTCTACAATCACGGCGCTCCTCCCTTCCATTAGAAATTACGAGCTAAAGAGAATCTGGATTAAGTGCATTGACTCCCGCTTGCGCAATTTGTGCATCTTGATAAGACCTTACGCCACTCACACCGATCGCGCCCACAAATTGATTTCCCAATACAATAGGCACCCCACCTTCAATGGGTATTGCTCCAGGCAAACTTAAGTAACGTACATGCCCTTGACTAACTTGTTCCTCCAATATTTTAGTCGGTCGTCGAAAGGCAATGGCTGATCTGGCTTTTTGTATGGCGACCTCAACACTGCCATATTGCGTGTTATCCAGCCGCATAAAGTAAAGTAAATGCCCCCCTTCATCTACAATAGCAATCACTACCGACCAATTATTGCGCTTCGCCTCTGCTTCTGCAGCAGCAGCGATCTCTTTGGCATCATCAAGTGTCAGAAAAAGTTTGCTGTTTACCATGGCTGTTCCTCAAATATAGTCCTTAAATCCCCGCTCCACCTTCAAATGTTTCATGACGCGTCTGCGCTTGAGTAATATGGCTGCCAGGTGGCACGCCACGTGTCAACCAAACGTTCCCGCCAATCGTTGAACCACATCCGATCGTGATACGCCCCAAAATAGTCGCACCTGCATAAATCACGACATCGTCCTCCACAATAGGATGACGCGGAATACCTTTTACTAAAGTCCCGTGTTCATCTACCGGGAATCGTTTTGCACCTAAAGTCACTGCCTGATATAGCCGTACATTGCGGCCTATGATAGCAGTCTCTCCGATGACCACGCCCGTACCATGATCGATAAAGAAACTGCCGCCAATCTGGGCGCCAGGGTGTATTTCTACCCCAGTCAGTGAATGAGCTATTTCTGAAATCATCCTCGCAATCAGAGGCACACCCAGTCGGTGCAACTCATGCGCCAGTCGATAGTAAATAATCGCTGTGATGCCTGGATAGCATACCAACACTTCATCAACACTGTGAGCAGCAGGATCACCTTCGTAAGCTGCAACAATGTCGCTTTCCAGCAAGTTGCGAATCGCAGGCAAGCACTTGGCAAATGCTTGTGTGATATCTACTGCCCGTTCACGATCTTCATCGCTCAAGTTTTCCAAACCTGAGCTAAAATGTAATTCATGCTGTATCTGTACCAGCAGTGCGCGCAGGGTAGTATTCAGCGTATGTCCAACATAATGATCGACCCCCTCATCCGCCAGATCAGCTGAGCCCAGGCGATTAGGAAACATCGCAGCACTCAACCCCTCTGCAACGCCAACCAGAATTTTGCGTGAAGGAAGCTTGGGGGGTCTTCTATGCCCCTGCCGATTTTCCAGCGCAGCCATCCGCAGGGCATGTAATTCTGCAACGATATGATCAATCTCAAGGTAGGTACTTCTTAACTGGAGATCGCTGATCCTATTGACGTTAGTCACTCTATATTCAACCCCTGTTCATTGAACATACCTTCAAAGAGAATACTGCTTAAATAACGTTCACCCGAGTCCGGCAAAATAACAACGATCGTTTTGCCTGCATTTTCTGGACGCTTGGCATACCGAATAGCCGCAGCAACTGCAGCGCCACAGGAAATACCGGAAATTATCCCTTCTTCCCGCGCAAGGCGGCGCGCATATAAAACCGCCTCTTCATTACTGATCTGCTCAACCTCATCCACCAGGGAAAGATCAAGGTTATCCGGTATAAAGCCAGCGCCAATTCCTTGAATTTTGTGAGGGCCCGGTACTAAAGGCTGACCTGACCGCTGCTGAGTAATGACAGGGCTGGCAGCGGGTTCGACTGCAACAGACGTAATTGCCTTATCTTTAACTTGTTTGATATAACGGGAAACGCCAGTCATCGTACCACCTGTTCCTATTCCGGCAACAAAAATATCGATTGCGCCGTCAGTATCCCGCCAGATCTCAGGACCTGTCGTTTGTTCATGTATCGCTGGATTAGCCGGATTCGTAAATTGTTGTAACAAAACAAAACGACCAGGATCTGCAGCTACGATCTCATTGGCCTTGACAATAGCGCCTCCCATACCACGCTGACCCTCCGTCAGAACCAGATGGGCACCAAAAGCAGCAAGTAACTTCCGGCGCTCGACACTCATGGTTTCCGGCATGGTCAAGGTCAATGGAATACCTCGGGCAGCGGCAACAAATGCCAAGGCAATACCAGTGTTACCACTGGTTGGTTCTACTAACTCTTTACCGGGGCCGAGTAATCCTTGGCGTTCGGCATCATCGACCATTGCAGCGCCAATACGGCATTTGACCGAATATGCCGGGTTACGCCCCTCAATCTTGGCTAGCACAGTCGCTCCTGCGCCATCAGTAACCCGATTGAGTCGAACTAACGGTGTTCGCCCAATTGATTGTGAATTGTCTTGGTACCAATTTGACATGAGATATCCCCTTCCTTATCGCCATCCCGGCATATCATCGTTGATTATCTGGAAAAATACTAAAAAACCAACACATTATTCATGTGCTTTATTTTGACTATGCCCACCCCGTTATCGCGTATCTATCACCACACACTAAAAATTTATATGACATAAAGTCAGGCCCAAATAATATAATGAAACCTCATTAATCTATTAGCACTGAATATAAAAGGTTGGCATGTTCACGGTAGCCAGTAAAGGTATAAAAGCAAGGGCAGAGGCAATTAACATAGCTATATGTTACCAGAGGATACCTCTATTTAGCACAGACATAGAAGGCGGTTGTCAATCTATCCCACAAATATCTGATCATTACTCCGCTCCTGGACCGCAGTTAAATCCAATATGAAACTGCGCTTACCCAGCTCGCCCGAGTTTTTCATGATACGGGTTATAGTGCTAGCAGCCGCATATTTTCTAGCTGGCAAGCTTGGGCTCAGCATGCCTTTCGTGAACTCCAATATTACCTTGTTCTGGCCACCTGCCGGAATAGCGTTCGCAGCCACCTTGGCATGGGGACCTTCGTGCTGGCCAGGCATTTTTCTCGGTTCGCTCTTGATCAATTTAACGACAGGCGAACTTACATTCTCCACTGCGCTTGGAATTGCCGTAGGCAATACCCTCGCTCCAATATTGGGCGCGCTAATACTGAAAAAAACTATAGGTTCTCAAAACATTTTCGGGCGAGGTCGAAATGTAGTTACCTTCATTCTGATCGCGTCTAGCTCGATGTTATTGAGCGCGACGAGCGGCACATTATCGCTGTACTTTAGTGACTTGCTATCAAGCAACCTGGTACTTAGCGCATGGCTCGGCTGGTGGCTCGGAGACATGACCGGTGTAATGATTTTTTCACCTCTACTGCTAGCCTGGGTGGCCCATCAGGCAAACTCACAACCTCTTCATTCCCGACTTCGATTAGAATTCATCCTGGTCATGAGTAGCTGTGTTGCCATGGCTTGGCTGGTATTCGGCAATGCTCTGGTGCTCAGCCATCTCAAGTTATCGATCGCCTTCCTTGTGTTCCCCCCCTTGATTTGGGCAGGGCTACGTTTTAATGTCAGAGGTGTCTCTATTGCAGCCTTGGCAATTACCTTGCTTGCCATATGGGGAACCGCACAGAACCTTGGTCCTTTTTCTCAAGGCCATCCTCAGCTAAATCAGCTGATCTTATGCATGTTTATAGCAACCGTTGCGCTCATCTCGCACATGATGATCGGTATTCAGGCAAGCTGGCGTCAAGCAGAGCAAAGCTTGCGTGACAGTGAATCGCGCCTCCGTATGGCGCTGACAGCCTCTAACCAAGGTCTTTATGATCTTAATGTGCAAACAGGAATGGCAACTATCAGTCCTGAATATGCTCGTATACTGGGTTATGAGCCGCAAACTTTCGAGGAAACCAGTGCCCGCTGGCGCGATCGCCTCCATCCGGAGGACCGCGAACCGGCCTTCAAGATTTACAAAGATTACATCAGTGGCTTACGCGAAGATTATCAGGCGGAATTTCGGCAGCTCACCCGGCAAGGCAGTTGGAAATGGATACTTTCTCTGGGCAAAGTAGTCGAATGGGACGATCAAGGACATCCGCTGCGCATGCTGGGCACATATACCGACATCAGTGATCGAAAAGCCAGGGAGTTTGCTTTACGTCAAAGCGAAGATGCGCTGCGTCGCGCACAATCTCTGGCCAAACTGGGCAGTTGGCATTTGGATCTGGAAAATAATGTACTTACCTGCTCCGAGGAAACTTTCAAAATATTTGGAATAAAAGATAGCACTCCTCTTAGTTACGGAAGCTTTCTCGCCTGCGTTGTACCGGAAGATCAGGATCGGGTCGATCATACCTGGCGCGCAGCCTTGCAGGGCACGCCTTACGATATCGAATACCGGATCAACGCAAATGGGGCGATCAAGTGGGTTAAAGAACAAGCTGAGATCACGATTCATAGTAGCGGCAAAGCAATCGAAATACTGGGGACGGTTCAGGATCTCAGTGAGCGCAAATTCGCAGAGGCAGTCGTCAAGCATGCTAAGACTTTACTGCGAACAGTTATTGACGCCACACCAGACTGGATTTTCGTAAAAGATAAAGAGCATCGATTTGTATTGGTAAACCAGGCTTTTGCCAGCAGTCAAGGGTTTAAGCCTGCAGAAATGTTGGGTAAATTGGATACTGATTTCTGGCCTGAGCATCTGTGCTACGGTGATCCGGCCCAGGGAATCAGAGGTTTTCACGCAGATGACGATGAGGCGATTGCCGGCAAGAAAGTACATAACCCTGCCGATCCTGCTACCCTTGCAGATGGGCAGCTACGCTGGTTTGACACTTTGAAGCTGCCGATGCGGAATGCCAACGGCGAAATAACTGGCGTACTGGCGTATGCCCGGGATATTACTGATCGTTTGAGTGTCGAATCAAAATATCGAACACTGATTGAGCAAATTCCAGCGGTAACTTACATCGCCGATATCAATCCGATAGCAAAAACCATCTACGTCAGCCCACAAATCGAGCCCAAGCTTGGCTTTAGCAAGCACGAGTGGCTCGATGATCCTCAACTCCGCATAAAACAGATTCATCCGGATGATCAAGAGCGAATTATGACTGGCTTGTCAGTGAGCCTAACGACTGGTGAGCCTTATCATTTGGAATATCGTATCTTTAAAAAAGATGGCAGTATTGCCTGGGTTCGGGATGATGCCATTTTACTAAAAGATGCAGCGGGCAAACCAATATTGCTTCAAGGTGTCATGTTTGATATCACGAAACAAAGACAAACTGAAGAAAACCTAAATTCAGCCATAAGAGAACTGCGTATTTCTGAGACGCATCAGCGTGAACTACGCACCCTGGCGGAGCGGGAACAAAGTCGCATGAGTGCTTTGCTATCAGCCATGAATATCGGAATTCTGTTTGAAGATAATGAGCAGAGAGTGGAGTACTTGAACCCGACTTTCCTCCGTATGTGGGATATTGGTAAGCATGAAAACTTACTGAACATACCGACTAAAACTGTGTTCGAGCGATCTACCAAATATTTTGTGCAGCCCGACCATGCATCAAAATATGTGCATACACTGGATACTCATGGAGTTAGCGAACGGTCTGAGCTTGAGTTCACCGACGGGCGGATATTTACGCAATTGTCTTACCCGGTAAACGATACTGAAGGCCGAACTATGGGACGGTTGTGGATTTATGAAGATATTACCCAGGAACGGCAAACTGCCCAACAACTCATCTACCTAGCTGAGCGTGATCCGCTGACAGGTCTATACAACCGACACCGCTTCCAGGAGGAGCTGGATAATTTGATCGCGACCTCCCTGCGCAATCAAAGCAAATTTGCGCTGCTCTATTTTGATCTAGATGATTTCAAATATATTAACGATACCTTTGGTCATCGGGCAGGCGATACAGTATTGATCCGGGCTGCCGGAGAAATCTCCAGCATTGTTCGTCATATCGAAATATTCGCTCGCTTAGGGGGGGATGAGTTCGCCATTCTAAGTCTTATTCAACCAAAAGATGATATCAGTGCGCTACCTGCTCGTATTGTGGCAGCTATTTCGTCTATTCCCTTGCGTTTTCGCGGTACAAATATTCGTCTTACCAGCAGTGTAGGCGTAGCCATCTTCCCAGAACATGGAGAAACAGCAGAAAATCTGATTGCTCATGCCGATGCTGCTATGTATCAGGCCAAAAATAAAGGCAAAAATACCTGGACCGTCTACGATCCTGCACGTGACACTTCTGAGGCCATGATGCATCGAATGACTTGGTATAACCGGATAGCTCAAGCCCTTGAGCAAGATCTATTTGAAATTCATTTTCAGGGCGTATATGAAACTACCCGGAATACCTTGACTCATTTAGAATCACTCGTCAGGATGCGAGATTCAAATAACCCTGATCATTTGATCATGCCGGGTCAATTCATACCTGTCGCAGAAAAAAACGGACAAATCGTCAACATTGATCGATGGGTAATAAAACGCAGTATCAAGCTACTCAGTCAAAATCCGGATATGCCACCGGTCGCAATTAACATTTCCGGCCGCACCTTTGACGATCCGGCAATTCCACACTATATCCGTAATCTGTTAAACGAATTCAATGTGGATCCCGGACGCCTCATTATAGAGCTGACCGAAACTGCGGCGGTATCGGACATCCAGGATGCCCAGCGCTTTATCGAAGCAGCCCAGCAAGCTGGCTGCCGAGTTTGCCTGGACGATTTTGGCAGCGGGTTTTCCACCTTTGGTTACCTTAAATACTTGGGAGTGGAAATACTCAAAATAGACGGCTTATTTATCCGTGATCTTCCTAAAAATCGCGACAACCAGATTTTTGTCAGAGCCATGGTAGAAGTAGCACGCGGACTCGGAAAAACAACAGTAGCGGAGTTTGTCGAAGATGCCGCCACTCTGGACATGGTAAAAAGCATGGGTATCGATCTTGCGCAGGGATATTTCTTTGGACATCCTGAGCCGCATATTCCATACAAATAAAAATTATCACTTGCCGGTATTTCATCCCTCACTATCGCGCGAACTTCCGCACCACGGTCATGAGTTCATCAATGGCAGCATCGCCATTACCAGACTGAATGGCTTCATGCATACAGCCATGCGCATGGTTTTCGAGTAACTGCATGGCCACAGCATCCAGTGCGGATTGCAAAGCGGAAACCTGATTCAGAATCTCAACACAATAGCGATCTTCCGCAATCATTTTGGCTACACCCCGTACCTGACCTTCAATGCGGTTAAGACGTTTTATTAACGCCTCCTTATCAGGCTGCATGACATGATCAGGCACATGGCATAACTCCTTTTTATTAGATGATGGCTTCAAAGCCCGCTTCCTCAATTGCTTGCTTAAACTGATCGTTACTGACGATAGTCGCATCGAACTGGATGGTAACCTGAGCATCCTCCAGCGAAACTTCTGCGCTGCTGACGCCAGGGATCTTTTCCAGCACATTTTTAATACTTCTGACACAGCCCATGCAGGTCATGCCTTTGATGTTGATGATGGTTGTTTGCATTTAATGATTCCCTTTCAATGTTATGAATTAATCTGGGCACCTGCCTGCCAGCGCTTTAGCAGCAGTGAGTTACTAACGACCGATACTGAGCTCATGGCCATGGCGGCGCCTGCGATAATCGGGTTAAGCATGCCCATGGCGGCCAATGGAATCCCCAGTACATTATAGATAAAGGCAAAAAACAGATTCTGACGGATCTTGCCCAAGGTCGCACGGGAAAGCGAAATCGCATCGACCACGCTCATCAAATCATTATGCATCAGCGTAATGTCCGCCGCCTCGATCGCCACATCAGAACCTGCGCCAATGGCAAAACTCACGTCAGCCGCAGTCAGCGCAGGTGCATCGTTAATGCCGTCCCCCACCATGCCGGTAAATTGCCCGCTTACCTTTATCTTGATCACCTCAGCTGCTTTATCTTGTGGCAAGACTTCGGCACGATACCGGGCAATGCCTGCTTGCTTGGCAATAGCAGCAGCCGTCGCAGCATTATCGCCAGTCAACATGATGACTTCAATGCCCATTGCCTGCAATCGCCTGACAGCTTGCGCCGAGGTACTCCGCAACCGGTCGGCGATCGCAAGATAGCCAAGTACCTGACATGTCTCCCCGAGCTGAGCAGCCACACCAACTACGGTCTTGCCTTCAGCCTGAAGCGCCGCTATACGAGACTGATCGATGGCTGCGCCCTGCGCGTGCAGAAACTTTGGTGAGCCCACTAGATATCCAGCATCACTGATTCGGGCCATGATCCCACTCCCGGTCACCGCTGTAAAATGACTCATCACTTGAGGCCGGATAGCCATGCTAGCAGTATGCTCGAGCACGGCTTTTGCGAGTGGATGCTCTGAGCCTTGTTCCAGGGTAGCAGCGATCTCTAGCAATACTTGTTCTGTGATTGAGCCTACCGGAACGACATCGGTAACAACGGGTCTCCCTTCCGTGAGGGTTCCCGTCTTGTCTACGATCAAAACCCGAATTTTTTCAGCATGTTCGAGTGCAGCAGCATTTTTCACGAGTATACCTGCTTGCGCCCCGCGCCCGGTGCCCACCATGATGGCTGTCGGTGTCGCCAAACCCAAGGCACACGGACAGGCAATCACCAGCACGGCAACCGCGTTGATCAGCGAGAGTACGAAATTTCCTGTCAACCACCAAGTTAATACCAAGGTCAGAATACTGATGACCACGACCACGGGCACAAATATGCCTGCAATGGTATCAGCCATGCGCTGAATCGGCGCTTTGGAACCCTGCGCTTCCTCCACTAAGCGAATGATGGTCGCAAGCTGTGTATGCGCACCCACGCTGGTAGCACGGCATTTCAGCAACCCCTGCTGATTCTGGGTAGCTGCAAACACCTTGACACCGGCTTGTTTGGCTACCGGTAGACTTTCGCCCGTCAGCATCGCTTCGTTCACACTGGATGTGCCTTCGATCACGACGCCATCTACCGGCAAACTCTCGCCGGGACGCACGATAAAAATATCACCTACTTTAAGCGTGTTGACGTCAACTTCGATGATTTCACCTTCACGTTCCACCCGTGCCGTTTTGGGTTGCAGCTTGATCAACGCCTCAATAGCTGCCGAGGTTTTGCTTTTTGCGCGGGCTTCCATCAGCTTACCTAATAACACCAGCGTAATGATCGCTGCGCTTGCCTCGAAATAAACATGCTGGTTCAGCGAAAAAAGTATGACAGCCGCACTGAAGAAATAAGCCATGCTGGTGCCCAGTACGATCAATACATCCATATTGGCTCCACCACCCCGTAATGCATGCCAGGCCCCCACATAGAAACGTCTACCCACCCAGAACTGAACGGGTGTCGCCAACAACCACTGCAGCCAGCGTGGCAACAGATCGGTATGATCCCCCATAAGCATGACACCCATTTGCAGCATGAATGGCAAGGTAAGCGCAGCGGAAATCCAGAAGGCGCGAAGCTCTGCCTGATAGGTTGCGAGCCGCCTGGCTTTCTCTTCATTGCGGCTGGCTTCGCTGATCTCACTCGCACCATAACCTGCCTTCACAACAGCTGCAATCAGATCATCTATCATTACTGCCCCCGGAGAGAAACTCGCATGAGCAACTTCTGTCGCCAGATTGACGGTAGCTGTAACACCGGGAATTTTATTTAATGCTTTCTCGATACGGCCGCTGCATGCAGCGCAGGTCATTCCACTGATCTGGAGTTGTACCGATTGGGGGGCGACATGAAAACCAGCTTTCTTGATCGAGTGGATCAGCTCTTCAGCATGCGTGGTAGCCTCGTCAAATTCTATCCTCGCTTTCTCACTAGCAAAATTGACTGCTGCATGAACACCAGGCAATTTGTTGAGATTCTTTTCAATTCGGGCCGCACAAGCTGCACACGTCATCCCTTCGATCGGCAGCTCAATGTATTTATGCGTAAGTACACTCATCACGATTCTCCTTACTTTCATCTTACTTTTATTGTAGAAACGAAGCCATCGTATACCCCCACTGGGTATTTGTAAATATCCTATGGAGCAGGCATATTAACCGCAAAAGAAATAAGAATGAGTTGCCAAACCGTCTTATTTCCTCCGTTTTGCTATCTTCTGGCATAGTAAGCTTGTTCTTTCTGTTAAATGAGATTGTTCTGAATGACACTTAAAAATTTTCTTAAGGCAAACTTTGCCTTGATCATTGGCTTAAGTTTGCCTGTGATACTTGTCTTAGGCTTTCTACTGGCAAGCCATATACCTCAGAAGCTTGATACCCCTCCTCGATACGAATTGGTATTCAGCGCCTCGCATTATGACAATCACTCACCCTTTCATATCGATTTTGCTATCAGAAACCAGAAACTGTATATGAAGCTTACTCCGAGAAAAGAGCAAGAAGGAATCTATGTGAAAGAACTGTTCATCTATAACGGTCAGAAAGGAAGCGTGCGCAAAATTGACTATCTGCTACCACAGCGTCTGCAAAATCAGCAAGATGATGAGATGCCGGTCGCCGAATTCAACGACTTCATCATCGACAACAACAGTAGATCCCTGGATGGTTATGAATTCGTTTTGGGTAGTTATCGTTCCCGTGGCCTTCTGGGTGAAATCTTCGGCAGTCATTCCGGAAGGTATGTTCATCGGGTGAAAAAGGCAGGCGGTGGAAGTTTTATTATTCCTGATTATGACAACGAATCTTCATACGGCAACTTTAATTTCATTGGCTGGATAACCAATTCAGAAAAAGCTGGAGATCCTGGTCATGCCCAATAAGCAGGAAGCATTGCAGGAAATCGTTACGATTGTCCAGAACAATCAATTGACCGTCAATGAGGTTATGGTCGCCTTGACGGATATACAGGCGATCACTGCTCAAAGGTCCAGCGGTATTCTTTCGCGCTTGTTTGGTTATATTGGCAGCATCCTGGTTTTTGCGGGAATCTGTATTCTCATCGGAATGCAATGGGATCAGTTTACTTCCGGGGCACGGATTGCTGTCACGCTCGGCACTGGTTTTGCTGCCTTCCTACTTGCACTGGTAGCAATAGATCACCCTAAATATGACCGTTCTGCAACGCCTTTATTGCTGATGGCAGCCCTGTTCCAGCCTACCGGCATCTTCGTCATGCTGGATGAGCATTCGCAGGGGAATGAGCCGCTTTATGGCGTTTTATTTATGTCAACGGTTATGCTCATTCAGCAAGGAGCTATCTTCTGGCAAATGAAACGCACCACACTGGCTTTCACGACTATCTTTTTCGGTTGCGGCTTTTTTATCACTGCGATGGAGCTTCTAGAGATTGAAGAAAATCTTATCTCCCTAATTATAGGCACATCATTAATGTGTATTTCATGGGCACTAAACAGTTCCCCTCATCGCGCCATTTCGGCATTCTGGTATTTCATCGGATCTATTGCCCTGTTAATCGCGGCTTTCGACTTGTTACAGGACACCCCCTTTGAAGTGCTTTACCTTGGTTTGACCGCACTGATGATCTATATCAGCACAGCTGCACACAGTCGAACATTACTCCTGACCGGCACATTGTCCATGCTCGCTTATATCAGCTATTTTACTTATGAACACTTCAGCGATACGCTTGGCTGGCCATTAGTTCTGATCATATGTGGCGCAGCTTTTATCGCCATTGGTTCGATCGCCATGAGAATCAATACGAGGTATATTCGCGAAACGATATAAAAAATATTGCCGCATTACGCAGATCAATCAAAAGAGCAGTGTCTATTCTGCCATTAATTAAAGGCACGTAACCAACAACCCGCCATCGAGGAAATTGACTATGATTTTCTGTGGCAAGGTAACCATCGCCTCCCATGCGCAGGTGAAAAAACCCATGCCAGTCTTTTATCTGCCTCCACCAACAATTTCTGGCCAAGGTCAAATTGATTGTTCGCGGTCGGGATCATAAATAAGAAGTATCGGTTCACCCTGGATTTAGGCAAAGTGCATTAAAGCAAACAATTTCTCCTTCTCGCAAAGCCGTTAATACAGGATCGAAACTACCTTACTCTCAGTCACTATCTGCTTATGTGGTTTATCAAAGAATAATCGCTCACACCATGCAAAAAGTCTGATATCTGGCGTTAACCCGAATATTTCATAAATTCGCGTGGTGATCACGCAGGATTTTGATTAATAGGGAAGTTTTGAGAAAGAGGGGTGTAGTGATTCATACACCCGACTGAGCAAAATCTTTCTTATTAATCAAAAGACAAGTGAGGGCACGTGCCAATTTATGAAATATTCGGGTTAATAAGCTTAACTTACTGACTTCTCATCTTTATGCTTAGCCCTACGCGCGATTTCCACCTTAAGTTCCTCAAGGAAATTCACATTGATTTTGCGTTGCTTCTCACTTTTGTACCAGGTGTAACAGGTGATTACGCCAAGGACGATCAAGAATATACTCAGTGCTGTAATGCCATCAAAAAAAATAAATACCACACCCGTTGAAATCGCTGCAGCGCCAAGTATCGCGGTCAATAGCCACATGCGGTTCCCCCAGCTAGGGCTGGCATGCTTGAGACACCACTCATCAAGCTTATCGCGTGTCGATGAGAGTTCCTCATCAGTCCATTTTTTTATACTCATGGTTTTCTGAATATTCCTTCTTTGTATATATCAGTAGATTTGTCTTACATCCAATAAGATTTAACTTTACGTGACAGCGCCATTAGGGTCAATGATCTAGCCATGACGCTTTAATTTACCATTAATAATCGTATTGGTTTATCTTGGTTTTTCTCATAAATCTTCCCAATAAGCCCCAAATACATCCGTTCTTTCTTAGAAATTCTGGCCGATATGTGGTAAAACGTTAATTTACTATAAATAAGCTTCATTCACACTGACATTTCATGGGTAGTCTTTTAGAAGAACTGGAAGATAGCAGGAGGTTTTTCTATATTCGCATTAGAAATACGCTAATCGCAAATATTCAAGCATTCCAAGCGGCTTTTTTTACTATTGGAATATTTTGCTTACTCCCTTCAACTGCTGATGGCAGCATTTTAGTTAATGCTCAAGCATTACATAATCAGCTTGATAAAATTTCTCCTGCAGCATCAGGCAAAACTGGTTTAGCCATTTTAAAGCGCTTTTATGCGATGCGTGATTATCAACCTGTTTGGGTACAGGACGACAAAATATCACCTGAACTTGATATTGCGATAGCATTTATTGCAACCGCCGAACAGGAAGGCTTGGACAGCAAAGATTATGAGCTTGAACAACTATTACGCCTACGTAAGCAAAGTAGCGAGGGCCCTACTCCGCTCGATCTCGAATTGCATACTACTCAAGCAGTATTGGCGCTCGCTAGAGATTTATGCAGGGGCCGTCTGATAGCTTCTGAAGTTGACCCTGATTGGCATATTCAGCAACAGACATTCGATCCGGCGGATTACTTGCAGAAAGCGATTAACTCTGGAAATTTAAAATCGTTCCTGGAAGATTTGCCCCCTAAAACAAAGGACTATCAGCTAATGAGGCAGGCCTTAGCCCATTACCGTGAGCAAGTGGTGCGCGGCATTCATTGGACAGCTATCCCGGAAATACCCTTGATTCGGCCCAACATGAATCATCCGGTTATTCCGCAGATCCGCACACGAATTGTTCAAGCTTTTGCCATACACGGCAATCCTGAATATGATATCGTCCCTAGTAAAAGTGAAAAGTACGATGATGAATTGGTAAACGCGATTAAGGTATTCCAGTACCAGCATGGATTGAATGCTGATGGGGTTATCGGAAAAAATACACGGGCGGCACTGAATAAAACACCTGAACAGAAAATCCGGCAGTTACGTATCAATATGGAACGTTTACGATGGTTGCCAAGAGAATTGGGCGATCGTTATCTGTTGGTTAATATTGCCGGGTTTCGCCTGACTGCCATTGAGTATGGAAAACATATTCTGGATATGCGTATTATTGTAGGGCGCGATTATCGCTCAACACCCAGTTTCAATAGCCTCATTTCACATCTTATCCTGAATCCATACTGGAATATCCCCAACAGTATCGCGCATAAAGATTTGCTCCCTAAACAACAAAATGATTTTAATTACTTTACGTCACAAGGAATAAGCGTTTATTCAAACCATGACAGCCGTTCACAAGCGCTTAATCCGGAATCAATTAACTGGCATGCGGTAGGCAAGAATTTTCCTTATGTATTGCGGCAGAACCCAGGAGAGAAAAACGCGTTAGGCACTATAAAATTTATGTTTCCAAACCCTTTCAGCATATATCTGCATGATACGCCTTCTAAGCAATTGTTTCTGAAAGATGTTCGAATGTTTAGTTCGGGATGTATCCGCTTGGAGAAGCCATTGCAATTGGCTGGGTTTGTTTTGAATGAACCCAATGCAGTGACTGATCTCGTTGCCAAAATAGAAAGCGGCAAAACGATTACAGTCAATTTACCTAGGCGCTTACCTATCTATTTGACCTATCTCACGACATGGGTTGATGAGCTGAATAATATTTATTTCTCATCAGACACTTATGGACGAGATAAGCGAGTTCTAGAACATGCTCGCTGGTAAGCGATATTACCCATTTCAAGTATAAATATACTCTTGATATCTTATTGGAGGACCCGGAATGCTTTTACAAGAACCTAATGATCATGATCAGTTAACAAAGCTGGGGGCTAGTCGGCGGCATTTTTTTAAAGCTGGATTGAGTGCTTGCACTATGCTCGCGCTGCCAGCAGCATATGCTAATAACCCAAGGACAACCGTAAAGCAATTAACTTTACATAATTTGCATACTGGTGAAAAGGTCAAATCTGTCTACTGGGAAAAAGGTCGCTACATTTCTGGCGCACTAAGAGATATTGAAAAAATACTGCGTGATCATCGTACCGGAAAGACCCATATAATTGATCTTCGATTACTCGACATGATGCAACTTCTGCATAGTCGAATGGGTGCAAGGAAGGAATTCCAAGTCATCTCTGGCTATCGGTCACCCGAAACCAACAGGATGCTCGCCATGCATAATCATGGTGTGGCAAAACAGAGCTTGCATATGCAGGGCAAGGCAATCGACATTCGACTACCTGAATTCTCACTGACCGATTTGCGAAAAGCAGCATTATCGTTAAAAGTAGGTGGCGTTGGTTATTATCCAGACTCTAACTTTGTGCATCTTGATTCAGGGGACGTACGCTATTGGTAAGACAGATAGCCTGGCTCCAGGGTATAAATGAACTGATCTTTACATTAAGCCAATGGAGGCCAAAAATAATAGCAACATATGAATAAAGTGCAGCAAGAGCAATTTATACTGGAAGCCATCAGTCTTTCAGCTCATGGAATGATCAATAATGAGGGTGGCCCATTTGGTTGTGTCATTGTCAAAAATAACGTGATCGTTGGGAGAGGCAACAATAAAGTAATCTCCACGAACGACCCCACTGCTCATGCCGAAATCATCGCAATACGAAATGCATGCCGGCATTTAGGTACTTTCCAGCTTGATGGCTGCCAACTGTACACTTCCTGCGAACCTTGTCCAATGTGTCTGGGTGCCATCTACTGGGCTCGTCCAGAAAAGGTATTCTATGCCTGCACAAGAGCCGATGCGGCCCAAATCGGATTTGATGATCAGTTTATTTATGAAGAAATCATGTCGGATCTACGGCGACGTAAGATCCCAATGGAGCAGCTACTACGATCGGAGGCACTGAAAGTATTTTCAAGCTGGTCAGAAAAATTGGATAAAACTCACTATTAAGTCATCAATGATGAGCTTGCACCCTTGTCATTAGAGGGGAGTCCTTATAGCCTATTTAGGTTAATACAGGAAACTGCACATGTTTCATCTGCTGATGCAAGTGAAACGAATGAACGATGGAACGTATGCAGAAATTCGGAAGACGCAGTTATCAATAGTATCTATCGCAGCAAAATTTATAATAACTCCAGCGTTCTCCGATAGTGGATTAATTTGGCTCTCATCATAACCCAATGTGTACATCCACAAATTCAGCATGCTGCCGGATTGGGTAAAAATACGCTAAGATGGTTACAAAAATTTCAACTTAACCCAGATCAATAGATTTTTATTGATAAAACTTTTATGCCTATTAAATCCCGCATACGCACCATCCCCCATTATCCCCATGAGGGAATCATGTTTCGTGACGTTACCACGCTCTTGAAAGATCCTGTTGGTTTGCGTACTACCATTCAGAAAATAGTCGAGCGCTACCGGACGATGAGAATCGATAAAGTGATAGGTATTGAGTCGCGTGGCTTTATTATTGGCGCTCCCGTTGCGTATGAACTGGGTGTTGGTTTTGTGCCCATTCGCAAGCCGGGTAAATTGCCTGCTGAGACGATCGCGCGTGAATATCAGTTAGAGTATGGCAGTGACCAGATCGAGATTCATGTTGATGCGATCCAACGAGGAGAACGGGTATTGCTGGTGGATGATCTGATTGCCACGGGCGGCACCATGGAGGCAGCCGTCAAGCTAGTCCAGGAAATGGGTGGAGAAATCATCGAATGCTGCTTTGTAATTGACCTGCCAGATATTGGCGGCAGAGCGCGCCTAGAGAAGCAGGGGCAGAAAGTGTTCGCGCTATGCACATTTGAAGGAAGTTAATCAACCACACTGCTTCGCGCATTTGTTTGATTGAACTGATGACCATATCTATTCCTTCGACGAGTTCACACTTCGACAGGCTTAGCTTGAATGCACTTTAAATAGAATCTAGCAGGTTCAAAATAGTATTATCAACACAAAGAGCACTTTAATTACAGGCATAATATCTGCCCGGTCAATTAACCCGAATATTTCATAAATTCGCGTGATGATCACGCAGGATTTTGATTAATAGGGAAGTCTTGAGAAGGAGGGGTGTAGTGATTCATACACCCGACTGAGCAAAATCTTTCTTATTAATCAAAAGGCAAGTGAGGGCACGTGCCAATTTATGAAATATTCGGGTTAAGATGAGTCACGTCTTTTGGAGTACACATGCTAGATATTCAACAATTACGCACCGATCTGGAAAACATCGCCTCGCGCCTGACTAAACGTGGTTACACCTTTCCGGTAATGCAATTCAATTCGCTGGAAGCGCAGCGTAAATCCATCCAGACCCATACACAGGAGTTGCAGGCAAAACGCAACGCAACTTCCAGGCAAATTGGCATTGCCAAGCAAAAAGGCGAGGATGTGACTGCGATCATGACAGAGATTGCTCATCTCGGTGATGAACTCAAGCAAGCTGAAAACCAGCTCGAACACTTACAGACTGAGCTTCAGCAGATACTGCTGACAACACCTAATTTAGCGCATGATAGTGTCCCAGAAGGTAACAGCGAAGCGGATAATCTCGAAATACGGCGCCGGGGATCGCCCAGATTATTCGATTTTGCTATCAAAGATCATGTCGCTATTGGCGAGCAATTAAGATTACTCGACTTTGAAACGGCTGCCAAACTGAGCGGCGCACGGTTTAACGTAATGAAAAGTGGCCTTGCTCGTCTGCATCGCGCACTGGCGCAATTCATGCTGGACACACATATTCAGGAGCATGGGTATACCGAGGTTTATGTGCCCTACCTAGTCAATGCAGATTGCTTGCGAGGCACCGGACAATTACCGAAATTTGAAGAGGACCTGTTTGTTGCATATCCGGGAGGAAACAGTCATCCTGATTCAGCAATACCAACCGACCAGGATTCATGCAAATTACACCTGATCCCCACCGCCGAGGTACCCCTGACCAATATGGTACGCAATGAAATCATCCCACGCGAGCAACTTCCCCTGAAATTTGTTGCCCACACGCCTTGTTTTCGTTCTGAAGCGGGCAGCTATGGCAAGGATACCCGTGGGCTGATCCGACAGCATCAGTTCGACAAAGTCGAACTCGTCCATATCGCACATCCGCAAGAATCCTATGAGGCGTTGGAACAGCTCGTCAGTCATGCTGAAAAAATCTTGCAGAAACTGGAATTGCCCTATCGAGTGATGGCATTATGTACCGGTGATATGGGTTTTTCGGCTGCAAAGACGTATGATATCGAAGTGTGGTTACCTGCACAAAATGCCTATCGCGAGATTTCCTCATGCAGCAATTGCGAAGCTTTCCAGGCACGACGCATGCAGGCGCGCTTTCGTAACGAGAAAGGAAAACCGGAATTGCTCCACACGCTGAATGGTTCTGGCTTGGCGGTTGGGCGAACGTTGGTCGCTATTCTTGAAAATTACCAACAAGCGGATGGCAGCGTAACTATTCCATCTGTTTTACAATCTTATATGGGTGGCCTTGACCGACTCACTATTGAAGGCGGAAAATGATCCTGATGTGGCACATTTCTCTAACTCCGGAGGGTATTTGAAATGAAAAATGAAAGTAATCGCACGACTCATAACCAGGAAGATATGGCAAAGCTCGAATCCGACGTACGTGAGGCAATCGCTCATGGTGGTGACGTCAAGGAAACTGTACGGCAGTTGACGCTCAAGGCAATGCAGGCGAATCGATTAGACATTGAATCACTGGGCCGGATTGCTACTGCAGTAATGCAAGGTGTGCATGATGGTGCACAGCAGAAATTGGAGCACGCAACAGAACAATCGCATGCCGCCCAAACCCAAATTACCCACGCGGTATCTGGATTGGACACCGCCTTAGCACAATTTGCTGAAGCTTCAAAATTGGCAGTAGAGGAAGCGGCCGGAAAGGCTCAACAATTTTCACGTGACGAGCTGACTAAAACGCGCGCTGATCTTGAAACCCTAGAAAGCCTATTTCTGGATATCGTACAACATACATCAACGGTCGCAAAAGGGGTGATCGCCGAAACATTGAATGATCTGCTTACTCATGCAAAGCGCAATGGAACAACGATCGGCGCCCAGCTCAAAGAAACACTGGCGACCTTTACCCACCAGATAGCATCTGTCGGACATGCCCAGTTTGAAGCAGGCTTACAACTGACTCAAGCAACTGCTGATTTGTTGCATAAAATTACCTCTGGTGTTTTGACAGGAGTTTCTGAACAAACCAAGCATGATAAAAATAAGTAACCAGGAAACACGAATGAATCAATTGCACACCTCACTCAGCCACGCCACTTCTTGGCGTTGGCTGGATGGTTTTTTACAATCGCAGAATGTTTGCGCTCAGCGGCTGCCGAAGGAGCGCGGTAACTGAGGCAGCACAAATTAAGCACCTTATTGTGAGCGTTTTCATTTCCCTTGAGCTACCATCGTACCACAATGGTAGCTGCAGCAAGGTCCTCTCCACACTCCTCTTCAAATGACAGGACATTACGTCAAACAGGCCAGTCCAACCTATCATCAGCCTTGATATCTAGTACGTAGCCTTCATTTGGAACAATTTCTGCCATATTCATTGAGACCTTTGCAAAGGTCTCTCATTGCTCATTGATCAATCCTTCTAATAAAAAAGGTTTTTCAGAGCATAGTCCTGCTTTTCAGTGCTCGTGAGTGAATTTGTCGAAGTTGGCTAGGGGGTGTTACCATGCTAGCGTCTCGGCTTATTTCTTTTTAATTTTATTATTCTCTAGCCAAAATCCAGCTCAATATAAAAATTGAGGAACCGAACACCAGGTTTCCCATTGGATTAATTAGCTGGCTTTATTCGAACAGGAAGAACATAATTTTTAGAATGACTCAGAGAGTGTTTAGCAGTATTTCAAAAACCCATCCTTCATTTTTATGAGGTATTGTTGAACAAACTAATTTTATCGCTATCCTTATTTTTTCTATCTTTTCTTTTTATAAGCTGCTCAGGACAAGAAGGGACTGCAGAGCAAATGGGCAAAAAAATAGACGAGTCTATATATAGCAGTAAAAAAACCATTGATGAAGTTATTGAAAAGGCCGCTAAAAAAATTGAAGAAATTGGTGGTACTTCTCAAGGCCCCGCTGAGCAGATGGGTGAGAAAATAGACGAAACTGTGGAAAGCTTGAAGGATACTATGAGCAAAACTTTCGAGGATGCCCCAGAAAAAATTGAAGAAGCTAGCGATACGTTAAAGGAAAAAGCAGACGCTGTTGACAGCGGTTATTAATAAGCAGCGCTCTTTCAATACAATGATTAAGATCGGAAAGACTTAATGTTTGCTCCTAATTTTCTGATCGGCACTTGAAGCAGAGCAAGAGCAAGAGCAACAGCTTAAGCCAATCCAGCTTTATTGCATGATGATGCTAAGGAATAACAAATGGGCAGGCAATCATGTATATGCATGCAATTTTTATTCCTTAGTACCTGGACATCGAAAAACAGTCATGTAGATCTGGTTGTCATGCTAAGAGATAATAGCATCCACTTTAACCCAGACAAAACGCTTACAGAGAGTCGTAGCGGCATAAACGGCTACTATGCCGCACGTATTTTCTTGTAAATAGAAAATATAATAATGGTATTGGCTTTAGCAGTTGTCTACCAGACTCAGGCTCATATCCAGCTTATCTGCGCTTACGCCGGATCAATCCATTTTCTTCTGCTGCCCGTAATGCTTCATATCTGCAATGCACATCCATAAATGCAAGCACCCGTTGAAACTCAGTTCGAATGGTTGCAGGAGAGCGGCATAGATGTGCTGCAAGAACTTTGGTATTTGTTGTTTTTTTTTCAAGGCAAGCCTCTAACAATCTATATAGCGCTGGTGTAAGTCGTTTTTCGTGACTATGAACGTTATCACTTATATTTACAATCATAATCAATCCTTTCTAAGAAAGCTGGAATCAGCCGCTCTTGAAAGCGGAATTTCCAAGTAGCTCATACAAAAACAAATAATCCATTAAGAACCACAAAAATACGAAACAGAAATCATTGGAATCAATGAGGGCAAAACTCTCTTGATCCTTGTTAATTTCATGGTTATTATTTTCTATCTTTATCACAATAACAATACGTACAAACACCTAGAAGCCCAGTTTGTTCTTGCCAGCCTCTAGGCAAACGATCCAGATAACAATAGTGCTATTCGTTTTGGCTTTTTTCGTTCATAAAACCGTTGCGTCAATAGTTCATAGCGCACGGAACATGCACATGCACATGCGCTGCTTCAGAAAAGATCCGGGAGAGATATGTTGCGTGCTCCGGGATTGCCTTCCTCTTTGTTTCTGCGATTGCTGATGTGCTTGTGCTATCTTATACAACGGCAACCAGAAACAAACTTACTCTCGCTGGTAAAACGATGAATATCATCCGTCTCCAGCATAATGGTCAGTTCAAGTATTCTTCCGATACTCCGGATTGTTTTCAGTATTTCAAAAGCTTTGGTTAAGTTTATCGTTCAGTGAACGAATTGTTCCAGCGCCTTGATTTCGCGTTGAATAACATGATAGACCGCTAACCCCGCCTGAACGGCTTGCAGCGTGTAGTCACCTCCTAATGGTAATGGAATCTACGACATCAAGGATTCAGGTAGAATTAGCTACTTAACTCACGTGTGGCTGGATCTGCGCCGAAAGATTGAAAAATTAGCAGAATAAATCAAGCCATGCTAATGATTTTTAAAGAGGAAGATTCTAAATACACTTTAAATATAGTGTATTTATTACTGCCCTTAGTGCGCTTTGATCAGTTGTAGCAGTGAGGCTCCTGTACCCAGCGCGATCAATTATTCACCTTCAGGAATGGAGAAAGTGCTGCCAACCTTCAGCACCGAAGCTGAGCGGCAAGCATTGATTGATAGATGCAATTCTGGGGAAAAAATAAGGCACACGAATAGAAACTCAAACCTAGCTCCAGTTATGACTTCAGAATTTGTCATGAAAGTAGTAAGGAATTATACCGCTTATCCTGCGAAACCGGACAGACCATTGCAAGAAGCTCAAGATAAGCTTGGAAGTTGAACGCACTAACCACTAGAGGCTGCGACCATAAATCTGTGCACCTTGATGCCACTTTAACGCAGAGCGGCATCAAAATAATATAAGATTCAATAACCTATCAGAACTCGACTACGCTCTTGAAATTTATGCTTTTTATTCTCTCAAGCGCTTTTGATATATCCAAGCAAGCTCTCCCTTTATGGTCTTAAAAAATAATTATAAAGCTTCCGAATATCTATCGCGTTCAAATATAAGAAACGATAAAGTTGTGATATTAATCCGACTGGCTCACTGCATATCTTGACATGCAGCTTCTGTCATTGGATTTAACCCAAAAATTCAGAATTAGCGTGTTATTCAACCACCTCGCCGCCCAATGCATCAATTAAATCAGGCAATAACTGCTTCAATTGTTCGGTCATGAGAAAGAAATTGCTATCAAACTGCTCTTCAGCGGATTCTGCGGGTTCTTTCTCGATATCCAGCAGGGTGAGCCGCTTTATCTGCAGATTTTCGTCCAACATAAAGGAAAGGTTATTTTCCCAGACCATCGCCAGTTTGGTCACTTCCTTACCCGCCCTGACATGCCGAGTGATTTCATCCGAGTCAAGTGGTTGCCGCTGATAACTTACCGAGACTTTTTTATCTTCTCTGCTGCGGAAAACGCTGTCGCTGTCGATGGCGAACGCAGCGGACAGCTCATCCCCTGATAGCCATCTAGTCATGGCCGATGTGGGGGTTATCGTGGTCTTGATGCGCTTGAGCGCAATCGTGGGAATCGTTTTCAGGAAAGTCTCTGCAAAGGTATCAGCTTTGGCGACATTCGCGCTATCGATGATAAACCAACCGTCAACCGGATCGATCCAGGCATGGCTTTTCTGCCGGATGACAAAGGCGCGTGGCAGCAGTTCGTATAAAGCGGCCTCCTTGATTTCTTTCATCTGTTTACGGCCAACTGGATAGCCCTGCTGCACTTCCATTTCCTCGGCACGCGCTTTGGCACGCTGATTAACGACGGAGGCAGGCAGCAATTTTTTCTCTGACCCCAGGGCGATGAGCATCTGCTGGCCGCGCGCACAAACCAGATGTTCTTCTTCCATGCCGGGCGGAACCCAGCCATGGCTTTGCATTTCCATACTCAAACAGGCTTCCAGGGTGCGTCTTGCTAACAACTCTTCAAGCTCTCCATGCGTGAGCTTCCAGTCAGTGATACGATAAATTTGTAAATTCTTAAACCACATAATGTATTTATTTCAGAAATCGTTTTATTGGGATGTGTCAAAAGGCTAAGAATTGTACATGCGATTGCTGTTTTTTGATCAACCGATGGTATGCCGAGTTATAACGTTCAGGAAGATTTGAATAAGTGACTGCTGTGGCATATTTTCGTTGCACGCTGCTGCTCCTTTAAACTACACCCGCTTTGCCACATTGATATCAATCCTCAGAACTTAAGAAGCAACAAATTCGCCCTGAATTGAATAATAGCAAGTTGGCGAACATTGGAAATCTTTTCTGTACATATATATGGATTAATCGCACTCATATTTCTCCTCTCTTGGCTTGATTCTGGCGTGGTGGAGCTACCACATCAGAAAGTCTGTGAATATCCTGGCTTGCTTGGGTGCATCGAAATTTCATTGATTAACAACTGACGTACTTTACCTTGAACAATAAATTTTTTTTATTGTCTCAATCAGCATTTAATGCATGGAAAGTAAAAAATATCTTATGCTACAACTTCATGATTTCAAGTAACCATTTTAAGAATAAATTATTTTTTCTTTCATTAAAAAAAATGCTTGATTCCACAAAAATGCGGCCTATAATTCGTACCCTTTAATAATTTTATTAGCTTCATTAGCATTAAGAAATAAGGAGGTCATCATGATAAGCAAAGCGAATTCTTTTGCACAAACTGATTTGGTTCATATTCATATCCCAGAAACGTAGCGACCTGTAAGAGGAATTAATAATGAAAATTCGTACCGCCACTGTGCAAAAGAGAACTGAAAGTGACTTTATCTTTGATACCCACCCTGAGATTAGTCTGGATCTCTCTCTCGTTGAAGAAGCCCTGAAAAAGGGTTATAGCAGACCTTTCTTGCTAGTCGACAGCGATATTATCCGTAACAAAATTCGCCGTTTCAAAGCTGCCATGCCACGCGTTCATCCGCATTACGCAGCAAAAGCAAATCCGGATTCGCGCGTATTAAAAACATTGATAGAAGAAGGCTCAGGTTTTGAAATTGCGTCCATCGCCGAATTGGATCTATTGCTTAGTTTAGGTGTTCCCGCAGCGGAAATCTACTATAGTAACCCAATGAAATCTCGCGCCTACCTGGAGTACGCCGCAGCCAAAGGCGTAGAATGGTACGTATTGGATAGTATTGAAGAGCTTCGTAAAATCGTCAGCGTCAAGCCAGATGCAAAATTATACTTGCGCATCGATACGCCTAACATCGGTAGTGACTGGCCACTTGCAGGTAAATTTGGCACACACCTTGCTGATATCAATGAAATTATTAACGAAGCCGCCTCTCTGGGCGCCGATCTTGCTGGCGTGACCTTTCATGTGGGCTCCCAATGCCGTAATCCGCAAAACTGGCGAGTCGGTATCGAGCGTGCCAAAAACGTTTTCGCTGATATGAGGCAGGCCGGATTAAGGCCTCGATTGCTCAACATCGGCGGTGGCTATCCGGTACGCCATGTTAAACCCATCCCTTCCATTGAAGTAATTGCAGATGTCATCAATACTGCAATTGCTGATCTCCCGGAAGAAATTCGCATCATGGCTGAGCCGGGTCGATTTCTGGTATCGGATTCAGCATGTTTTGTTTGCAGGGTAGTAGGCACTGCCACCCGCAATGGAAAACGCTGGATGTACTGGGATGCCGGCATATTTGGCGGTATTATTGAAGTAAGCGAAGGGCTACGCTATGAGATTTTGACTAACCGCAAGGGGAGCAATATCCCATGGTCCATTGCTGGCCCAACCTGTGATTCTGTTGATGTGCTCATGCATGACGAGCTGTTGCCTGAAGATATTCAGGAAGGCGATTTCATCTTTATTCCCAATGCAGGCGCCTATACCACTGCCTACGCCAGTAATTTCAATGGCTTTCCTTTACCCGATGTAATCGTACTGTAACTTGAACATCCTCATTGGCCAATGATTGATCCGGCACGGTAAGTTATGCATTCATTCTAGCCAAACTTGTTGGAATCGGTATATTTTTCGACAAGTTTGGCGTGCACCCACCCACGATATCAATCAATCAAATACGCTGATGCGCATTTATGCAAATATCAACGTATTCGACTAAGAAACAGACCATCTACTGCAATGACTTACTTATTGCAACAGCCTTAGCCTGCTAAAATAGGCTGCTTGATTAATAATCCGTCAATTTCATGACTCCAGAAAATCATACCCCCATGATGCAGCAATACTTGGGCATCAAGGCACAGCATGCTGACAAGCTACTGTTTTATCGCATGGGAGATTTCTATGAGTTATTCTTTGAGGATGCCGAGAAAGCAGCCAAGTTGCTCGATATCACACTGACCCAGCGTGGGACCTCGGCAGGTGAGCCTATCAAAATGGCCGGTGTGCCCTATCATGCTGCAGATCAATATCTGGCGAAACTCGTCAAATTAGGCGAATCAGTTGCCATTTGCGAGCAAGTCGGTGATCCCGCCACTGCCAAGGGACCCGTAGAACGCAAAGTAATCCGTATTATCACACCGGGTACACTGACCGATGCCGCTTTGCTGGAAGACAAACGCGACTGTATCGTACTGGCGCTGTCATTGCACAAATCGACGTTAGGGTTAGCATGGCTTAATCTGGCCGCTGGCCAGTTGCGTATGCTGGAAACTTCCCCGGATAATCTGACGAGCGAACTAGAGCGCCTTCAGCCTGCTGAAATTCTTTTGCCTGAGTCACTGGATATATCTTTAGTATTTACTGAATCAAGTCCCTCCAAACAACTACCAGCCTGGCAATTCGATTACAGCAGCGCAATCCGTAATCTTACCAAGCTATTTGGCACCCATGATCTCTCCGCTTTTGGCTGCGATGATTTGCACGCGTCTCTGCAAGCTGCCGGGGCGTTACTCGAATATGTCCGCCTCACGCAAGGGGCCGATATCACGCATGTCAAGACATTACAGGTCGAACGCGATGGTGCCTACATTCGTATGGATGCCGCCACCCGTCGCAATCTGGAAATATCTGAAACATTGCGGGGGGAGACTTCACCCACATTAATGTCATTACTGGATACTTGTTCAACCGGTATGGGCAGCCGTTTGTTACGGCATTGGCTGCATCATCCACTACGGGATTACTCGATCCTCCAGCATCGTCTTGACAGCGTCTCCGGCCTGATGGAAGCAGCTGGGATAGCAACGCCTTACGTGGGT
Source organism: Nitrosomonas sp. Nm58 (assembly GCF_900107335.1). Lineage (NCBI taxonomy): Bacteria > Pseudomonadati > Pseudomonadota > Betaproteobacteria > Nitrosomonadales > Nitrosomonadaceae > Nitrosomonas > Nitrosomonas sp. Nm58. The sequence goes on along the minus strand of NZ_FNPQ01000001.1, from coordinate 318,331 downwards.
ATCAGGGAACATCTCAAGCGCATTGCCGATATTGAGCGCATCACTGCGCGCATTGCTCTCAAATCAGCTCGACCGCGTGACCTCTCCAGCTTGCGTGGTAGTCTAGCTTACCTGCCTGAGATCGCTGCTATGGCAACCCATGTTCTCAGCGAGCACCTCACCCGACTGGCGCGAGCCATGATACCGGATAGCAGTCTGGTTGAACTATTGCACCAGGCAGTTCTCCCTGAACCAAGCGTGCTGCTACGCGAGGGAGGGGTCATTGCCGATGGCTATGATGCCGAGCTAGACGAATTACGTGCCTTACAAAATAACTGTGGCGAATTTTTGCTGCAACTGGAAGCGCGCGAAAAAACACGTACGGGTATTCCTAACCTCAAGGTGGAATATAACCGGATTCACGGTTTTTATATCGAAATCACCCATGCATATAGCGACAAGATTCCGCCCGATTATCGCAGAAGGCAAACCTTGAAAAATGCCGAACGCTATGTTACTCCAGAGCTACAGGTTTTTGAAAACAAGGCGCTAGCAGCCAGGGATCATGCACTTGCTAGAGAAAAATTCTTATATGATGCCCTGCTGGAAAAACTCACTGCCTTTATTAGCCATTTACAGAATATGGCGCATAGCGTGGCAGAAATCGATGTGCTGAGTACATTTGCTGAGCGCGCTCAATCGCTTAACTATACTGCACCGGTCTTTACCGATGAAGCAGTCATAGAAATCAACACAGGCCGCCACCCTGTCGTGGAAAGTCAGGTGGATCATTATATTGCCAATGATGTGCAGCTTGGTTTATGTGCAACTGGCAGGCGACAACTACTCATCATCACGGGTCCCAATATGGGTGGGAAATCCACTTATATGCGGCAAACTGCTTTGATTGCATTGCTTGCACACTGCGGTAGTTTTGTACCTGCAAACAGTGTACGGGTTGGCCCGATCGATCAGATCTTTACTCGCATTGGCGCATCCGATGATCTGGCGGGCGGTCGCTCTACCTTTATGGTCGAAATGACCGAAATTGCCAATATCCTGCGCAATGCCACCGACCAGAGTCTGGTATTAGTCGATGAAATCGGAAGAGGAACATCTACCTTTGATGGTCTGGCGTTGGCTTTTGCCATTGCCCGCTATTTACTGACCAAAAATCAGAGCTATACGCTGTTTGCCACCCACTATTTCGAGTTGACCAGACTAGTAGAAGAATTTGAACAAGCTGCTAACGTTCATCTGGGAGCTGTCGAGTACAAGCAACATATCGTTTTTTTGCATACGGTTAATGAAGGACCTGCTAGTCAGAGCTACGGTCTGCATGTGGCAGCACTGGCGGGCGTGCCCAGTCCAGTGATCAAGGCAGCCAGAAAAATCTTGACCAAGCTGGAGCAGGAAAATGTCAGCAAAAACCCCCAACTCGATTTATTCTCAGAGCAACCGGATACAATCAATCAGTTTCCTGAAACATTACATCCTATTTTTACACATTTAAGTAAACTTATACCTGATGAGCTAAGCCCCAGGGAAGCATTGGCGCATCTCTATACATTAAAATCAATGTTGGATAAGGGCTAACTCTTCCGAGAGGCTTCCGATCAGCGGTTGTGAAGAATTCGTGCGAGCGCATCAAGCGCAAAGCAGACGGAGCGCAGAAGATTGCCTGCCCAGTAGATTCATTAGCAAAACCTCGTTTTAACGAAACTTCGTTTTTACAGCCTCTTAATGATCATGGTGACCATGTGGTCCATGCACATGGCCATGCGAAAGCTCATCGGGGGTGGCCGAACGCACTTCCATTACGGTGCACTCAAATTGTAAAGCCATTCCTGCTAGCGGATGATTGCCATCAACGACCACGATATCTTCGGTTACATCAGTAACCGTATAAATCATCATATCTTCTGAATTCTCTTCTCCACCCTCGACTCCACCTTCGAACTGCATACCTACTTCGACAGTATCTGGAAAAGCGTTGCGTGGCTCTATGCGAATCAACTCACTATCATATTCTCCAAAAGTTTCTTCTGGCTCCATCGCTATGGATAGACGGTATCCTGCTTCCTTTCCTTGCAGTGCTGCCTCTACAATCGGAAACATCCCGCCATAACCACCGTGCAGATAACTTACTGGAGAAGTGGATTCTTCGACAATTTCACCCTCTGAATTGGACAATTTATAATATTGAAGCGATACCACGGTATCCTTTTCTATAAGCATTTCTTTACCACCTATATTGATTCTCATTGATTAATGGAATACACAAATACAAAAAAGTTTTTTGTACACTCCCACGATTGGCCAGATTAAACTGACCCTCCTAGAACCGCAACCGTAATGGTCACGACTCCCAGTATAAGATTAAGCCCAATTAATAGGCGAATTTTCCCTAACGTAGCACCTGCAGATGGCCATTCTTCTCTGGCAACATGATAGTTGAGTTTCTTGAATGCCGAGAAAAAAACATAAATAAAGATCAGCATCATAAGAAGGCCTAACGCAAACATGAAATGAATATACAGACCTACGGCCGCAAATCCTCCCATTTGCATCACCATATAAAGACCGCTAGCCAGGATGAATCCCACCGATAAAAATACCCATGGAAAAAACCGGCTAAATACGCCACTCCAGAGCTTTAATCGTATGGGTGGTTCAAGCAGCTGTGCAGCAATCGGGCGCAGAACCCAATAAGCAAAAAACATCCCCCCCACCCAAACGATCACCCCCAACAGATGTAGAAATAATGGTATTTTCATGTGAATCCTTATCTAGAAAAGTGTAGTCAGGAATGGGTATGCTCTCCCATCAAAGCACTCACAGGAGCGAAGCTGCGTCGATGAATTTCAGAGATGCCATGTTGCCGTAATGCCGCCAAATGAGCTTTTGTAGGATAACCCTTATGCTGGTTTAGTCCGTAAACAGGAAAATGCTTGTGCAATCGCAACATCTCAGCATCACGCGCTGTCTTGGCCAGTATCGAAGCTGCCGAAATTTCAGGAACGAGACTGTCACCTTTTATGATCGTCTTCATAGGGCAATTTAGTCGTGGCGATTGATTGCCATCGACTAAAACAATTGAAGGAATCAGCGGTAATCTTTCAACGGCCCGCTTCATGGCGAGCAAGCTGGCTTGCAGAATATTCAAATGATCTATTTCGGCAACAGAAGCAGAAGCAATCGCCCATGCTTTCGCATGATGCTTGATGAGAGCGGCAAGGTAAGTACGTTTGCTCTCACTCAATTTTTTGGAATCAGCCAATCCTTCAATGTTGCAATCCGGGCCTAAAATGACACACGCCGCATAGACTGGCCCAGCAAGGGGCCCTCTTCCAGCTTCATCCACGCCACCAATCCAATCAGTTTCATGCATGTAGCTTACAGCCAGCTATCTATGAATGCAGAAAGACAAAAAATAAAGAAATCTGCCGGCAACAAATGAGGCAGTTTCTATATATTTCTCACTGTGCACATTAATTGTGCCTCGGTCACAAGCTGATCACCTACCTCTGCACGTGCTGAATATTTCCAAACACCTTTTATCTGTCTGGTGATTTCCACTTTCAGCAAGAGTTGGTCACCTGCCGTGACGGGTTTCTTAAAACGCACGCCATCAATCCCTACAAAATAATAAACTTGCGCATCATTTTTGGTGGGGTTCTCTGTTTTGATTGTAAGTAATGCCGCTGCCTGCGCCAAGGCTTCGACGATTAGGACACCCGGCATGACCGGGTGATGTGGAAAATGTCCAACAAAATAAGGTTCGTTGATCGATACATTTTTGAGTGCAATGATCCGTTCACCTGGTTCATAAGAAATAACTCGATCAACCAGAATGAAAGGATAACGATGAGGCAGATACTTTAAAATTTCATAAATGTCCATGGCATTCATTCTTGTCTCCCTTTAGCCTGGAAAGTGGGTTGATCATCTGCACAATAACCCAAAATAACACTGCCTAAAATTAGTATTAATGGAAAGCATCACATAAAATATGAATTACTTTTCGGTTACCTACTCCTGCCCTGCAAGTGCCCTGATAACCTGATTCGTGATATCGATACGCTGGCTGCGATAAACTGAATCCTGTAATTGCAAGATCAAATCATAGCTCTCATTTTCTGCTATGTTTTTAATGGTTTTGTTAACGCGTTCCAAAATCAAGCTATATTCTTCATTTTGACGCATACTTAAATCTTCCCGCATCTGTTGTTGTGCACGCTGATATTGGCGACTAATGTTAGCAAGCTCACGCTCCTTGGTTCGCCTTTCTTCTATTGCTATGCTTTTATCATTCCTCTCTAATTGCTCCTGCAGGTCTTTGATTTCAGAAGCCATTTTTTTGATACGCTCATCATAAACCAGAAATTCTTTCTCTATTTTTCTTTGCGCCAGGATAGCAGGGGCTGATTCCCGCAAGATTCTCTCGGTATTCACAACCCCAATCTTGATTTCTCTTGCTAAGACACCGGAATACCCGCCAATAAGGAAAACCAGCGTAAACAGCGTGATCAACCATTGCAACCATAAAAGCTTGCAGTTCAATTGCTCCTCCTGATCAGCTGATCTGGATTTAAAATGTTTGCCCCAACTGGAACTGGAATCTTTGTATATCATCGCCTTTCTGATCATTTAATGGTTGAGCAACACTAAACCTCAGAGGACCCATTGGAGAAATCCATGTCACAGCAATCCCTGTAGAAAAACGCAAGAAGTTTAGATCCAGTTGTGACCAATCATTGAAGACATTCCCGCCATCAATAAAAGCCGCTAACCGTACGGTCTTTTCATCTTTCATAAAGGGGGCTGGAAACAATACTTCTGCACTGCCGACAACACGCTTACTCGCCCCTACAATAGTTCCTCGTCTTCCTGGTATTGGATTACCATTCTCATCCAATACAGGGTCACGAGGCCCCAGTGAATTAATATTGTAGCCACGGACCGAATTAAAGCCCCCTGCAAAGAAATTTTTAAAGAAAGGCAGCGATTCACCCGAATAACCATCCCCAACGCCTACTTGTCCATTAAGCATCAAGGTGAATATTCTCGAAATAGGAAAAAACCATTTATGCTCATAGCTCGCCTTGTAGTATTCCAGTTCAGCAAAAGGCAAACTAAATTCTCCAAATAATCGATGTGTCGTCCCAGAAGTTGTCCATATCGCGCTATCACGATTGTCACGCGCCCAACTAAGCGTGATAGGAAGATTATTGGTCGTGCTCCCAAATTGTTCTACAAAATCAAAAAAGCGCTGAGGACTGTTGGCTCTCAGATCAATTTTCGTATGTTCAGCACCCAAGCCCAAAGAAACAATATCGTTTTCCGCTATCGGGATACCAAAACGTAACGTCGCACCGGCTGTATCTGTATTAAAAATTCCAACGCTGGGTAACGATCGAGTATTAATATCCCGCTTAAAAACATCAAACCCAAGGCTGATTCCGTTAATCGTATAATAGGGATTGGTAAAAGATGCCGAGAATATCTTGTTGACACTACCGGTATTGACTGAGACGCTCAAAAAATTACCCGTGCCAAAAATGTTATTCTGGGAAACAGAGCCATTTAAAATAATACCTTCCAGATCTGAGTAGCCTGCCCCAAACATGATCGCACCTGTTGGCTTCTCGGTCACATTAACATTGATATCAACCTGATCAGGCGCATCTGCCACTGGGGGAGTTTCCACATTGACGCTCGTGAAAAAATCTAACCTGTCAACGCGCTGCTTGGAGCGATTAATTTGGCTGGTTGAATGCCAAGCCCCCTCCATCTGACGAAACTCCCGGCGAATGACTTCATCGCGGGTACGATCATTGCCACTGATATTGATACGTCTCACATAAACCCGGCGCCCCGGATCAACATAAAAAGTAAAAGCGGTTTTCCTGCTCTCCTTATCGAGCTCAGGCGAAGCGTTAACATTGGCAAATGCGTAACCCTCATCGCCCAACCGGTCGGTAATAAGTTTGACGGATTCTGTTAATCTTTCTCGAACAAATACACCACCTGGCTCGAGTTTAATCAGTTTGCGTAATTCTTCTTCTGGCACCAAGAAATTTCCAGCAAGCTTGATATCTGAAACCGTATATTGCGGTCCTTCGGTGATATTGATGGTAATGTAGATGTCCTTCATATCAGGCGTGATGGATACCTGGGTAGAATCGATATTGAACTCCAGATATCCACGATCAAGATAGTAGGATCGCAACGTTTCTAGATCGGCAGATAATTTTTGTTTCGAATATTGATCATCTTTTGTGAACCAGGTCAGCAGTCCTGGGGTTCTCAGCACAAACAAGCCAACCAAATCACTATCACTAAAGGCTTCATTACCCACAATATTGATCTGGCGGATTCTGGTTGTTTTACCTTCTTCAATATCGAAATTAATCCCTACACGATTACGTTCCAGCGGGGTTGTAGTCGTGGTAATCTTGACAGCATATTTGCCGCGACTGATATATTGCCGCTTTAGCTCTTGTTCAGCTTTCTCCAACAAGGAGCGGCTAAAGATACGCGATTCGGCTAGGCCTGCCTGTTTTAGACCTTCTTTCAACTTATCTTTTTCAAATTCCTTGGCACCGTTGATGTTAATCTGGGCAATGGCAGGACGCTCCTGTATTTCCACAATCAGTAATCCATCTTGGGCTTTTAGTCTTACATCCTGGAAGAAGCCAGTTTCATAAAGTGTTTTGATTGCAGCAGTGGCTTTAGCTTCATCTAGCACATCACCTACTTTTATAGGAAGATAGCTAAAGATTGTTCCCGCTTCGGTACGCTGTATCCCATCAACACGAATATCCTTTACAACGAATGGTTCAGCTGCTTCACCAACAAGTGAATAGAATAAACAATAAAGTATGACAAGACACCTGAATTTCATGCTTAACCAGAAATAAGCCGATAAATATCATTGTATATAGCAATAACCATGAGGGTAAACAACATCGCCATACCAATCTGTTGGCCAATCACCATAGCTCTTTCCGGCAATGGGGAACCTCTGATAATTTCGATCACATAATACATTAAGTGCCCCCCATCCAATACAGGGATAGGCAATAGATTCAGCACAGCAAGACTCACGCTGATCAGCGCAAGGAATCCAAGATAAGCAATTATCCCCATTTGTGCTGATTGACCAGCGTAATCAGCGATCGTAATGGGGCCACTCATATTCTTCCACGAAACTTCACCCACCACCATTTTCCCCAGCATCCGAAAAGTAAAAATGGTCATTTCCCAGGTTTTATCGAATGCTTTCAGCAATGCTGTTCCGGCAGGATAACTCACATTAACCAAGAATTTATCTATCGCTGCACGATCAATCTTGGGAGCAACGCCAATTTTCCCGATCTCTGTATTACCTTCAATCGCCTTATCCGGTGTGACAGAAATATCCATTGTCTTGCCATCACGCAAGATTTCCAGGATAAGCAATTGTCCCGGACTGGCGCGAATCTCTTTAACGAATTCTTCCCAGGACAAAATGTCTTGATTGTTTACTGCAAGAATCTCATCCCCGGCAAGTAACCCTGCACGATGACCAGTTCCATCCGTAATTACCCGGCCTATAATGGGTGCCATGGTAGGTTGATAACTTACCAAACCAACTTTTTCCAGGAAATTTCCATCCAGATCATTGGCCTCCATGCTGCTTAAATTCAATTTCCGCCAGACAATTTCTCCGCGATCAGTAACTGTTTCCACTGTTACCTCAGGGTTACGGTCGACTGCATGGGTTAATAATATCCAACGCGCATCCTGCCATGTTGCAACAGATTCATTCTCAATCTTTACAATAGTTTCCCCTTCCTCAAAAGCTGAAAAGGCGGCGGGTGTCAATGGCTTTACTGGACCCAGTACTGGCTTTATGCCACTAACTCCTGACATAAAGAGAAGCCAATAAAGCAAAATTGCCAACAAAAAGTTAGCGATCGGCCCTGCAGCAACAATTGCGAAACGCTTTGAGACAGGCTGGCGGTTAAATGCGCGCGCTAAATCCTGGGGTAAAACTTCTCCCTCATGCTCATCCAGCATCTTGACATATCCCCCGAGGGGAAGGGCTGCAATCACCCATTCGGTTTGATCTTTACCTAGACGCTTTTTAAACAGTGGCTGACCAAAGCCAATTGAAAAGCGCAAAACCTTTACACCACTCCAGCGAGCAACCAGATAGTGGCCAAACTCATGAAAGGTAATTAATACGCCTAGCGCGACAACAAAAGCAAGAATTGTAAAAAGTAGCGTCATATCAAATCAAACATGATGGTAACAATAAATTCCGAAGCACTTAAAATGGGATCAAAACAGATAAAGAGATTGTTCTAGCATCAAGCCTGACACATCAACCATTCTCGTGCAACCTCTCGCGCCATCACATCCGCTGCAAGCACATCCTCTAATGTCGCAATCTCTTCCCGGCTGATTGTCTGCATAACCTGCGCAATCATGGATGGAATTTCGGTAAATGCCATTTGACCTGTGAGAAATGATTCAACAGCCACTTCATTGGCAGCATTAAGCACTGCTGGCATATTACCTCCCGCAGACAATGCCTCATAGGCAAGTCTCAGGCAAGGAAAACGTGCAAAATCTGGCGCTTCAAAATTCAATTGTGCAATTTCAAATATATCCAACGATCTCACACCACTTTCCATTCTGTCAGGATAACTCAGTGCATGCGCAATTGGGGTGCGCATATCTGGATTACCCAACTGCGCGAGAACCGAGCCGTCAATATATTCAACCATGGAGTGAATGACGCTTTGTGGATGAATCACAACCTGAATTTTGTCTGGTGCAGCATCAAATAGCCAATGTGCTTCAATAACTTCCAGGCCTTTATTCATCATGGTTGCGGAGTCTACTGAAATCTTTCTTCCCATGACCCAGTTAGGATGTGCGCAGGCCTGCTCCGGTGTTACATGCTCTAAATCGGATAATGCCAGGCGTCGGAAAGGACCTCCTGATGCCGTTAGCAGGATACGGCGAACACCTGCGGAAGTGAAGTCTCCATTAAAATGCTTAGGCAATGATTGGTAGATAGCGTTATGCTCGCTATCGATTGGCAACAGGATAGCGCGGCACTGTTTCACTATATCCATGAAGATACGACCGGCCATCACCAGCGTTTCTTTATTTGCCAATAAAACATTCTTGCCAGAGCGCGCTGCAGCAATCGTCGGGCGGATCCCAGCAGCACCCACAATTGCCGCCATGATAGTATCTACTTCAGGTAAAGAAGCCACCCTTTCCAATGATTCAACTCCCGCTGATACCTGCGTATCCATTCCAGCCGCTCTTATTCTTTTATCCAAACGCTCAGCACTGATCGCATCCAGCATAACTGCATAGGAGGGGCGGAAACGTTGACATTGAGCAAAAATTTTATCTACATTCTGATTAGCAGTAAGCGCAACAACGCGGAATCGGTCGGAATGACGAGCTACTACATCCAATGTATTTTCACCAATACTTCCCGTAGATCCAAGTATGGTCAGGTGGCGAGTTACTGTCATAGTTCTAATGAATAAAAAATGAGAAATACCAATACTGCAATTGGCAATGTTGAAGTAAGCGCATCTATTCGATCGAGTATACCACCATGGCCAGGCAAGATATGGCCACTGTCTTTTACACCAGCCTGTCGCTTCATCAGCGACTCAAATAAATCACCCATAATTCCCAATCCGACCAGTACAAGCGACAATACAACAAGCCCGATTACTACCATGCCGCTCTCTATCACTTGTCCCCATATAAGCGCATAGCAAAAAACAGCTACTAAAGCCCCAGCCACACCCTCCCACGTTTTACCTGGACTGATTTCAGGAGCAAGTTTATGCTTACCAAACGAGCGCCCGACAAAATAGGCCGCACTGTCTGATACCCAGATCACGCCCATAAATCCAAGTAGCAACAAAGGATTAATAGCTCGTAATTGATATAAAGCCAAGCAGGTTGGCAAGAGTACTAACCAGCCCATCAGCATTAGCAAGCTTATGTTTTTAACCGGATACGATATCTTTAATAAAATCGGCGCAACTATCCCCCAGAATAAACAGGACACCACATAGATCCATATCATGCTTGTACTGTTTGGATTACTAGCGACTGCCTCACTCAGCATTAGTAGCAGCTCTCCCCCAAGCAATGTCGTTAAAATTAAATAGAGTATAGTTTGATTGATTGTAAATCTTGCAAGCCTGCACCACTCGCGGGACGCAACAATAGTCAGCCCTAAAAGCAATGCTCCCCAAAATATCGCTGGCAAATAAAATAAAGCTGATATAAAAAAAGCTATCAGAATAATAGCAGTAAGAATCCGGGTTTTAAGCATGAGCGGGTCACATCCCGCTGAATTGAGAAATATAAAAACTAGAATTTTTTCTTGGCAGCAATTGTGGTCATTCCTTTTTCAACAGGCATATTTTGAAGTTGCTCACTGATTCGACCGAACCGGCGTTCTCGTTGCTGAAAAGATTTTATCGCTAAATCAAGTGCATGCGCATCGAAATCTGGCCAAAGCGTATCAGTAAAATATAATTCCGAGTATGCTAATTGCCATAGCAGAAAATTACTGATGCGGCATTCTCCACCAGTCCGAATAAATAAGTCTGGATCAGGCGCATAACTCATCGCAAAATGCTTGGAAAGATCCGTTTCATTGAAATTTTCCAGCAAATTTGGTGAATGAATCATCATTTTCCGGACAGCCTGCATAATATCCCAACGCCCGCCATAATTTGCTGCAACTGTAAATATCAACCGAGTATTATTAGCGGTCAGTTCTTCGCCCTGACGAATAAACTCTGCAGTTTTAGAATCAAATTTGGACAGATCACCTATAACCTTGAAGCGAATCCCATTTTCATTTAACTTGATAACTTCATGCTCAAGCGTGCTCACAAAAAGCTGCATCAGGAACGTGACTTCTTCCTCCGGCCTGCGCCAGTTTTCGCTACTAAAAGCAAACAGCGTGAGATATTCCACACCCTGTTCAATGCAGGCTTTAATGGCACCCCTTACAGCCTCTACACCTTGCCTGTGCCCAGCTATTCTTGGCAAGAAGCGTTTTTTTGCCCAGCGCCCATTACCATCCATTATGATGGCGATATGTCTGGGAATTTTACCTTTTTCTGGTATTTCGCGAGTTGAGCTCGGACTTTGTGGCATATACCTACACAGCCATCAATTCGGCTTCTTTGGCTTGCAATAATTTATCAACTTCAGCAATGTACCGGTCAGTAAGCTTCTGAATCTCTTCCTGACCTCGTCGATCATCATCCTCAGAGATCTGTTTGTCTTTGAGTAATTCTTTCATTTGAGCATTTGCATCTCTACGAACATTACGTATGGCAACGCGAGCAGATTCTGCTTCGTTCTTTACAATCTTGGCCAGTTCACGCCGTCTCTCTTCAGTCAGCGACGGCATAGGCACACGAACCATCTCACCGACCGTCATCGGATTTAATCCTAAATCAGAATCACGAATGGCCTTTTCAATAGCATTTGACATTTTCTTATCCCAAGGCACCACACCAATGGTGCGCGCATCGGGCAAACTAATATTAGCAACTTGATTAATAGGTGTCGGAGTTCCATAGTAATCAACCATGATATGGTCCAATAGACCTGTATGAGGACGCCCACTTCGCACCTTGCTAAAATCAGTTTTAAGTGCTTCCAGACTCTTCTGCATTTTTTGCTCAGCAGATTTTTTAACGCCAGCGATCATAATTAATCATCCTATCTGAATCATCAAATACTCACTAAGGTTCCTTCGTCTTCCCCCATGAGTATCCTCATAAGCGCACCTGATTTAAAGATACTAAAAACATTGATTGGCAATTTCTGGTCGCGACAGAGTGTCAGAGCTGTAGCATCCATGACTTGCAGATTTTTAGCAATCGCTTCATCAAAGGATAAGCGTTGATAGCGCGTCGCATTGGAATTTATTTTAGGATCACTGGAATAAATACCATCCACCTTAGTTGCTTTGAGTACAATATCTGCATTCACTTCCATTCCACGCAAAGCAGCAGCAGTATCGGTAGTAAAAAAAGGATTACCTGTGCCCGCAGCGAATATCACTACTTTCCCTTCTCCGAGATACCGTATTGCCTTATTGCGTATATAGGATTCCACAACCTGATCAATTCGCAACGCAGATTGCACCCGTGATATTAAGCCTTTTCGCCGCATCGCGTCCTGTAAGGCCAGAGCATTCATTATTGTAGCCAGCATGCCCATATAATCTGCAGTCACTCGATCCATTCCGTCACCGGCAGATTTCATGCCACGAAAAATATTTCCACCTCCTACAACAATTGCAACCTCAACACCAAGCTGGGATACCTTCGTTATCTCAACTACGATATGCTCCACCACATCGCGATTAATCCCATACTTATCATCGCCCATAAGGGCTTCACCGGAAAGTTTCAGCAGGATACGTTTATAAATAGATGGCATAAACAAGAAAAACTAATCTACTACTATGCTTTATTCTCTTTTACTTGACTTACCTGGGCCATTACTTCGGCCGCAAAATCGTCAGATCTTTTCTCTATTCCTTCACCAACCACGAAAAGTGTGAAACCATTAACCACAGCAGATTTAGCAGCAAGCAATTTTTCAACAGTCTGGTCTGGATCCTTGACAAAAGGTTGACCTAATAACGTCACCTCAGCCAGGTATTTGGTTATTCGGCCTTCTACCATTTTTTCAATAATATTGGCTGGCTTTCCACTTTCAGCAGCTTGCGCAGTAAAAATATGACGTTCATGTTCCAACAAGTCCGATGATATTTGATCGCTAGAGACACACAGCGGCTTACTTGCTGCAATATGCATGGCCAAATCTTTACCGAGCACTTCATCTCCACCCGCGTAATCGATCATCACACCAATTTTTGATCCATGCAGGTACATCGCAAGATAACCTTTTGCAGCGTAACAAACGCTTCGTCTTATACTGATATTTTCACCCAGTTTCATCACCAAAGCCTGACGGGATGCCTCAACAGCTTCTCCATTAGGCAGCACCATGGTTGCCAGCGCATCCGTATCAGTAACCTTTTTTGTTGCAACCAACTGGGCTAAACTTTTTGCGAAATTGACAAAATCGTCATTCTTAGCCACAAAATCAGTCTCGCAGTTGATTTCCACCAATGCGCCGTTTTTTTTGTCTGCCGAAATAAAAGCCCCAATAACACCTTCCGCTGCGATACGCCCAGCAGCCTTGCTCGCTTTAGCACCACTCCTAATTCGCAAAAGATCTTCCGCCGCTTTCATATCACCGCTCGTTTCTACCAAGGCTTTTTTACACTCCATCATACCCAAGCCCGTTAGCTCACGTAATTCCTTTACCATACTTGCGGTAATTTCCGCCATATTTGCTCCACGTACTAAAAACTACAATTATTGATTAATTAAAAACACAATGAGAAAGTTAAATGACGCTTTCTATTACTTTACCTTTTTCTTTTTATCACAAAACTTGAAATTGAACTCCTTTCACATTTCAAATTCTGCCTTTCATGCCTAAACTACCTGCTTTCGGTATTTCCAGCGATATCCAATTAACTCTCAGCGCTAGAATTACTCATTTCGATGATTTCCTGGATAGATTGATTGCGGCCTTCCAAAATGGCATCAGCAGCTGCACGCGCATAAAGGCGGATCGCCTGACCTGAATCATCATTACCCGGAATAACATATTCCACGCCAGCAGGACTATGATTAGTATCGACGATGCCCACAACCGGAATACCCAGTTTGTTTGCCTCAGTGATTGTGCCTTTCTGATATCCCACATCAATAACAAACATGGCATCAGGAAGCCCCTTCATTTCCTTGATACCTCCTAGACTGTTATTGAGTTTATCGAGCTCACGCTGAAAATTGAGCGCCTCTTTTTTGACTAGCTTGGCAAGCAAACCATCCTGCACCATTGCCTCCATCTCTTGGAGACGTTTGATCGATTGTTTGATTGTTTTGAAATTGGTCAACATCCCCCCTAACCATCGCTGATTTACATAAGGGGAACCGCAGCGAGTCGACTCTTCGCGTACGATGTCGCGTGCTTGGCGTTTTGTCCCTACAAACAAGATTGTGCCCCCATTTGCAGAAAGTCTGCTCAAATACTTCATCGCATCCTCGAACATTATCAATGTTTTTTCAAGATTGATAATGTGAATCTTGTTTCGCTGCCCAAAAATGTACGGAGCCATTTTGGGATTCCAGAAACGGGTCTGATGCCCAAAATGCACACCCGCCTCTAACATTTGACGCATATTTACTGACATAAATTTTCCTTTAGGGTTAAACCGCCACTCGTCTCCAGCTATTCCTGCTTACTAAGCACCCTACAATGACGAGTGTGTGTATTTATTAATATTAACTATATTGAATTACAACCAAATCTGAGATCTAATTGCGCTGGCGATTATAACACGCTCCAGCCTACTCTCAAGAAAAGCCTTTGCAACCCAAAGACATTGCTTATGCAGCAATAAATCATGAATCACAGAGCTACTATCAATCTGAGGAACCGCAGATTTTTTGACTCAATCGAGGAATGTCGTTTAGTCTGACGTGCTTGTTATTTATCGTAATAATTCCTTCTTCTTGCAATCTGGATAATGAACGGCTAACCGTTTCAAGTTTAAGTCCCAGATAACTGCCGATTTCTTCTCGCGTCATTCTAAGAATAAAATTTGTTGATGAGTACCCTCGCTTGGCAAGGCGTCCCGACAGATTAAGCAAAAAAGCAGCCAATCGCTCTTCAGCTTTCCGACTACCCAATAGCATCATGATGTTATGATCTTGCACGATCTCACGACTCATCATTTTATGAAAATGGTGCATAAGCAAAGGAATACTTCGGCTAACCTCTTCAAGCTTCCCAAAAGGAACTTCACAAACCTCACTATCTTCTAAAGCAACAGTATTACAGGTATGTTTCTCTGAGCTGATCGCATCCAACCCCAATAACTCCCCTGTCATATAGAAACCAGTAACCTGCTGGCGACCATCCGAATCAAGCACATAAGATTTAAAAAATCCATTCCGGACAGCATAAAGTGAACTAAAATCTAATCCGGCATGAAGCAAATGTTCTCCACGGCGAATTCTGAATTTATGATTAATCAAGTCTCCCAGGATCTCAGTCTCCCGTTCATCAAGACCCACTGGCAAACACAACTCTCGCAAACTGCACGTTGCACATTTTGATTCAGCTCTCGATACAACGTAACCTCTGGCTATTGCGTTATTAGACAAAGCAAATTCCTGGTTAAATGCGAATTGAGTCAACCTCAAATGACTGCTTCAATCAAAAAAGCCGCATAAGCAAATCATTCAGAAATTCTTATGCGGCATGGGGAACAACTCATAACGGCCAGCTGGAATCTCTGCCACAGAAAAAAAATGACAGCCGGCAGTAATTTATTTAGTTGCGCTATTTTCTAATACATACTTCGCCAGATCTTCCACTGAATCCCCCATGAGATTAGGGAAAGCTGGCATAGCAAAACCTTTTCCATTTCTCACTCTATCAATAATAGCAGCCACGTTTGCCGTTTCAGGACTTAGCGCCATGACTTTACCATTTACAGGAGAATGGCATTTTGCACAAGCTTCCTGGAAAATAGTTTCGGGTGTTGCACCGGCCACAGGCATATATTTATCCCGTGAGCAACCACTCAATACGATCAGCGCACAGCCTAATAACAACAAAGGTAATTTTTTCTTCATTCTTCTCTCCTGTTAACTTCTTCTTAAATAATTAGATACTCTAATCTATAGTCTATCATACTGAGCACCCAAAATCGCCTGCAACCCCCTGCAATCCAATTTCTCTTGTTTAAACAATAAACTATCTAAACCTCGGAAATGGCTTGGACACCAGATAGCGCATCAATCACCCTGATCATGTTTAGCTTCCTGCTCATTATGTTGACGGTTAACTTGCTGCTCCGGTAATCTTGCAAGCGACTGTAACCCAAGATGAAGCGCTGCTTTGGTAAGCATATGCGCGCTTACCGGAGCAGTGATAAAAAGAAACAACGTCACGAGCACCTCATGCAAGCTGATACTTCTTTCAAGATAACTAAAATATAATGCTGAAGCGATCAGCAAGCTACCTACCCCCAAAGTAGTTGCCTTGGTTGGGCTATGAATTCGGGTATAAAAATCCTTAAGTCGAACGAGTCCTAACGACCCAATAAACGTAAAGATTGCACCTGTCAGGATCAATAAAGAAATAAAAACTTCCAGCATCACTCACTCAATGATATCGCCACGCAACAAATATTTGCATGCAGCCACAGTACCTACGAACCCCATAACCGCAATAATCAAGGCCACCTCAAAATACAATCCACTGGAAAGATGGATTCCAAGCAATACTAACAAGGCAATCGTGTTGATATACAAGGTATCGAGTGCAAGAATCCGATCAGGCATACTTGGGCCACACAACAATCGCCAAAAACTCAATGCAACTGCTGCCGTAACCAGCATCAAGGCTATAAATACGGCAGCGCTCAACATTTCTCGAAAATCTCCTTCAACGGCCTCTCATAACGGGATTTGATGGTATTGGCGAGTTCTTCGGTATTGGTCACATCTAACGCATGCACAAGCAGATGGCATCGATCATGGGAAAGGCGCGCTGATACCGTGCCAGGCGTCAGGGTAATCACATTAGCCAGAAAACTGATGGCCAGATTCGATTTGAGAATCAGCGGCATGGATATGAAAGCAGGTTGCAAGCGATCCGGACGTCCCAGAACAAGCCGTGCAACAGTGAAATTGGCCTGTATGATATCGATCAGTATGACGCCTACAAAGCGAAGCAGATGAAATGGTTTATAGATTCGCACCTCCTCCGGCCAGAACTGAGTCGTGAGCAAAGGAATCACCCAGCCAAGCAGCAATCCCAGGACAATCTGTCCCGGGTGGATACTATTAACCAGTAGCAGCCAAATCCCTGCTAATATCAATGCAAGAATTGGATGAGGTAAAAAGCGATGCATCAAGGTAATTCTCCAGTCATGAGCACAGCCTGAATATAATGAGATGTTTGCAGTAGCTGTTCAGCGGTAAAGTGCAGAAATTGTGTAACAGCCCCCCCCCCGATCACCAACATCACACATAAAGCGAGTAAGCCGACAATCGGCAACAGCTCTTTGTAAACAGGATGGATGGTAATCACACCTGTGGCCAATACTTTCGATGGCTGCGCTCGATAAAACAGCAGACTACCACTACGGGTCAATGCAATCAAACCCAACAAGCTGGTTATCAATATGACACTCATAATCCAAGGGAGCGCCTCGTGCGCCAGCGAGGCATGCAAAATCAAGAATTTTCCAATGAAGCCGGATAGTGGCGGAAGTCCTGCCAGCAATACCGCCGTTACAAAAAAGAACGCACCGATCAGGCGTGAATGAGGAATGATAGTACCCGGATCCAATCGATCATCCAGCTCAGCGCGACGAATGGCGATCGTATTAGCCAACAAGAAGAATGCAGCTGTTGCAAAAGTAGAATGGGACAGATAAAAAAGACCGGCGGCAATTCCCTCATGAGTATTCAAACCAAATGCAGTCAACACTGTACCAATAGACACTATCACCAAATAAGCCACTTGCTGTCGCAAATGCGTACTGGCGACCACACCCGTCATTCCAACCACCAGGGTGATCAGTGCCAGCGGTAGTAGCCATCCTTCGATCAGATTGGCACCCAGCCCCGCTTCAGCACCAAAAATAAGGGTGTAGACACGCAAAATGCTGTAAGCGCCGACTTTGGTCATAATGGCGAACAGTGCTGCAATAGGCGCAGAGGTCTGGGCATAAGCTGAAGGCAGCCATAAATGCAATGGCACCAGTGCTGCTTTGAGCGCGAACACACCAAATAACAACAAGCCGGCTGCCCGCACCAAGGCGCTATCGCCAAGAGGCAGCAAGGCCAGCTTGACAGCCAAATCGGCCATATTGAGCGTACCCAGTGTGCCATAAAGGACTCCTACCGCAAATAAAAACAGCGTGGAACCAACCAGATTAATCACAACAAAATGCAAACCCGCTTTGGTGCGCAAGCGTCCGCCGCCATGCAGAAGTAAACTGTAGGAAGCAATCAGCAGGATCTCAAAAAACACAAACAGATTAAACAAATCGCCCGTCAAAAATGCACCATTCAAGCCAAACAACTGCAGCTGAAAAAGCACATGAAAATGTCTGCCCGCCCGCTCAGTAACAGGGATGGCATAAAGTAACACAAACAGGGAAAGCAGCGCTGTAATAACCAGCATCCAGACAGCCAGGCGATCTGCCACCAGAACGATGCCAAAAGGAGCCGGCCAGTTACCCAGTGCATAGACCAGAATGTCACCGCTGCTGACAATAGATAACAGCTTGAAAGCCAGAAAAATTTGAGCGATGATTGAAAAAATACTCAAACCACGTTCGAGTACAGTACTTCGTTGATTTAACAGTAATAGTAAAATGCCTGCGAAGAGGGGTAACAGCACAGGTGCGATGACAAGGTGCGCCATCATGGTTTGTGTATTCCATCTACATGATCGTTACCCAGCTCCTTGTATGTCTTGAGCGCAAGCACGACCACAAATGCAGTCATGGCAAAGCTAATCACGATAGCAGTCAGCACCAGCGCCTGAGGCAATGGATCGGTATAGCCGGTCATTCCGTCGGCTATGATGGGTGGCGCGCCGATGACCAGCCTACCCATTGCGAGTAAAAACAGGTTAGCCGCATAAGATAAAAATGTCAGCCCCAACACCACGGGAAAAGTACGGCCGCGTAGCGAAAGATAAACACCGCAAGCAGTGAGTACGCCGATAATCAGAGAAATCAGTGCTTCCATTAACGTATTTTATGGTCACTTTTTACAAAATGGCTTTCGCTGTGCACCATTCCTAGGTTAACCATGATAAGCAAGATCACCCCTACAACCACCCAATAAACTCCCAGATCAAATGCCATCGCAGAGGCCAGTTCAAATTCACCCACCAGCGGCCAATCCAGATGGCCAAACGCAGAAGTTAAAAACGGATAGCCAAACAGCCAGCTCGCTATGCCTGTCATCGCCGCAAACAGCAAGCCTATAGCAATAACAATATGCATATTGATCGGAAGACGCGTTTGCGTCCAGCCAATACCATTAGCCAGATACTGAGTGATAAGTGCGACTGCCGTAATGAGCCCCGCGATAAACCCGCCACCCGGCAGGTTATGTCCACGTAACAGAATGAAAACAGCAACCAACAGCGCCAGCGGCAACAGCACGCGGGTCAGTGACGCCATGATCAAGGGATGCTTATCTTCATCCCACGGACGCTTTAAACTATCATGGCTCGGGCCTTTCAGCTGAAGATGCTCAAGCATGGCATAAATACCTAATCCAGCCAAGGCCATAACAGTAATTTCACCCAGCGTATCGTATCCGCGAAAATCCACCAAGATCACATTGACCACATTGCGTCCCCCACCCTCCGGCACGCTATGAGTTATGAAATAATCTGCAATCGTTTCATAAGGGCGAGTCAATACCGCCCAGACCAACGATGCGACCCCACCGCCAGCCAGTACTGCCAACAGCAAATCACGACTCCGTCGAAATGGTTTTGATTCGACTGGCGTATATTGCGGTAAGAAATACAGCGCCAACAACATTAGCATAATAGTAACAACCTCCACCGAAAGTTGTGTCAGCGCCAGGTCAGGGGCTGAAAATTTAGCAAATATCAAGGCCACACCCAGTCCAACAGTCCCGATCATAATCAAGGAAACGAAGCGTTGCTGATGAAGCAGGACAGTACTCATCGCTGCAGCCATCATGATCAGTGCTATGATGAGGCTCACGCCATCGATAGTCAGCAACTCCCGATCACCCGTCAGCACAGCTGCCTCCCCCGTCAGGAAATTCGCTGCACCGAGTAACACAGCAAACAAGATAAAGACGAACACCATTCTTTGTAAAGAATCAATATGAAGCAAGCGGGTAAAAAACTGGCAGACAAGAAACAATCCTTCCAGCAAGCGATGATAAACAGCTCTCATTTCAGGCCAGTCTCCCGCATGAGTACGCAGAGACAAAAAAGTGCTAAATCCAAAATAAACCAGAACGCCACCCAGCATGGCGATAACGCTCATCCAGAATGCAGGGCTAAATCCATGCCAAATCGCCAGATCATGCTCAGGCACTGGTTCATGCAATACACTAGCGGCTGCAATATTCAGAATCGGCTCGACGGTCAGAGCAGGAAGCACACCCACCACTAAACACAAGACCACCAGGATTTCCACCGGAATTTTCATCCAACGAGGTGGTTCATGCGGTTTTTTTGGCAGATCAACCGGCGGACCATCAAAAAAGACGTTATGGATGAAACGCAGCGAATAAGCCACGGCAAAGATGCCAGCCAAGGTTGCACCAGCCGGCATCAGCCATCCCCACGACTGATCAATAGCATGCAAGGTTTCCACAAAAAACATCTCCTTGGATAAAAAACCATTCAACAGGGGCACGCCCGCCATGGCTGCGGCAGCAACGATAGTCAGTAATGCGGTATGTGGCATGAATCTCCACAATCCTCTGAGCCTTCGCATATCCCGGGTGCCCGTTTCGTGATCGATGATGCCAGTCGCCATAAACAAGGATGCCTTGAAAATAGCATGATTAATGATATGAAAAACAGCAGCTACCGCAGCCATCGGCGTGCCGATACCAAACAGCAAGGTAATCAGTCCCAGATGACTGATCGTGGAGTAGGCCAGCAACCCTTTGAGATCGTGCTTCCACAGCGCAATGTAAGCGCCGGCAAGCAACGTAATGAGCCCTGTTACACTGACTAACCAAAACCATTCCACCGTACCAGACAGCGCCGGGAATAGCCGCGCCAGTAAAAATACCCCCGCCTTGACCATGGTTGCAGAATGTAAATAAGCCGATACCGGTGTAGGGGCAGCCATGGCATTGGGCAACCAGAAATGAAAAGGGAATTGTGCGGATTTGGTAAAAGCACCCAGCAGAATCAATATCAGCATCGGTTGATAAAACGGGTGGGCACGAATGATGTCACCCGATTCCAGAATCACGGACAACTCATAACTGCCAGTTATTTCACCGAGTAATAAACATCCGCCAAGCAATGCCAGCCCTCCCGCACCTGTGATCGTCAACGCCAGGCGCGCGCCGCTGCGTGATTCGTGACGATGCTGCCAGTAACTGATCAGCAAAAAGGAAGAAAGACTGGTCAATTCCCAAAAAATCAGCAGCTGAATGATATTTTCGGAGAGTACGATCCCCAACATGGAGCCCATGAACAGCAGCAAATAAGCATAAAAGCGCCCCATATCATCCTGCGCAGACAGATAGTAGCGCGCGTACAGAATGATGAGTAAGCCAATTCCCAATATCAGTAAGGCAAACAAAAGACCCAGACCATCCAGCCGAAAAGCCAGATCAAGACCTGCCGTGGGAATCCAGCTCAAACGCTGAATGAGCACTTGTCCTGCAAAGACATCGATTAAGCCAGGGATTAGCAAAATGATGGCAAACAGCGCAACAG
The DNA here is from genome assembly GCF_900107335.1 of Nitrosomonas sp. Nm58. Classification (NCBI taxonomy): domain Bacteria; kingdom Pseudomonadati; phylum Pseudomonadota; class Betaproteobacteria; order Nitrosomonadales; family Nitrosomonadaceae; genus Nitrosomonas; species Nitrosomonas sp. Nm58. The sequence continues at coordinate 296,725 of NZ_FNPQ01000001.1, read as the reverse complement.
CACCTGCCATCCAGGCAGCATGCAACCGCCCAAACCTGGAAATAGCTGCAACAAAAGGAGCGCCAATGAATGGCATTAGAACAATAAACAGCAAATTCATGAAATAACTACTTTCTTTTTGTGTAATGAAGCGCAGGAAATCACTTCATTCATTTTAGGTTTAGCACATCTCTCTGGCTTCAATTTGTTTTGGGAAGGATGTCGATATCCCTGACTGGCACGCGCCAGATAAATACCGTCAGCACGATAGCCAATAAGGCTAGCATGAGTTTAAGACAAGATGATGACACGAGCAGAATGGAACTGCCAAATGACAAGGCCATCACCAGATACACCCAGCGTTTGACCCGACGGGGTATGCTGCGATGCACACACCACTCGTAAATGATAGGACCTGTAACACGGTTATTTAACAAAAAATCGTGAAAACGCTCCGAGCTACGTGCAAAACATGCTGCCGCCAGCAAGATAAACGGTGTAGTAGGCAGGATAGGCAAGAAAATACCCAATATTCCCATCAGCAATGCCGTGATGCCGACCCCTAAATAAAGCCAGCGCATAAAAAGTGAATCATGCAGGCGCAAGATGTGCACACCCTCCTCGCCCTGATTCGTTTGTTCATTTAATTGCATCGGCAAAAAATTAAATTACTAAAATCTCAAAAAATAAAATGCTCTTAACGCGAATTTATGAAATATTCGGGTTAATCAATGCACACCATGCAATGAGTCAAGTTATTGTACACTCACATGAATAGATAGAATTAATCCATGAAACCACATGGATCGCAATGACGAATCAAGCGTAGTGAGTATAATAGCCGGAGGTATTTATTGAAGGGTAATATATTTTTTTGATTTTTCTTTTGAGGTTATCATGTCTAAAACAAAAAATTCATTGGGTTTTGGCTTTTTTCTATTGAGCTTAACATTGTTACCGCTGAGTGCTTTTGCCTACAAAGAACATGCTACGCAGCCGCACGCTGCAACATCCGAAGTGAGTGAGCTGCAAAAAATCGACGCCAAGGTCGGCACTGGTGAAGAAGCCGTGGTGGGTAAAACAGTTAAGGTACATTACACTGGCTGGCTTTATGATGCGGCAGCCCCTGATAAAAAAGGAGCAAAGTTCGATAGCTCACATGATCGAAAGGAACCCTTTTCCTTCCTGCTTGGCTCGGGACGTGTCATCAAAGGCTGGGACCAAGGGGTACTGGGTATGAAAATTGGTGGGCAGCGCACGTTGATTATCCCCCCCAATATGGCTTATGGCGCACACGGTGCTAGCAACGTGATTCCACCCAATGCGGCATTGGTTTTTGATGTTGAACTGATCGGCTTGCAATAGCAACAGATTCAAGCGGGTAACGCAGGTATCAGCCTACTGAATGGACGCTGCTTACTTCGCGTTACCACCTCCTGCAAGCTACTTTTGGAGACGATTGTATGGAAACCGATTCAACTCCTTTAAAAGCTGCACATCGTTTCTCAACGGGCAAGCGCCTGGCTATTGGCTTCGGTGCCGTCATTTCGGTGGTGGCATTGTTTGGATTGCTGGGCTATTACTGGTTGCCCGGCTATGCAAAAGCCAAGCTCGAGACAATTCTATCCGAGAAGCTGAATCGGCCGGTAACTATTCAATCCATCGATATTCAACCTTACACGATGGAAATCACGGTACAAGGCTTTCGCGTAGGAGAAAAAGCGGCGGTCAATCCAGACAGCGCTCTATTTGCTTTCGATCGATTGTATGTCGATCTAAGCATCGAATCGATTACCCGCCTCGCGCCCATTGTAAGCGCTGTCACCTTAGCGGCACCCAGGCTGCACCTAGTACGTGAAGATAAGAATCGTTTCAATATTTCCGATCTGATTGAAAAATTTAAACAACCTGAAGATCAGGCTAATGATAAGCAAAGCAAGATGCTATTTTCAGTCAGCAACATTAGTATTGAGGGGGGTTCCTTTGAATTTGAGGATCAAGTCAAAAAAAGCCATCAGAGAATTGCTGAAATCGAGCTGAGAATTCCATTTATTGCCAATCTTAAAAGCGCAGACGTCAATTGGGTTGAACCTTATCTCAGTGCCAAAATCAATGATGCCCCTTTCGCACTCGATGGTAAGCTGCATCCGTTCTCTGATAAGCGAGAAGCCACGCTCTCACTCAAATTTAATGATATTGATCTCACTGATATCGACGAGTATTCACCCATTCCGATCGGTATCCACCTGCTTTCCGGGAGCCTGGACAGTGATTTATCATTGACTTTCACACAAATAACGGACGAAGCACCCAGCATTGGTTTATCCGGGCATGCAGCACTCAAACAACTGGTCATTGAAAACAGGGCGGTTGAATCGCCGCACAAGGTGGAACTGAAACGAATTGATATAACGCTAGACGAAGCTAATTTAACCGGCCCCAAACCGTTACAGGCGGCGATAATGCTGGCAGATACCGCGCTGACACGTCTCGGTGAAGCCAAGCCTGTCATTCATTTACCCAAACTGAGTATCGACACGATCAAGGTCGATCGGACTCAACGAAATATAGAGCTTAGCCCGGTGATACTGGATGGAGCAAGCGCCTCGATACGCCGGCAAACTGATGGACAGCTTGATTTAACTCGTCTATTCGCGCCCGTTTCGCTACCAGAAGATAGTATGCCTGAAGCGGGATCATCATCGCTGCCCATATCAACACAAGCATCCGTATCTCCTGGACTCGTTATTCCTGGTAAAAAACCTGCCGATACAGCTCATTCTCCAAATAAGCCCAGGCAAATTGCATCGCTCTCGAAGCAAGCCGTTGTGCTGATCCCAGATCGTAAACCTGCTCATACCGCCCCCCCTTCCGCTGAACAGGGCAAAATAGCGGAAGAATCCACTCCATCGCTTGCCGCTGCAGAAACTGACAAAGCCTGGACAACACAAATCGATCAAGTGAAACTGACCGGTGCAACCTTGCACTTTGAAGATCACACGTTGACAAAGGTCGTACCGATGAACATTGATTCATTGGATTTAGTGATCGACAATATTGATTTAAGTGGTATCAAACCACTGGATCTGATACTTCAGGCAAAAGTTAATCAGCGTGGCAGTATCGAAGCCAAAGGCTCTCTCGCATGGGCACCTTTAGCAACTAATCTCGCGATCGATCTCCAGCATGTCGATCTTGTGCCATTACAGGGCTGGGCGGGCGATCGATTAAACGCCCTACTCACACAAGGTGACATCTCTTTCCAGGGTCATCTCAAGGCCGATGGAAATCCGCTCAAGATAGCCCTAAATGGAAAAGGGCAACTTACCAAATTCAATGTACTGGACAAGATCAAAGCCTCCGAGCTGCTTCGCTGGAAAAACATTGATTTCACAGGCATTCAGTTTATCAACGAACCACTGCGAGTGGATATTACCTCCATTGAACTCTCTGATTTTTATGCTCATGTAATTTTATTACCGAGCAAAGAACTCAACCTTCGCAACCTTGTGCGTCAGGAAGGAACTGCCCAGGCACCTGCACCTGCACCAGCACCGGTCTCTGCATCGGCCGAATCTGTTAACAAGGCTGTACCTGTTGACGCCACCGCAAATGCGCCTTTGCCCGTTCGTATCGATAAGATTATCTTACGAAATGGTCATGTCAATTTTGCAGATCAATTCATCAAGCCGAACTATCGGGCTAATTTGACTGGGCTCAAAGGACAAATCGGACCGCTTCATCCGGGTAAATCTGGAAAAATAGATATCCGTGGCTCAGTCGATAAATCTGCTCCGTTGCAAATCTCTGGAACGATCGACCCATTCAGCGGGCAACTCTTTCTGGATATTGTGTCAGTTGTCAAAGGGATTGACATGCCGACTTTCAGTCCCTATGCAGGCAAATATATTGGCTATGTCATTGAAAAAGGGAAACTCTCGGTCGACGTTAACTATCATATTGAACAGGGTGAGCTGAAAGCCAAAAACAACATCTTTCTTGACCAATTCGTTCTGGGAGATAAAATAGACAGTCCCGAGGCTGCGTCATTACCCCTGGATCTTGCAATATCCCTGCTTAAGAATCGGCATGGTGAAATTGATATTCATCTGCCAGTTAGCGGATCGATTAACGACCCAGAGTTCAGTTTAAGTGGAATTATCTGGAAGGCATTCGTTAATTTGCTTACCAAAGCCATCACAGCACCGTTTTCCCTGCTGGGCTCGCTGCTCGGAGATGGAGAAGAATTGTCAGAGATCAGCTTTCCATCAGGCCATGCTACGCTTGAACCTGAAATGGAGAAACGCCTTCAAGCGCTCTCATCAGCCCTGATGGAACGCCCTGCGCTCAAACTCGAAATTACGGGTTTCGCGGATCCAGTCAACGATCATGAAGAACTCAAACGAGCATTACTCGATCGCAGAATAAAAGCTCAGAAACTTTCCGAAAGCGTGAAAAAAGGACAAGCCATTGGTTCACTAGAGGAAATCGAGCTGGATGAAAAAGAATATGCCCACTATCTCACGCGTGTCTATAAGGAAGCCCATTTTGAAAAACCCAAAAATATCATCGGATTGACTAAAAGCCTACCCATAGACGAAATGGAACAACTTATACTCGCTCACACCACGATCAGCGATGAGGAACTGCATGAGCTCGCCCAGCACAGAGCAAGCACCGTTCTCCATTGGTTAATTGAGCAAGGTAGCATTTCCAGCGAGCGCATATTCGTGCTGGGGACAAAAGTAGAATCAGCAAGCGCAGGCCAGCAACCTAACAGTCATGTGGTGTTTTCCATCCAGTAACATATTCCAGCAGCATCTACCTCCTCAGCATACCCAGCCAAGAAACAGATCACCGCACTCCCCTATCCATTGAAACAATGTCAACCTTCGCTAATACCCTGATTCTTTGGCAAACTCAGCATGGCCGGCATGGGCTGCCCTGGCAGGGAACACGCGATCCTTACGCCATCTGGATCGCGGAAATCATGCTGCAACAAACACAGGTGATGACGGTAATCCCCTATTACCAGCGTTTCCTGGAAGCTTTTCCGGATATCGAATGCCTCGCTAAAGCTTCTATTGACGCGGTACTCGCTTTATGGAGTGGCCTTGGCTATTACTCGCGCGGCCGCAATCTACATAAAGCAGCCTGCCAGATGGCGGAGTATCATCAGGGCAGGTTTCCACAGCATGCAGCGGAAATTCAGCAGCTCCCAGGCATAGGCCGCTCTACGGCTGCCGCCATCGCTGCTTTCGCGTATGGCGAACGTTGCGCGATACTGGATGGGAACGTCAAGCGCGTGTTGACTCGCTACTTTGGCATCATCGGCTATCCAGGAGAGAAAAAAACTGAAGCACTCTTGTGGCAGAAAGCGGAAGCGCTCCTTCCAGAAGAAAATGCTGCACAACATATGGCTACTTATACCCAAGCGCTGATGGATCTGGGTGCAACCGTGTGTACGCGTCATCAGCCCAGATGTTCGCGTTGTCCATTGCAGCCGGATTGCGTTGCTTTCAGAGAACATCGCGTAGCTAGCCTACCCACCCCCAAACCCAGAAAGCCATTACCCAGTAAGGAAACTACTTTTTTGATACTGATCGATCAAGACAAGATTTTGCTTGAAAAACGGCCAAGCCCAGGCATCTGGGGCGGACTATGGTGTCTGCCAGAAAGGCAGATGGATAACAGCAGCCAGATTTACTGCATGCAATTTCTTGGGATGGATGCAGCACTCTTCGCTGAGTTACCTCCCCTTGATCACACCTTTACCCACTTTAAACTGCGAATCTATACGCAATTACTGCAAATCATCAATCGGCCTCGCAGGAAAACGGATCATGAAATATGGATAACCATTGATGATGCATTGCAATTAGCCATCCCAGCGCCTGTTAGAAAAATTTTGCTGAAAACTGTCTTCCGGCAACAGCTTCTGGCGCATTAAACCTAGAAACCATGGTTGACTGCCTCACAATATCTCTAAGCGCATGTTTACAATAGAAATACTCTTAAATAACAGACTCATCCAATGGGTAAGCCCGCTACGAAATGGATCGCACGATTTTCTGCGCACCTCGCGACGTCACAACTTCCTGGAATGTATTTCGAATCATTGCACCTTGTACTTTCCCTCAGGCAGGATAAGCAGGCGCTTCGCCGTAAAGCAAAAGCTCGCAAAAAAACCACCCCCCCCCATCTCGCCCAACTACAGTTTCTGTTTCTAGGTTAGAATAGCCGCCCTATGGATAACTGGCGAGAATGGCGAAAACAACAACGCGCTTATTTGATAGCGCGCCGAAAACAAATTACTGTTGCAGAGCGCTCCGTCTGGAGTGAAGCGATTACTACCTCACTCACACAAGGCTTCCCCGTCCTGCAGCAACGCTGTGTGGGATTTTATTCACCCTACCAAGGCGAATACGATCCAGCACCGGTAATGGCGTATTTATCTGCTCGTGGAGCAACGTTGGCGTTACCTGAAGTGATTGGTCCGCATCAACCGTTAAAATTCCGCAAATGGTGGCCGCAGGCCCCTATGAGAAAAGATGCCTACGGCATCGCTATGCCTCACGATACCGAGCAAGTGGTCATCCACGCCGCAGTTATCCCAATGATAGGGTTTGATAATCAAGGTTACCGGTTAGGTTATGGCAGTGGTTTTTTTGATCGCACTCTGGCTGCAATCCATCCTCGGCCATTAACCATCGGTATTGCTTTTGAGTTGCTCCACCTACCGACCATTTATCCCCATGAACACGATATTGCGATGGATTATATCGTCACCGAAAAAACCGTCTATTGTTTAGCTGATCATGTGTTACAGCCGATTTCGCGGGAGATGTGCGCCATGGAAAATGCGCTGGAATAGCGTCAGCTCTGGTGAAAAACTTTGCCTTAGCTTTCCTCGCCCCAACGTGGCATCAACGTATGAGCAACCCCCAGATGATCCAGAATACGTGCGACCACAAAATCGACGATATCCTGTATGCTCTGAGGATGATGATAAAACCCAGGATTCGCTGGCAGGATAATCGCACCACAGCGTGCAAGCCGTAACATATTTTCGAGATGAATCACAGAAAATGGCATTTCACGCGGCACTAAAATAAGCTTGCGGTTTTCCTTGAGCATGACATCTGCTGCGCGCTCGATTAACTTCTGATTCAAGCCTGAAGCAACAGCCGACAATGTTCCCATCGTACAGGGGCAAATCACCATCGCATCAGCCGGGTTAGAGCCGGAGGCTACTGGCGCGAACCACTCTTCTCGCCCAAATACCTTGAGTAATCCTTTTTCTGCATTGAAGTAGTCATTGAAAAATGCCTCTGCTTCCTGCGCACGGGAAGGAAGCATCAATTTCATCTCCTGCTGGGCCACGATCTGCGCCACTTGCGAATACAACAAATAAACGCGAATACCCTGAGCCAGTAACATTTCTAACAGACGAATGCCATAAGGCATTCCGGAGGCCCCTGTAAAGGCAAGCGTGATCGTCCGCGCAGCACTCATCTCAAGATAAAAAAATAAACATAGAATCTCAAATATTATTCTGAGGCATGACCATTCATTTCCTGCTCATGACGCTTGATGAATTCCTGGGTGCTGTCAATTCCGCGTAACTGCAAAATATAATTCCTGACCGCAGCTTCTACCAATACTGCCAGATTTCGTCCTGCGGCAACGGGAATAATCACTTTGCGTATGGTTACACTCAAAATATTCTCATTGAGATTACTCAGGGGCAGCCGTTCAAACGAACTGATATCCGAGCCACTAGATTTCTCTAAATGAACGATCAATTTCATGTTCTTGCGCCGGCGAACCGCGGTTTCTCCAAAAATAGTACGGATATTCAACATGCCAAGCCCGCGCACCTCAAGATAATCACGTAATATCAGTGGACACGACCCCTCAAGTGTTTCTGGTCCGATACGGCGCAATTCGACGACATCGTCCGCCACCAACCCATGACCACGACTGATTAACTCCAACGCCAATTCGCTTTTACCCACCCCGCTTTCACCCGTTATCAGCACGCCCATTCCCAGAACATCCAATAACACGCCATGTTTGCTGATACTCGGCGCCAGTACTTTAGCCAGAAAGGAACGCAACACCCAGATTACTTCCAGACTTGAACAAGTTGAACAAAGTATCGGTGCTTGTTTGCTTATAGCGAATGATCTCAATGCATCAGAAACCAAGGCACCATCAGCCACGACCATACATGTTAAATCACTTTGAGCTAATTGCTGGAATTTCTTCTGCAGTGGCAAAGGATCAAGCTGATTGAGATAATCAATAGCAATACTACTCAGCACCTGTATCCAGTTGGGATGAATAAAATTGAGGAGGCCAATCATTCCTTGAGCGGATTTAGCCATGGCGTCATTATCAAGCTGTTTGCTGCCATACTCCTGCCCGCAATCCCAGGTCAGGCTCAATTTATCCTGACTACCCTCAAATAGCTGGGTAATGCTAATTTGAGACATTATGAGGCGTCCAGTCAGTGATAAGTTGATGGATCTCCTTTGCATCCTTGCTCAGAAGTAATTTTTCACGAAAACTTTTATCGCTAAACATTTGCGCCAGCTCGCTTAAAATTTGCAGATGTTTATCAGTCGCCTTCTCAGGTACAAGGAGAATACAAGCGATATTGACGGGCAAACCATCCGGAGCATCAAAGGGTATGGCTTCTTTTATTCTAACCAAAGCAGCCGCTGCTTCACGAAGCCCCTTGATCCTACCATGTGGAATCGCTACACCTTGGCCAAGGCCGGTAGAACCCAACCTTTCTCGCGCGAACAAGCTATCAAAAACCTGACTGCGTGCGACGTGTAACGTGTTCTCAAATAATAATCCAGCCTGCTCAAAGACACGCTTTTTACTGGCGACATCCAGATCGACGATCACATTTGATTCAGGTATTAACTGTGAAATAAGATTCATAAAAAGAAAATAAAAATTACCCTCGATAAACGTAACATAGTACATTTCGCCAGAAATTATCTTTTTGACATCGAAATAAAAGCTGTATTTAGGCGGATTTGTATAAGATTGGGAAGATCAGCTTGTATTGGCAACATATCTTCAATCATCTCGATATGTCATCGTTCTTTTATTCCTGGACCTTAACCCTGTTCCAGGTCAGCAGGTGTTGATAAAGCAGGATAATCTCTGGCACTGCAATTTTCTATTAAGTTGATCGGGTGTTACTCAGGGTGATCAAATTCCTGATTTTTTAGTGCGTCATGATTACGACGCTCTATATTCTTTTCCTTATACTTAAGAAGTTGCCGGTCAAGCTTGTCCACAAGACTGTCGATCGAAGCATACATATCGACACCCTCTGCCTCGACAAAAATATCTTTGCCGCGGATATGCACATTGGCTTCAGCTTTTTGTTTATGTTTTTCTACTGACAAAATGACATTCACTTCAATCACATGATCAAAATGCCGAGCAATCTTGTCTATTTTAGAATTCACATAATCACGCATGGCTGGCGTGATTTCTACATGGTTTCCGGTAAGATTCAAATTCATGATGTCTCCTTAATTTAAACAATTAAATATTTAACGCCAGGCAATGCAAATCATTTTTGTGTAAGACCTCAAGACTTAAATTTTGATTATCATTTATCCATCGGCACTACAAGAATTGCATATACGACCTGATTAATTTGGGATCACTCTACTGCTGGGTTGTACCTACTATCTAGCTATTACGGGCAAAATATCAAGAAAAAACATCATTCTTTAAAGAGGCTCTTTGCAAAATCCTGTGAGCAGCGATCATACCAGATACTGGAATAGTGCAGACGATAAACGACAGTAATAGGGTCTGGCAAAACGACGGCTATTTCACTCAATAACCTCTCTACTCGGAATCATTAGTGATGATTGGCTGAACTAACCCTATTCAGGGATTGCCCCGGAGAAAGAAGACGCTCCCCCTCCCCCCGTTAGCTCAATGGCAAGATAATAATCAGAATACAACTTCTTTAAACTGTGCATTTGGCGTCAACACCTGTATTTTTTCGAGTTGTATCAACTCAACTTGCTGTGGCCCCTGTTCATTATCGATAACCAGGAATTCACGTTTTTCTGTGGTTGTTACAATATCTTTTGCCTTACCCTCAAAGACTTGCTGATCTTTTAAAATAAGTCTCACCTGATAGCCATACATGCAAGCCACTTCAATATAATCATGAAGTTCACATGCAATGAGTTGTTGCGTCATGATGTATTCAATCCTTTTAGAAAAAAGTGATTTTAACGCTATCAGTGAAAAATGGTAGCGCACTGCCATAAAGATAACGAAGATTGAATTTTTTGCTTCTTCTGCTACAGTACAGTTTACTATTTACTCAGGAGGCATTTATGACGACCCGGATGACCATCACAATTCTTACAATTTCACTGATGCTCGGCGGCTGTGCCGCCATGACTGATACCCAACGTGGCACCACGCAAGGCGCGGCCGTTGGCGCAGGCACGGGAGCGGTGATTGGTGCACTCATAGGCGGTGGCAAAGGTGCTGCGATTGGCGCAGGTTCAGGCGCTGTACTGGGCGCAGGAGCAGGCTACCTATGGTCGCAAAGAATGGAAGAGCAAAGAAAGCAGATGGAAGCGGCAACAGCCGGTACCGGTGTACAAGTTTCACAAACAGCAGATAATCGCCTGATGCTCAATATCCCAAGTGATATCTCGTTCGATACGGGGCGCGCAGATATTAAGTCCAATTTCAGGCCCATTCTCGATAGCTTTGCGACCAGCCTGCTTAATAATCCCAGCACAACGGTGATGATTGTGGGGCACACTGATAATACCGGCAATGATGCCATTAACAATCCTTTATCAGTCAATCGGGCCGCCAGTACACGCGATTACTTGGTCAGCCGCAACGTACCTATTCAGCGTATCCAGATCGATGGCCGTGGTTCGTCTCAACCTGTCGCACCTAACGATAGCTCTTATAATCGAGCCAAGAATCGCCGGGTTGAAATCTTTGTCATGGAGCAGCAAGCATCATCACCTGCGCTACCTCAACAGTGAGATATGGAGCATCAGGAACTTTAAAAAAGTACGACTGTTTATTGACACAGACAGTCGTACCATTCAATGTAATGCGTGTAGAATTTCAAAAATATTCTAACCATACTCATCTCCATTTTCAGAAAAATAATTCTAAAGAGTTTAGGAAGCTATGACAGATCCAACAAATCGTAAAGAAGGCTGGGAGAAGGAAATGCTGGAAAAGCTAGTATTTTCATCTTTACAGGAGCAGCGTCGCGCGCGTTATTGGGGCATTTTCTTTAAATCGCTCACTTTTATTTACCTTTACGTTTTACTTTTCTGGGGATTAGGTTGGGTTGGGGATGAAACTGTCGGAACTTCTGACAAACATGCTGCGCTCGTTGATTTACGTGGTGAAATCAAGCCTGACAGCATGGGGAGCGCAGGCAATGTTAACGCGGCTTTGCAAAAAGCCTTTAAAGACAAAAACACTGCGGGTGTTATCCTGCGAATCAACAGTCCGGGAGGCAGCCCGGTTCAAGCAGGCTATATCAATGACGAAATTCGCCGGTTACGGGCGGAATATCCGCAAATTCCACTTTATGCTGTTGTAGAGGACATTTGCGCTTCAGGAGGCTATTACGTTGCAGTGGCTGCCGACAAAATCTTCGTGGATAAAGCAAGCGTCGTTGGTTCAATCGGCGTCATACTGGATAGCTTTGGTTTTACGGGCACCCTCGAAAAGCTGGGTGTCGAGCGACGCCTGCTCACCGCAGGAGAAAATAAAGGTTTCCTGGATCCTTTTCTACCTTCTGATCCCAAGCAACGAGATCACGCCAAACAAATGCTGGCTGAAATTCATCAGCAGTTCATCCAGGTGGTGCAACACGGCAGAGGTGACCGCTTGAAGAATACGCCGGAGATTTTCAGCGGATTGCTCTGGACCGGCGAGAAGAGCATTGACCTCGGCCTTGTCGATGCGCTGGGCAGCGCTGAATACGTTGCCCGAGAAATCATCAAGACTGAGCGCATGGTTGATTTTACTACCAAGGAAGGATTGGCTGAGCATTTTGCCAAGCGTTTCGGCAGAATGACCGCTAATCTGCTGGCTAGAACGGAAAACTGGCAATTGCGATAATGCTTGTCATCATTTCTCAAGTACCTCAGTCAGCATTCGAGCAACGCCCATTTGCCACTGAGGAATATTTAATCCAAAGGTACGCCGGAATTTCTCAGTCTTCAAGCGAGAGTTAAGCGGGCGCTTTGCGGCTGTGGCAAAAACACGACTGGCCACTGGCAGAATGGCGTCTGACTGAACCTTGATTGCGCAAGCATGTTCTCTTGCAAAATCGAGTATAAAGCGGGCATAGCCATACCACGAGACCTCCCCGTCTGCGACCAGGTGATAAAGTCCGGCTACCTCAGGTTGCTTCAATGCCATTAAAACTGCGTGGGCAGTAGCATCGGCAAGCAAGTCAGCTCCCGTAGGAGCGCCCATCTGATCATCGATGACTGTAAGCTGATCACGTTCCCGCGCCAGACGCAGCATGGTTTTAGCAAAATTGTTACCCCGCGCAGCATAAACCCAGCTCGTTCGGAAAATCAGATGTCGGCAGCCAGCGCTGCGAATAGCCTCTTCTCCCTGCAATTTGGTTTGGCCATAAACATTCAAAGGTGATGGCAAATCAGATTCGCTCCATGGCTGATCGCCGCTGCCATCAAACACATAATCCGTCGAGTAGTGGACCAGCCAGGCATTTATATGGCGCGCTTCCTGCGCTAAAACGGCCGGTGCTTCGACATTGATTCGATATGCGAGGCCTCGCTCAGCCTCAGCCTGATCAACTGCGGTATAGGCGGCGGCATTGATGATGACATCTGGCGCAACCGCTCGCACGGTCTGCGCAATCCCTGTCAGATCGGCCAAATCACCGCAATATTCCTGACTGGATCTATCCAGTGCCACCACTTCGCCAAGCGGCATCAAGCTGCGTTGCAGCTCCCAGCCGACCTGTCCATTCTTTCCGAATAACAGTATCTTCACTCGGCCTGTCCCTGATAGTGGGTTTCAATCCACTGCCGATACTCGCCGGACTGGACATTGGCAACCCAATCCTGATTATCCAAATACCATTGGACGGTTTTACGAATACCCGTTTCAAATGTTTCAACGGGTCTCCAGTCTAGCTCCCGTTCGATTTTACGTGCATCGATAGCATAGCGGCGGTCATGACCTGGACGATCCGCTACATATTTGATTAATTTATGGTAATCAGCAGGACGAAACTCCTTGAGCAAATTACAAATGGTATCCACAATCTCCATATTGGTTTTTTCATTCCAGCCTCCGATATTGTAAGTTTCTCCAGGGACGCCGGCCTCCAGTGCTCGGCGAATGGCACTACAATGGTCCTTCACATAAAGCCAGTCACGGATTTGCTGACCATCTCCATATATCGGCAATGGCTTACCCGCCAATGCGTTCACGATCATTAATGGAATGAGCTTTTCCGGAAACTGAAACGCGCCATAGTTGTTGGAGCAATTCGTGATCAGGGTGGGCAGCCCATAGGTATGATGATAAGCACGTACCAGTTGGTCACTGGAGGCCTTGCTGGCTGAATAAGGACTATTGGGCTGATAGCGGTGTGTTTCCGTAAAAGCAGGCGCATCTTTAGAGAGAGAACCATACACTTCATCCGTTGATACATGAAGAAAGCGGAAATCTTGTCGAGTCTTCCCTTCCTGCTCTTTCCAGTAATGGTAGACTGTCTCCAGTAACCGGAAGGTGCCCACGATATTTGTCTGAATGAATTCTTCCGGCCCATGAATGGAACGATCAACATGACTTTCTGCTGCCAGATGGATGATCGCACGAGGCTGAAATCTCATCAGCAATGTGGCCATTTTCTGGTGATCGTTAATATCACCTTGCACAAAGATGTGCCGCAGATCTCCCTCTAATGAAACCAAATTCTGCAGATTGCCCGCGTAAGTCAATTTATCGAAATTAATGACGGGCTCATCCGATTGCGCCAGCCAGTCCAGTACGAAATTTGCCCCAATAAATCCTGCCCCACCTGTTACTAGAATCATATTTCTTTCCGAAAAGTTGTTTGAAAAGTCATTTTGATAGCTCAATTGAATTCATTAGGCCGCCATGTCAGCATTAGTCCCGATTCTCCCGGCATTGCCTGGAAAGCGCAGTCCACACCGATGCCAGGCACCCAGACGAGTTGTTCCCCGCTAAAAAGTAACGGCAGGGCTCTACGCTCCCAGGGTGGCAGCAAAGCCTCCTGCAGGATTTTTTTCAGGCTGCGGCGGGGTCGCTTGCAATCAGGCTGGAATCGTTCTCCACCCACGCGCAAACGCACGGTCACCGGCTTCTCAACCAGCTTATCCCGCTTGATTCCGGCGCCTTCCTGCTGAACGCATTCGATTGTTCCTCCCAGGGACTCAAGAACCCAGTGACGCTCCCCATGCCAGACAAGTGGCGCTGTTATCTCGGGTTGCGCACGTTTTGATTGCATCCTGACCAAGCCTTTAAAGCATCGTATCTCCATTTCTCCAAAAACAAGATGGAGTTTGGTATCGGCCGCCGCAGTGAATAATTGCCGCAAGATCTCTTCAAGTTTTACGGTACTGGGCTGGATGACATCGTGCTGCGAGCACACATAACGCAACAGATTCTTTGCACGAGGAAAGCTAAGCTTGCGCAGGCTCTCAATATGAAGATTGCCTGCTGTCATGGCGCGTTTGCTATCAATTTCAGCAAGCTCATCCAACAAGTGAGCCGCTTCACCCAAGTGATGGCTGGCACGCGAGACTGTCTCCCGATAGGCCGGAAATCGCTGCTCCAGTCGAGGGAAAATGGCATGTCGAAGAAAATTACGGTTGAACGTCGTGTCGTCATTACTCTCATCGTTCACCCAGCCAAGATAGTGTTGTCGTGCATACTGCATAATAGTTTCGCGAGATACCTCGAGCAGTGGCCGCAATAACCGGATCGCACCTGCTGAATCGAGCTTCCTGACAACCGGCATTCCTCCCAACCCCTTAACGCCGGCACCGCGAAGAAGCTGCAATAGCACGGTTTCAACCTGATCATCCTGGTGGTGCGCCAGCACAATGTAATCCGCCTGAACGCACTCGAATACCTGATAACGCGCCTGCCTGGCAGCCGCTTCGAGACTCACCTGGGGCGCCTTCTTGACTTTCAGACGAAAAATCTGGATGGGAATACCCAGGGCGTTACATTGATCCTGACAGAAATCACTCCATTGGGCAGCATAAGCGCTAATGCCATGCTCAACATGCACTGCGGAAAGTCTGAAGGCCATCGATCTTGAAAGCGTATGGAGTAAATGCAGCAGTACCACTGAGTCGACCCCCCCGCTTAGCGCAACCACCAAATGATCTCTCCTGGTGACTTGCTCGCGCAGGATACTTTCAACATACTCAAGAATGGTGATCGAGCTTGATTTCCTTGAATTTACCATACCCCATCAATCGATTGAAACGTTTCTCCAGTAACGCCTCATGCGGGAGATCCTGAAGTTTTCGTAAGGAATCCTGCAAGGTGCTCCTGACTGAATGCATCATGGCGGGATAATCGCGATGGGCCCCGCCAATCGGCTCGCTGATAACAGCATCGATCAGCCCCATTTCTTTAAGGCGATCAGCGGTAATCCCCATGATTTCTGCCGCTTCGGAAGCTTTATCTGCACTCTTCCACAGAATAGAAGCGCAACCTTCCGGAGAAATCACCGAGTAAGTTGCATACTGTAGCATCATGACCGCATCCCCGACAGCAACAGCCAGCGCACCGCCTGAACCCCCTTCACCGATCACGACGCAAATGATCGGGACTTTCAGTTCAGCCATTACGTAGAGATTTTGCCCGATCGCCTCGGACTGCCCGCGTTCTTCCGCATCGATCCCCGGATAGGCGCCTGGCGTATCGATAAACGTCACCAGCGGCACCGAAAATTTCTCCGCCAAGCGCATTAATCTGAGCGCCTTGCGATAGCCTTCCGGTTTCGGCATACCGAAATTACGGTAAATTTTCTCTTTGGTATCGCGACCTTTCTGATGACCAATTACCATTACCGTCTTGCCGTTAAAACGTGCTAATCCACCGACAATCGCATGATCATCAGCGAAATGGCGATCACCGTGAAGCTCCTCAAAATCAGTGAATAAGTGCTGTATGTAGTCGAATGTATAGGGACGCTGCGGATGACGCGCCACCTGTGATATCTGCCAAGGTGTGAGCTTGGCATAGACGCTTTTGGTTAGCGACTGGCTTTTTGCCTGTAATTTAGCAATCTCAGCGGAAATATCCAGCGCTGAATTATCCTGAGTAAAGCGTAGTTGCTCGATCTTTTCTTCAAATTCCTCGATGCCCTTTTCAAAATCCAGAAAAATCGTTTTCATGAAAGTATGCATGTAACTCTAAAAGCAGGATGATACAGGATCTGAAGGTATTTCTGCAGGATTGGACAAGCCAGCATGACTCTTATTCAAACCTTCCTGAGGCCTTATGCCGCAAAAAAAGATTTTCTGTCAAACATCCGCCCACATGCGCAGCAAGTTATGGTAACAGGATACCAGCGCGACGATTTCCGGACTTTCCGGGCTACGCGTGCGTAGCCCCTGAATGGACGCATCCAGTTGGAACAGTAACGCACGCTGGCTCGTATCACGCACCATGCTTTGCACCCAGAATACTGCGACATCCCGGCAGCCGCGACGAATGGGTTCCACTCGGTGCAAACTGCCTGAGGGATAAAGCACAAGATATCCGGCAGGGAGTTTGATCTGCTGGACTCCATAGGTATCCTCAATGATCAGCTCACCCCCTTCATATTCATCCGGATCCGACAGAAACAACGTGCCGGATACATCGGCACGCATGGTCTGAGACCCAAGCCGTATCGCATTATCGGCATGCATGCCAAACCCCATGCCTGCTCCATAACGGTTGAATAACGGAGCACAAATCATCCTGGGTAAAACTGCGGAAACAAACAGTGCATTGCGATGCAGCGCATCATGCACAATCCCTGTCAGCATTTGTGTCTCAGGTGCATGTGCCGCGAGTTGCAAGTTATTCTTTACCTGAGCGGCCAGTTCACCGGCCGTAGCCCGACCGTCACCAAACTGCGCTTCTGAATAAATCATCCGAATATGGGAAAGCTGTTCGGCGGTTAAAATATTATCAATGACGAGGAGCATTCTTTCCTTTATTCATGAAATCATTCTTGGTTTATCAATACTCGTACGCCTAGAATCTTAGGCGGAGGCTGACCTGCCCTGTTAATGGCACACCCGGCAATGCTGATCTGGCCTGGCCTGACTGATAGTACTTCTCGTCAAACAGATTAAACACGTTGCCCTGCAGGGTGAAATGTTTATGGATATACGACACGCTGGCATCAACCCGCGCATAACCAGGCAAAGTCACTTCATTAACGTTGTCCGCATAACGCGAGCTGGCAAAAAATACCCCGCCAGCAATTTCCCATTGCGGCGTGATGCGGTAACTCGTCCAAACGGTACCGCTATGATCGGGCACATTGATCGGTTTCTTGCCTTGCAGCGACTGGCTTATACCACTGATCGTACCCACTGCCATCGTATTGGATTTGATGATCTCCGCGTCCAGGTAGGCATAAACAGCGGACAGGTTCCAGTTAGGCAGCAGCTCGCCAGCCAGGCCAAATTCGATACCGTCGGTGCGCTGTTCACCTGCCAGCACATTCAGCAGGGGGTCGTTAGGGTTGGTCGTGCGCGCATTGGTTTTTTCCAGCCGGAAAATTGCACCGGTCAGCGATAACCGGTTATTGAAAAAATCCAGCTTGGTGCCCATTTCAAAATTCTGATTCTGCTCAGGATCAATACCCGCTGTCGCAGCCGACAGATTGAACGTTTCGGCAGAAGGATTAAACGATTTTCCGTAGCTGAAATAATGTGACTGCCAACTCGCCGGCTGCCACACAATACCGGCACGCGGACTGAATTCATTGACCTTGTTGGAAAGTTCAGTATTCGTCAGCCTGTCCATCTGTTTGGCTTCCAGCACATCGTAGCGCGTTCCTCCAAGCAGCTTCAACTGGGGGGTAATCTCGAACTGATTAAGCACATAACCTGCAACGGTCTGTAAGGTGATAGACCGATTCGTAGCGAGCGTTCCTGAAAAATCATTGGCTCGTCCTGTTCCCACTGTCGAAGTAAGCACCGGATTAAAAATAGAAATGGAACCTACTCCCGTTGAATTCTTGGAACGGAAAGTAAAATCTTCCCAGCCAATTTCTGTTCCAAAATATAAGGTGTTATTGAAACCCAATATAGGCTTATTGAAGCTGAAATCCGTCTGATTAAAAAAGTTTTCTTGCGGACTGTCACGCAACGCCTGGGTACGTGCAACCGTTGAGTCTGCGCCCGCTTCTGTAACTGCGCCAAATAGATGCGTGCGATAGCGCCGGTCATAGTTCCCGTACCGGAAAGTATTGCGCACCGTGAAATCGCTTGAAAAGTAGTGAGTCAGCGTTGCGGTTGCAATGGTAGCATCGATTTTCTGTAAACGATCCTCACCAAAACCATAGAACCGCTTGATGGATACATCCGCGGGTCGTCCCTGATATATCGGCACGCCATAATCAAACACACTATCCTCATGCTGATGCAGCAGGTGCAAAACGAGATTCGTATCCGGCGTAAAATCGAATCGCACTGACGGCGCAATGCCCCAGCGATTGGTAAAATTAAAATTACGGTAGGAATCCGCATCCTGATAGAGCGCATTAAGCCGGAATGAAATATTTTCAGTGGGTGCCATGCCTACATCGGCTGTTGCCCGCTTGAAATCAAAGGCACCATAGGTGAAATCTGCAGAGGCAAATGGATCACCCTGTGAGGCAGGCTTCTTGGTCACGGTATTAATGATCCCGCCAGTTGCACCCCGCCCAAACAGCACGGAAGACGATCCCTTGAGCACTTCCACCCGTTCCATGAAAAAGGTATCGCGGAAGTATTGACCATTTTCCTTCGCGCCGTCCTGATAAGTATCGGAGTGGGCGGCAAATCCCCGCAGTGTGATCGAGTCACCTGTGCGCCCGCCTTCCCCAGCGGCAATCGTCAGGCCGCTGACATTCCTGAGTGCATCCCCCAGATTGAATGCATTTTGTGAACGAATCAATTCTTCTTTCACCACATTGATCGATTGCGGTATGTCGCGCAACGGCGCCTCGAATTTGAGGCCGGTAGTCGAGGTATCTGCTTTGTAACTCGACTCTTTGGCCGCATTCACACGAATTTCGGGTAGCATTTGTTGAACAACTTGGACATCCCCGGTGGCTGACAAAGCTTTGTCCTGCTGTTTGCCTTCCGTTTCCTCAGCGGCTGCCTGAGGCGGCATGCCTGCCAAAGCGATAAGGACAGTCATGGGAATACGTTTAAATTTAAATTCTGCTTTGAAACATTGTGTTATTTTTTTCACAGACGAAGCTCCCTGTTGTTTTGTAAGTATGGGCTGGCTTACAAGCGACAGTCGCTTTCTGGCTGGCGATTTATGGTTGATAAAGGTGAATTATTGATTGCTAAATATGCTCCGCATGATGCGGCTATGACCCTCTTCAATAATCAATACAGCGATAACGCATTGAAGATAAGCATCAGCGAAGCGGTCAGCGTTGTGCCAATCAAGCTGGCTGCGAGCAGACGCGGTCCATGCAGGCGGCTCCAGAGCAAAGTGCCGGTAATGGCCAGAACCAGCAGTCCGCCCGCCAGTGTATCCGCGAGCAATATCCAGGCATTGGACATGCCGCTCCCTTTATGCAGATTGTTGAGCACTGCCCAAGCATTAGCCTTTCTTTGCTCAATCTGAACACTCGCATCGCCCTGCCAGTATTGCGCACTCACGCTGCGATTAGGGGTTAGCAATATGATGCCCCAGTGTTCTGGCTGAGTTATTTGACCTCTCCCCCATGGAGCCGGTCCAGCCGGTTTTTTCTGTATACGCGACTTGGCATAAGACAAGTCAAACTCCTTACGCAACCAGGCTTCCAATGATTCAGGCGATTGCAGACTGGTGATAGGTGGCGTCAGTTTCTGGCGGATTTCCTGCTGCTCAGCCAGCGGAATTTTCATTTCAGTACGATGATTGAGCAATATGCCCGATATCCCGAAAATTAACCCTAGCACCGCGCCCCATAACCCGAGCCAGGCATGAGCACGGCGTAGCCAGACGACAAACCGGCCACCACGTTTCATGCGGTGTGTTAAAAAAAGATACCCCTTGGGTTCGGTTGAACGCGTACTCCCTATGCGCGTATCGGAAGGCAGGTGGCTCATGGGTCAATACTGAAGGTTAAAGTATGATTCTTGAGTGCGTAAGTCATGCTTGCGCATCCAATTGATTTAATATGCTTCATCCAATGTTTCCTTTCATGGTTTGATCACAGAAAGTCTGTAAATACTGAATATCCGGCAGACAGAAGGTATTTCACCGGAACAATTGTGTTTTGTTGCTTGTTTTTTTGTTTGGATAGCCTCCAGTTAGGGTTAGAACGACCTCTGGCTGGCTTGCGTGATAGGCTAGGCTGGCTAACAGGAAAGAAAATGAGATAACTTGCTTATTAACTAGAAATGCGCTTTTTCTTTTGTTTGACAGTATGCATTAGCAGTGTTGCTACAGTGAAGCGAGAAAAGCTACGAGATCCGCTTTTCGCGATCACCGAAACCGATTGCGAAATGGTTATTATAAAAACTAATAACTGCCAGCAGATCTTTAGCTTAACCATCATGGAAATACGGCGGCCGTGATGCAACAGAACACAGAACCGGCCCTTTGAAACGACCCATGTTTTTCCATTTGCCAGTAATCAGGACGCACCCTGGATCGATGGTTTGATTACCTCCACCATCAACTGCCAATACAAGCGCTGCCAGCAGTATCAGCGTAACCAATGCTGGCGTTAGCTCGCTCATACTCCTACAAAACAACTGCTTTTTAAAGTTAAGGGAGGACCCGCCAGCGGGTAGACATGCCCGCCATCATGTGGTCATTCACATGGCAATGAAATAACCAGTCACCCGCTGAACGCGGAACCATATCGACAGCCATCATACTGGCAGGCATCAGTTCGATGACATCGGTCCGCCGCCCGTGAGCCAGCACGGTTTGACCGTGCCAGTGCACAGTATGGTTATCCACTTCGTTGCCGAGCGCGACGAGATGCCAGCGCACCCGCTTGCCCAGACTGGTTTCATACCCTGGAAGATTGCCGAAGATACGCCCGTTGATAGTGTGCTTCAAACCACTCTCCTCATCATTTTCCTCATTGAAAATGGTGAATAAGGAAACAAATTCCTGATCAACATCCCGGGGAGTCGGGTCATCCTGAGAGCGCGCCTTACCCTCACGAGTGATGGCGATGGTGCCGATCAGTCCAAGATTCATTTCTTCCTCCGCCATGACATGAGAATGATACAGCCAGATAACGGAGGAGGGATCGTTGGGGCCAGGGCCCGCCGCTTCGTCCGCGACCCAGGTATACGTATAGCGCGCTCCCGGAGCGATACTCGCGCCTTTACCCCCATCTGCACCCTCGTCGTCCTTCTGGTAGAACACGCCATGCGGATGCATGGAAAGCGGACGGTCTGTTTTATTCAGAAAATGCACCTTGATGGTATCGCCTACCACGGCGCGTATTTGAGGACCCAGGATGCCTGCCCACTCAGGCTGTGGTACAGGCGTGGTATATTTGCCGTCGGTATAACCGATATAGCGATACTTGGTGTAGGCCAATGTTTTCCCCCAGACACCGAGATCGCCCTCTGACTCAATCAAGTTTTTCTCAGTGGGCGCATAATTCCAGGTTACTTTCTCGGCAGCAATCCAGTACTCCCTGACTTTCTTGGCCTGGGCCTGCGCTGGCAAAATGAACAGCACGCTGATAGCCAGCAATACGTTGAAAATGATCCAGATTATATTTTTAGCATGCATGGCTTACTCCAAGTGATGATCTCCATGTAATTGTAATATGAGCATTGCCAAACCCTGAGTAAAAGCAGGTAAGCTGGAACGCTCCAGAAATGCGCAAAACTTGCCCGACAGCTTGCAGTAACGCTTAACCGCAAAATAATCATCATGACTGACGCAGTCGACCGGGCAAATCACCATGTTGACGCGATCCAGCAAGGCATACAAGCGACTCCTGCTATTTTCCGGGCTGCCACGATAGCTTATGAAACTTCCCCCTGCGGTTTCCACCAGCCGAAGGTAGTCTGGGTAGAGTGCTGCCCGTCCACCCACGCACAATACAGTTCGTCCCGCAAGGCTATGGTTATTATTGAGCATTCTGGTTAGCTCCTGACCGGCATCAGACTTAACCGCTAAGCTTGCCTTGATCAAGGGAATCCACTCTGTATCAGGCTTGATATTCGCTTTTGCATTGATCTCCTGTCCAGGGAAATGGCGAGGCATCGCCGTGGTATATTCTTGATCGGACGCTTGCCGGTTCTCAGCATGAGGGGCTGCTCTAAATGTAGACAGCCATCCAAGCCATGCCTCTCTTATCCCAAAGAGCTTATTGATAGAAGCAAATTTTTTCTCGGGAACACCTACAGAGCATTTTGCGATGAATGATGAGCGATGATAATGATCACGTAACAAATTGCTGGAAAGATAATCTATTCCATGAAAAGCCAGCATAAAGGGGAGTTTTTTTAGTGATTTCATCGCCCATGCTCCTTAAATCGATAAAAAAAGTTGGCTGGCTTGCCCGAAGAGGGATGGGCTGGCTGGCTAAAATCGTCACTGGCAGAGGAGAGAGAGTACTTCCAGCGACTGATGAGAAAACTGATTATTCGGTTATTGATCTCTTGTTTTGCATCGCAAAAACTTGCTTTCTGCGAATTATTTCGTCAGGATTAGTTTGCCATTCCGCGTTCGACGCAACCGATACTGTTGGCCCTGATGTTGAATAAGCACTTCGTTACCCGCTACAAACAAGCTCTCACTACTGATGGGTTTGGCAGGATCTCGTAGAATCAATGAATGGGATTCATTGGCAGTTTGCAAATTCATATCCGACTGATTCATGGCATCTAATATATTTAATATTGTTAATGAGAATGATTCTCATTATATACAAGAAAATGAGTAATGCAAGTATTTGTTAAAAGTAATTGAGTAAAGTACCTGCTTAACCCGAATTTATGAAATATTCGGGTTAACACCCATTCAACGAGCACAGACTTACAGGGTGAGTTCTTGATGCACTTGACGGTCACTCTGATCAAGAATCCGCTAGAATGAGTTAATCCTTACTCTATTGAGGGTAAATGTTATGAGATGATACATCCAAAGCGCAGTAAACAGGTTACTCAGCCATCCCTATAAAACTTTCCTTAATTGCCCTTTCGGGAGATTCCCATGACCAAACCTCTCTGCTTCGTGCTCATGCCATTTGGACAGAAACCGACGACTGCCGGCAAAATGATTGATTTCGATGCGGTCTATCATGACCTGATCGAACCAGCTATCCGGTCAGCCGATCTTGAACCGATCCGAGCGGACGAGGAAATGGCCGGCGGCATCATCCACAAACCGATGTTTGAACGGCTGATTTTATGCGAATACGCTATTGCTGATCTCACCACGGCCAATGCCAACGTCTTCTATGAGCTCGGATTGCGCCATGCCGTACGACCTTCCTCTACGGTATTGCTTTTCGCCAAGAATACGGGGCAACTTCCCTTCGATGCCGCCCCGCTGCGCAGCATACCGTATGACATCGGCGCAGATGGCAAACCTGACCCTATCCCAGCAGTCGCCACTGTGCTGACAGAGCGATTCAAGGAGGCGCGCAAGCATCTGACAGATAGCCCCATCTATCAACTGGTGGAGGGTTTTCCGGATATCCAGCGTCTCAAGACGGATGTGTTTCGTGAGCGGGTTGACTATTCGGAGCAGGTCAAGAAGCATTTGGTTGAGGCTCGCAGGCAGGGGTTGGATGCGGTACGGGCGATTGAGCAGGAACTCGGTCAGCAGGCTAAGATTGGAGACACCGAATCAGGTGTGGTGATTGATCTTTTTCTATCCTACCGCGCAGTTAAAGGTTGGCAGGAAATGATCGATCTCGTGCCGAAAATGTCGCCACCGCTTGCTAACACGGTCATGGTGCAAGAGCAACTGGGACTTGCCCTGAATCGGGCAGGCCGGGGCGAGGAGGCAGAGCGCGTGCTGCTCGATATCATCACCCAGCGCGGCCCGAGCAGTGAAACCTACGGCATCCTGGGCCGTGTCTACAAAGACCGGTGGGAGGTGGCCGCCCAGGCGGGCGAAACCCTGCGCGCCAAAGGTTTGCTCA
The DNA here is from genome assembly GCF_900107335.1 of Nitrosomonas sp. Nm58. NCBI lineage: Bacteria > Pseudomonadati > Pseudomonadota > Betaproteobacteria > Nitrosomonadales > Nitrosomonadaceae > Nitrosomonas > Nitrosomonas sp. Nm58. Next base: position 272,346 of record NZ_FNPQ01000001.1, on the reverse strand, counting down.
AGAAAAGCATCGACGCCTACCTTAAAGGCTTTGAAGCGGATTGGCGCGATGCCTACCCCGGCATCAATGCGGTCACACTCATGGAACTAGCCGAGCCTCCCGATCCACGCCGCAAAGAACTGCTGCCCGTGGTCGCCTATGCGGTCGAACGACGCATCGCCGCTGGCAAACCCGATTACTGGGACTATGCCACGCGGCTGGAACTTGCGGTACTGGCGCAAGACGAAGAAGTGGCTTCGAATGCCCTTGGTGATGCACTCGCCGCCGTGCGGGAGGCGTGGGAAGCTGAAACCACCGCCCGCAACCTGCGGTTGATTAATGATGCACGTAAAAAGAGAGGCGAATTGACTGGCTGGGAAGCGGAAATCGAGGCCTCGCTAATCCGTCAGGCAAATAAATGACGAAACTTCGTTTTGGCGAAACTGCATTTTCACCACCTCTCAGAATGCAGTTAACCCGAATATTTCATAAATTCGGGCTAGCATGAAACCATATGCTTGCCATGCTTATAAGCTTATGAATAAGTAATTGAACTTTCTCGGGAAAGACGCCTCTTATATGAGTCTTTTGGATTCAAGTTGTTAAATGTAATGCCTCTGGTTGACCTTTTTTCCTTGATATTCAATGGCCATATACGGATCGCCGTAAACATAAATTCATTATTAAGGAATAGAAATAGCATGGCAACAGGTATTGTAAAATGGTTCAATGACGCTAAAGGTTTTGGCTTTATTACCCCGGATAATGGTGGAGAAGATTTATTTGCACACTTCTCTGCGATCAATAGCAACGGTTTCAAAACGTTACGTGAGGGTCAACGCGTTACCTTCGAAGCGACGGCGGGACCTAAAGGTCAACAGGCATCAAATATTGTGCCCCAATAGGTTTAAGCACAAGTTAACCCAAAAACCCCGGATTAACCGGGGTTTTTTTCTGGTGAAATTGAAGCATCGCAAGACTTTACTTGCTTCTTTACCTTTTTCTCTGCAAAGCATGAGAATTTTCGGCAATGCGCTTGAGATCATCAGCGGAAAACCTTCTTCCAGAATAAAGGTGGCGGATAAATAGCGCGGCCTAGCGCCGGACATGGCAACATCGTTGAGCGTGCCATGGACAGACAACCTGCCGATATCATCACCCGGGAAAAACAGCGGTGAGATCATGTGGCTGCCGGTCAACATCACCATACGCCCGGTGGGCACGAAGGAACGGACCCGGCCATTCATCTGGCGCAGAATATCGTTATCGAAAGCAGACAGCAGGAAAAATTGAGGTCAGCGTAAAACTAACTAATAAGTTACCCCAGTTATTTGAGTTATTTGCCAGTTACTATAGATTTTATAAAAGGCAAGACGGTATCTGACTCTCCAACTTTTTATGTTTATTTTTTATGCGCTATCAATGCTGGTAATATGTGGACCAATCCACCTTTACCCCAATGACGCACACACGATGAATGCTGAAAGTACAAAAATCATTCCACCTTTCATCTGGCCGCTCGGTGTGATGAGCGGCTTATATGCCGTCTCTTCGATATCCGGGGAACCGCCTGACGACCCAACTCTCATCCATGCCGTGTTCTCCTGGTTTTCTCCGACTGTGCATAATATGCTGCATGTCCCGGCTTATGCCTTACTTGCGTGGACTCTTTGCCGCTGCCTGTTTCTGTATCTGCATCCTTGGGTTGGGTTGCCGCTGGTCGTAACGATCGCGGGCGCCTACGGTGCGCTGCTTGAATGGCATCAGTTCGCTATTCCTGGCCGGTATGCTAGCCTCACCGATGTTGCGCTCAATTTTATCGGCGCAGTGATCGGCGCCTGGTTTGCCTGGAAAAGCGCGGCCACGAGCAAGACCGCCTGACATCCTTAACACGAATATTTCATAAATTCGCGTGATGATCACGCAGGATTTTGATTAATAGGGAAGTTTTGAGAAAGAGGGGTGTAGTGATTCATACACCCGACTGAGCAAAATCTTTCTTATTAATCAAAAGACAAGTGAGGGTGCGTGCCAATTTATGAAATATTCGGGTTAATCTCCAATCCTCGTTAAGCCGTTTCTGCCTGCATGATCGACGGTTGCAATTTCTTCAGCTCACCAGGAAATTGCGCATCATACCCATGTCTTCGTGTTCAAGATTATGACAGTGATAGAGGTAAAGACCGGTATAGTCCTGAAAGGGCTTGATAATCGTGACTTCCTCGCCAGGCATGACCAGCACGGTGTCTTTCCAGCCGCTATTGATGAAGCCATCCTTGACAGTTTCATAGCCGCTGCCATGCTGATCCTGTATCAAGCGGGAAAGTATCTGGAACTGCTGTCCGTGTAGATGGATCGGGTGCGCCATCGACATCATCATGCCCATACCGCCGCCTCTCCTGCCCCCCCCCTCCCTGCCATCTCCCCCGCCCATTCCTCTTCTTCCGCGCATTGCATGATCTTCCTGGACTATCTTGATTTTCTGGATGGTGTCAACAGGAATTTTCTCACCCTCTGAGACTGCCAGCATTTCAAATGATCGGTGATTGAGTTCGGGTGACATATGCATCATGCTCAAGCCAATTTGGATAGGCTTATCCGGGTTTGCTACATCACGGTCGGTAAGGCGTTTAAACTTGCTCAGCACGGGCGGTAATTGGGGCGATTCGCTGGTTTTCCCGGCAATATGGAATTTAACCAGCGGGAATTTGCTACCTTGCCCGAGTCCATCCCTCATCATGCCTCTGCCGCCACGCATTCCGCCTCCCATGTGCGGCATGACGCCGTGATATTCGAGGCTATGGAGCACGAGATCGGAACCAGGTTCACGCCCACTGAAATCGACCCATAATTCGACCCGTTCAGCCGGCGCCAGCATGATATAGGGGAAAGTCTCTGGTTTTTCGAGCAACGCCCCATCCGTTCCAATTGCTGTCAAGGGCGTACCATCTTCCCAGCCGAGTTTATAAATCCTTGAATTCGATCCATTGAACAAACGCAGCCGATACGCGCGGGTTTTAACCGGAATGATGCGGTCAATCTGCCCGTTAATCAGGATAGTATCGCCCAGAAAACCCCTTATCCGCTCCTGCATGCCATGCTGGAGATATAGCAACTGATTGTCGGAAGTAAAGCGCCGGTCCTGAATCACGATCGGCAGATCGTATTCGCCGCTCGGCAGCTCCAGTTTTTGTTCTTGCTCATCGGTAATGGTGATCAATCCTGCGAGTCCTTGATAAACCTGAGTCGCGGTCATCTCATGGGTATGCGCGTGATACCAGTTTGTGCCAGCAGGGTTCTTGACCTCAAATTCATACACATAACGCTCACCTCGATTAATTGCGTACATCGGGTGTCCATCCATTTTCTGCGGCACATGCAGGCCATGCCAATGCGCAACGGTGGATTCAGCCAGTTGGTTATAAAAAATGATGCGAACTTTCTGGCCATGAACGAGATTCAGGGTGGGACCGAGATAGCCGGGCATCCCGGTTAACGTGGAGGCAGGGCCTTTGAGCAGTTTTCCCTGGTATTGAAAAACACGGGTGGCTGCGCCAGGTTTGATGGAAACCGCGCCTGCGCGAGCAGTCAGTTCGATTTCCACATCGGGTTTGAAGGCGCTGCTGGGCGCATTGGTCATCTTGGCCATTTCCGCCAGGGCAAAACCTGGCCATGCCGCAGCTGCCGTACCAAATGCTGCAAACTGCAAAAATTGCCGTCTTTTATCATCGAAATGTGCCATCATCCTCCCTCCTCTTAAGTCACATTAACCGCGTTCAAAGTACATTGATCGGTATCTTAAAATAAGACACCCCATTATCCTCTGCGGAAGGCATTTGCCCCGCGCGCACATTGAGCTGCACCGAAGGTAATATCAGCACCGGCATGTCCAGTGTCGCATCACGCGCAGTGCGCATGGCGACAAATTGATCCTCGCTGACGCCATCATGGACATGAATATTATGCGCGCGTTCTTCCGCCACCGTGCTTTGCCACTGAGCAGAGCGATCTTTGGGCGGATAATCATGGCACATGAACAGTCTCGTTTCCGGCGGAAAATCCAGCAATCTACGGATGGAACGATAAAGCTGGCGCGCATCGCCCCCAGGAAAATCGGCGCGTGCGGTCCCTACATCCGGCATGAACAGGGTATCGCCGATAAATATCGCATCTTCAAACTGATAAGCCATGTCGGCTGGCGTATGCCCCGACACTGAAATGGCTTTGCCAGTCAGCTTGCCCACGCTGAATAGCTCGCCCTCCGCCAGCAAATGATCGAATTGCGTCCCATCTGTCGCGAACTGGGGCTCCATGTTGAACAGCTTCTTGAAAGTTTGCTGCACGACCGGAATGTGGTCGCCTATCGCCGTTTTCCCTCCGAGCTTGCCCTTGAGATAATCAGCGGATGAGAGATGATCGGCATGGGCATGCGTTTCGAGAAGCCAGCTCACAGTGAGTTTCTGTTCAGTGACAAAGGCGATCACTTTGTCGGCAGAAACTGTTTTCGTCCTGCCCGCCTTGGGGTCGTAATCAAGCACAGGATCAATGACGGCGCAGCTTCCACCCGGCTCATCATACACCACGTAAGTCACGGTCCAGGTCACGGGATCAAAGAATGCTTGGATATTTGGCTGCACGGTGCTCTCCTTTTTAAGTCCCAATAAATTCATATCAATTGACTATAATCTATTTATTAACATAATATCAATTATAATTATATATAAAGATAAATCGAGGAAAGCCATCATGATTATTGATTGGACACATTTCACACCATGGTCTGCCCTGGCAGGCGGCATGGTAATCGGTATCGCCACTGCAATACTGTTATTGCTTGCCGGCCGGATTGCGGGCATTTCCGGCATAGTTGGTGGTTTGTTCAAGCTGAGCAGGGGCGACATGGGATGGCGCCTCGCCTTTGTTTCAGGGCTCATCCTGGCGCCCTTCATCTGGCGGTTATTCCATGACTTGCCGCCCATCCAGATTGACACCAGTTACGCGGCACTGGCTTTGGCAGGGTTGATCGTGGGCCTGGGTACGCGTTATGGCTCAGGTTGCACCAGCGGTCATGGCGTATGCGGACTATCGCGACTGTCACCCCGTTCGATCGTCGCCACGCTGGTATTCATGACCACAGGCGCTATCACGGTTTATCTCATCAGACATCTATTGAGCTGATGATTTCGTCAAGGAGGACACACTGATGATCACTATTCTTATCGCATTACTGGCAGGTCTTATTTTCGGGATGGGACTGATTCTGTCGGAGATGGCCAATCCGGCCAAGGTGCTGTCATTTCTTGACATAACCGGTTCATGGGACCCCTCGCTGGCATTTGTCATGATGGGCGCGATCAGCGTTGGCGTGATGGCTTTCACCCTGGCGCGTCGCCGCGGCCAAACTTACCTGGGCTCATCCCTCCAACTCCCTACTTCCCGTGTAATCGATAAGCGCCTGGTGCTTGGCAGCCTGGCATTCGGAATCGGCTGGGGATTAGCGGGTATCTGTCCAGGCCCCGGGCTCGTGCTGGTTGGAACAGGCAGCCTGCACGGCATCGTATTTGTCGCCGCCATGCTGCTTGGCATGGGTATTTTTGAGCTTCTGGAACGACACCAGGCAACGCAATCCAAATCGGAAAATAAGAAAATTTGAGTATGCCTTTATGCTGAATAATCCCTTAATTATAAAAAAAACAGAAGACCCTGCCGATTTGACTGGCATACTGTCAAATCGGGCGTCTGCTGCACAAGCATGTGCGCTGCTGAAAGTGTTGGCCAACGAAGACCGCTTGCTCATTCTTTGTCACCTCGTGCAAGGTGACAAAAATGTAGGTGAACTGGAGCAATCGCTGGGAATCCGTCAACCGACCTTGTCACAGCAACTTACTGTCCTGCGTGAAGAAAAGCTTGTGAATACTGCGCGCAAGGGTAAATATATCTATTACAGCCTCGCCAGTCAGGAAGCATTACAAATCATGCAAACGCTGTACCAACTTTATTGCATGAATAAGACCCCTTATCACCCGCAGAAAAACAGTCATCTTGAATTAAAGAAACCGATCCCTTCCAGAGGAGAAGAAAATGAACCTTGTCACGACCAAACTGAATGAAAAACTGTCTGTTACCAGTCAAATCAGCGTGGATGATTTAGCAGAAATCGCTGCAGCAGGCTATCAATCGGTTATCTGCAACCGTCCCGATCAGGAAGGCGGAGAAACCCAACCCACCAGCACCCAACTCGAACAGGCAGCGCGCTCGCTGGGTATCGATTTTGTTTATTTACCCGTCGAGATCGGCGCCGTTTCAGTAGAAAAAAGCGCGGCATTCAACAAGCTGCTGGCAGAATTACCAGGGCCCGTTCTCGCATTCTGTAAAACTGGCAGCCGGCCCCAGGCGCTGTATCAACTAGCCGGACAAGCGCAGGAAACGCCCGAACCGGAAAAACCCGCAAGCGAAGAAGAATCAGTCACCGCCGCCTGTAGTTGGACAGAAGAGCCGCCAGAAACCATTTACGTCCCCCCTCCCTCCCAGGAGAAACAGCTTTCAGTAACTGCCGCCTGCAACTGGGGCAACGCTTTTGATATCGTCGTGGTAGGAGGAGGATCTGCGGGAATTGGCGTGACAGCCAGCCTGCTGCATCGCCGCCCATCGTTACGCATCGCCATTATCGAACCGAGCGATAAGCATTATTATCAGCCCGCCTGGACACTGGTGGGCGGCGGCGCTTATGACATTGCCCAAACGGTAAGAGACATGGCGGACGTCATCCCGCCGGAGGCAGAATGGATACAGGCAGCCGGGAGCGGATTCGACCCGGACAACAATCTGGTTCATCTGGCCGATGGCCGCTCGATCGGTTACCGGCAACTGATCGTTTGCCCAGGCATTCGCCTGGCCTGGGAAAAAATCGAAGGCATCCAGCAAACGCTTGGCCAGAATGGCGTGACTTCCAATTACCAATTCGAGCTGGCGCCTTATACCTGGACGCTGACGAAAAACCTCAAAAGCGGCAAGGCGCTGTTCACCCAACCGCCCATGCCGATCAAATGCGCCGGTGCGCCGCAAAAGGCCATGTATCTCTCATGCGATTACTGGCTGCACCAGCGCACGCTGGATAACATCGAAGTCGAATTCCACAACGCCGGCGCAGTCCTGTTTGGCGTCGCTGATTTTGTTCCGCCACTGATGGAATATGTGAAGCGCTACCACGCTAAGCTGGTTTTCAACTCCAACCTGGTAAAAGTGGATGGCGCTAAAAAAATCGCCACTTTCGAAATCAAGGACAGTGAAGGCAATATCACTCAGGTAGAAAAACCGTTCGATATGCTGCACGTTACCCCCCCTCAGGCCGCCCCCTATTTTCTGAGCAAAAGCCCACTGGCAGATGCTTCGGGTTATTGCGAAGTCAATCCCAAAACCTTACAACATCCCCGCTACCCCAATATTTTCTCGTTGGGAGATGCCTGCTCCTCGCCCAATACCAAAACGGCTGCCGCAGCCAGAAAGCAAATCGTCATCGTAGCCGAAAACCTTCTGGCCGCCAAAGAAGGCAGAGAACTTCCCGATGTTTATGATGGCTATGGCGCTTGCCCGCTTACCGTGGAAAAAGGCAAAGTGATTCTGGCCGAATTTGGTTTTGGCGGCAAATTGCTACCCACTTTTCCGCTCGATCCGCTGATAGCAAGGCGGCTCTACTGGCTATTCAAAGTAAAATTATTTCCCTGGCTGTACTGGAACGGCATGTTGAAAGGCCGCGAATGGCTTGCGCGTGTAAAAGGTACAAACTGAGCAACGCATGGAGCCTGACTTGATCAGTATCCTGCTGGGTTCATTTACCGGCCTCGTGCTGGCGCTCACCGGGGCAGGCGGCACCCTCATCGCGGTGCCGCTGCTCATGTTCAGCCTGCACCTGACCGTTGCAGAAGCGGCTCCCGTTGGCTTGCTGGCGGTCGGCTTATCGGCAGCCATCGGCGCATTGCTGGCATTCAGGCAGAAAAGAGTCCGGTACCGGGCAGCCAGCCTTATCGCGCTCACCGGCGCATTGGTCTCACCCGCGGGCATATGGCTCGCCCCGCGAATACCCAACACCCCGTTGACACTGCTGCTTGCCGGCGTGCTCGTCTACGTTGCCCAGCACATGCTGCGCCAAAGCCTGCGCGAACATCCAAAGGACATGACTGACCGGCATAGCGCTCCGCCTTGCCAGCTAGATGACACCAGCGGACGTTTGATCTGGACCTGGCCATGTTTCAGCGCGTTAGTATTTTCAGGCACGACAGCTGGTTTCCTGTCAGGCCTGCTGGGCGTAGGCGGTGGCTTCGTAATCGTGCCGGCACTCAGGAAAGCCACGAATATTCCCATATTGTCCATCATGGCGACATCGCTTGCTATCACGGCACTGATCTCCACCACGGGCGTCATCTCAGCAATACTGATTGGCGTCATGAAATGGCCGATAGCCCTCCCCTTTTGCGCTGGAACGATTGCAGGCATGCTGCTTGGCAGAACCTTTGCCGATCGTTTTGCCGGACCCAGATTGCAGCAGGCCTTCGCTCTCCTTACCGGCTGTATCGCCATCGGCATGATAACCAAAGTGGTCTGGAGTGCATTGCTTTAACCGCGCAGGGTGGGGTAAGTCATCACTGAGAACGATGCGCCTCCTGACGTCGGCACATCCTACAGACTACAGAATGGGCGGGCCGCATAATCGGAGTGCAAAAAACCACTCCAGATTTCTCAGAAGCAGTCGTTTTTTACAATCGTAAGATGCAATTAGGGCAGCGTGTTGCAGCAGGCGCTTACATTAGCTACCCCAGGTTGAATGACCGATAGGGAGTAGGATGTGCCGACGTCAGGAGGCGCATCATTCGCGTGATGCGTCATTAACAGGAAAAAAACAGCATGACCGAATACCGCCGCACTTATATTCCTGGCGCATCCTGGTCTTTCACCGTAAATCTTGCCGAGCGCAAAGACAACCGGTTATTGATCGATAATATCGATTTATTACGCCAAGCCTTTGTATACACCAAACAACGTCATCCTTTTCGTCTGGATGCAGCGGTTATTTTGCCTGATCATTTGCATTGTATCTGGACATTACCAGCAGAGGACTCTGATTTTTCCTGCCGATGGAATATGCTGAAAGGTTATTTTTCCCGCAATTTAGAAAAAGGTGAGCGAATTTCCGCCAGCCGGAAATCCCGAAGAGAAAGAGGAATATGGCAACGACGTTTCTGGGAACATGCATTACGCGATTAGTCTGATTTTAATCGGCATGTCGATTATATTCACTGGAACCCAGTAAAACACGGTTGGGTCAAAAAGGTTCGTGATTGGCCTCACTCCAGTTTTCATCGCTACCTGGCACAAGATATTTATCCAGAAGATTGGGCAAGCCATGAAAACCAGGATATTGAAGGCATTGAATAACACGAATGATGCGCCTCCTGACGTCGGCACATCCTACGGGCTACAACCTTACTTCTGATGATCCGCATTCAATACACCTCCAGCCACCCAATTTATTAAGTGATATCAGAAGCCAGATTATTGACCATACACCGAAAGTCATAACTGTCAATGTTAAGTGCAGCAGATGGTTTGTGCCTTTCCTAAACACAAAAACATGTTTAATACATGTTCTACAAGCGCCATTCTTTTTTTCCCCAGCCATTTCCATCGTATCTCCTTATTCTTATTGATTAAATCATTACCTTGCCCCAATTTTCTGAATGCCATCAGAAGCGCTTGAATTATTCTTCTTCCGTATTTCTATTCAGCAGGGCGTTACGGGGATTAATCATGAAGAATTTGATCCAGGCGGGGAATCGTACAAAGGGACAGGTGTACTTTGGTGCATCTTTACTAAAGCCCACCGCATGCCCACAAAAATACCGATCAGCACAAAACAGCAAGCATAAAAAAAACCGCTCCCGGTTTCCCAAGGGCGGTTCCGTTTGATCAGGTTTTGCGGTTAATTCAAGATCCCGCGTGGGCACAGACAACGCGTGCCCACCCTACCCGCTTGACGCATCATCTTCCCCACAAAGACGACAATGGTGCAGCCCATAAGCCCGCTCCAAGCGGCAAGGTTTCCGCGCCATCGTACAGTGATCCGTGCCGCAATGAGCCGCGGATAGAGAGATTGTGTACCGTTCATAGCGGGAATAGTATCGTGCAACCGGGAACTTATCAACGTGCATTCGGGAAAATAAAGCCGTGCATTTGGGAATGTGAAACCATAAAAACGGGAACCCGCAGTAGACCAATGTGCCCCGACATCCCCACAAAAATGCCAACCAGCGCAAAACAACAAGCATAAAAAAACCGCCCCCGGTTTCCCAAGGACGGTTTCGTTTGGTTAGCGTTTGCGGTTAATCAGAGGATTAGTCCGCGTGGGCACAAACAGCGCGTGCCCACGCTACCTGGCTCCCGGTTTCCAGAGAGCAGTGGTTGGATCAAGCGCCATTCAATCCTTTTTTGAATAATCTTTCCATGCGTCATAGGCAAGGTAATACACAAAAGCAACAAAAATACATCCCATCAATGCCATCAGGATACTATTCAGCATTTTCAAGTCTCTCCAGTAGTTGTTTGATCCTTTTATAGTTCCAGACACCAAAGCCAGCTGTACCGAACAGGCCGATCATTGCTAAAAAAGAACCACGGTACTTGCAGATAAATAATTGCTTGCAACCCATCCCAACAAACCAAGCATCATGGCTATTGCCGTAAAAAACATTTTTTCATGAAAGGAAATTCCGGCTTTTAATCTATACTCATCGTAATGTTTGGTCAATCTCACATAAAGCCTCAAGACGTCTCCCCAGTGAGGGGCGTTCTTTTGTAGCCAGAAACCGCACATAAAAAACCGCCCCCGGTTTCCCAAGGGCGGTTTCGTTTGATCAGGATTTGCGGTTAATCCGGGGATTGTTCCGCGTGGGCACAAACAACACGTACCCACCCTACGTGGCTCAACGTGCCATTAAACAGGTATGTTGATGATAAAAGCAGCCTCATCAATGGTGGTGACGCCTGTCAACTGAATCACCATATCAGCCGTACCATTCGAATCGACATCTATGAGTACTCGACCGGTACTGGAATCCAAAGCGGCACCGATTGTGTCAGTAGTCGCTTGACCCAGATTTTGCAGGAAGGTCTGGGCATCGGATGAATTTGCCTGGACACTGACATCAATCTTATCAAATCCTCCTGTATTTACAACAGACAAATCAATCACATCACCTGTCCATTTCGTTGCATCCGCAGCAGCACCTGTTTCGTTTACTGCGCCGTTGGTACCGTTACCGAAGGTATTGGCCTTGAAATCGGAAATGACGTCAAGATTAACCAGCGTGGAATCGGCAAGTGCAGTGTAGGCAAATATGTCATTACCCTCACCACCAGCTAAGGTGTCTGCTTTAGCGCCACCCGTGATGGTGTCGTTGCCAGCACCGCCAGAGATGGTGTCAGCATTGCCAGAACCTAAAATGGTGTCATCGCCAGCAGAACCGGTAACGGTGATTGCAGCAGCGGTAGCAGTAGCGGCAGACACATCGATATTTACACCCGCCGTGTTGCCAGAGGCATTAATCGTTGCCAGCTTGGCCATGTCAGCATCAGAAGCAAAATTCACGATCTGATCGCCACCAATGTTCAGCGCCACCAGTGCATCATCAGTTAGCGTAACATTATAGCTACTACCATTAGTCGCGGTGCTAGATGCTGTTAGGTTGAGGGTTTCGACATCATTAGCAGTCAAATCGACTCCGATGCTACCAGAACCAGAACTGTTCAGTACAACATTCGCTGTTGCATCAGTGGTGGCTGCATCCTTCACATCAACAACGAGTGCGCCATTATTGGTCCCAAGATTGCCTGCCAAGGTAACTGTACTATTGCTTGCCACCTTCACAGTCGCTGTTTCACCAGTAACCACACCATCTTCTGCCACAAAATCAGTCACACCAGCCAGATTGGAAACATCGTAGGGATCGCCACCGGTTAGCGCGTCAGAGATAGACAGAACCTCGAAACCAGTAATTTTTGCAAGTTCCTCTTCCGACAATAATCCAATATCTGCTGCAATGGCAGAAGTCAGCGAAATCGTATCTTTACCATCCCCCCCCGTCAGGGTTACTCCGGCGGCTGGCGCTGCTGTCAATACGAGCTTATCGTCACCTGCGCCCAGATTGACTACAGCCGTAGCAGCAGGTGCTGCGTCATAGGTAATCTCGTCATTACCTGATCCCAATGTTACTGAAACAGCAGCGGCACCAACATGAATATTGGTCAAGTTGCCAGTTGCCGTATCTGCCGTCAATGTTTTGAGCGCTTCCCAGTCATTGTCATCAAAGTCAACTGAGCCCGCTCCTGTCACAGTTAGCGTTTCAATAAACTCGTCACCCTCATCCACTGTATCGAAGATATTGGTGCCTGTCGCATTGACCGACATCGATTTGAGATTTTCCTCGTTATGGAAATGCAGCTCGACATTCGAGTTATTCAAGTTGACTGTTGCCGATTCCACGGCATTGTCATTAAACCAGACAGCACCTTGAGTCTCATCATCAGGATTGGTATTACCATAGCCATTGAACGTGATATCCAATGCAGTCGCAGTACCGCCATAAAAATCCACTTCATTACCCGCTTTGTCGTTGCCGATCACAAACTTCCCAGCAGTACCGACACCACTAACTTCGCCGTAACTCGTGCTACCCAGCACCCTAACTTCGGTAACACCATCAGCATTCGAGAGATCAATCGCACCAGAACTTGTGAAGCGTGCCTCAACAATTTCCACATTGCTCATGACCGGAGTTACGGTTGAACCATCTACGTCGGTAAATTTAAGCGTATCGATACCCGCGCCACCATCTACCGTATCCACACTTTGCAGCGTGTTGATCAGGTTACCGGTTCCATCCTGCGCTGCCGCAGCGATAAAAGTGTCATTACCCACTGTACCGATCAGATTATCTTGATTGACAGTAAATGCAAAAGTCTCACCTGGATTGCCACCAATACCAATGCTTTCCAGATAAGCTACGGCATCAGCATCAGTTGCCGGACCCGCCGCGGTCACGCCGGCGAGGATGGCTTGCAGATCAGTTACATTGTCATCCGAATTCTCTCTGGAATAGATTTCTGCCACCAGGATCTTGTTTTTGAACAGATTAGCGGTATCTGCAAATTCGGGCGCCGGATTGCCGAGCAGATAGAGGCCCGCTTCAATGACGATATCACCAATGTCTCTGCCTGCATTGAAGCTGTCGGTGATAAATTTTTCCGCCTGGGCGTCAGCGCTGGCAGGATCGGTATTACCTGGTGTCAGGCCAAAATTTTTCAGCAGCACCTCCGTCTGATGGGCAACCGTTACATTACCTTTCAGAATATCCTGCTGGAACTGCGGCGTCGCTACCAGGAAATCAGCCAGCTCCTCGAAGGACATCCCGCCTTCAATCAGGTTAGAGAACTCTCTTAGAAAATTAGCGCCAGGGGCACCGTTGAACAAGCCCACCGTCAACCCCACAATGTATTGTTTTTGAATGTCAGAAATAGCCATAAGTAAAAGCTTCCTTTTAAATTGAGTTAAAAAAACGTCAGACCACAAACTCTATGTTACGAAATTGCTGAATATGAAACAAACAGTCCTTGCAACCTGTTATAAGCCGGTTTTCGCGTTCCCGTTTGTCTGATTGCATCCTTCATGACAATAATTGCTACCAGAAATCGACACAGTTGACAAGTCTCAACGATTCTGCCTAAAAAATCCGACCCGTGCAAGCAAGCTGGGATGCTTAAAAATATTTTGTCGCTTATTTGCAACAGTTTGCGTATTGCAAGGAACAGGCTTGCGCGCCATGCCACATCACCTGTCAATAAACAGCAGCCGCCAGCCATTCCCGCAAGCTGCCTTCGCTATTTATACTCGTCACCCTTCAAAATTCGGTTTTTATCATCCCTCATCCGGCCTTCTCCCAGCGGGAGAAGGCCTAGCTGCCTAATTTTGAAGTGCGATGACTATACTTTCCATCTTACATTAAGATTGTGCAGTCGAACGACTGAAAAGCGCGTGATTTTTCCCACATTAATGACTTGTCATCGGTCCGCAGAACTTCGACTTCTTTTCATTCTAACACCGATCGCCTTCCGGGAATATGACAATGATCTGCATGACGAACGGCGGAGACCGTGCTGCGGAAGCGGCATGGCGCGAGACAAACCAGAAGGACTCAATAGCTGAAAGTGGTCACACTGTTGAGGGGTTTATACGCTAATATCACCGTTTTTTTGCTGACCAGGAAATCATGATGAAACCGGAAGATGTTGCACACTATCTGCGGAAAAATCCGCAGTTTTTCGATGACTATGCCGAAATGCTGGCGGATATCAGGATTCCGCATCCCTACGAGGGCCGGGTGATTTCGATCAGTGAACGCCAGATGATCTCGCTGCGGGAGAAAAACCGCCAGCTGCAGGTCAAGCTGCATGAGCTGATCAATATCGGCGAGAATAATGATAAGATCAGCGAGAAAATGCATCGGCTGGCGGTTGCGCTGGTGGCATTCAATTCGCTGGAAGAAATGCTGCATGGGCTGAATAATCATCTGCGCGATGATTTCGCCATTCCCCATGTGGCGTTACGCTTGTGGTCTTCAAACCAGGCTGCCAGCGAGGGACAACGCCTTGAATTCACGCCGGTCAGCGACACCGTGCACGCCCTCGTTGACAACATGACGCGGCCTTACTGCGGCCCGCATCTGGCGGACGAGATCAATCAATGGTTTGGACAGGATGCGCAGTTGCTGCGCTCTTTCTGCATGATTCCGCTACGCAGGAAACATACCATTGGCTTGCTGGTGATGGGCAGCCCGGAACTGGAGCGATTTTATCCCGACATGGGCACGCTTTATCTGGAGCGGTTAGGCGCGCTGATCACGGGCGCGCTGACCCGTCTCAAGAACAAGGGCTGATAAGGGTGGAGATAGCGACGCATGAATTCTCCTGATCCTGACGAGAAGCCAGCGCTGGTCAGCGCCTACCTTGCTCATCTGACGCATGAGCGCAGGCTGTCACCGCTCACCGGAAAAAGTTATGCCCGGGATCTGGCTGTTTTATTGCAGCTTTCTGAAGCAGTTCCCCTGAATCAGTTGCGGGCGCACGATATTCGCCACTTCGTCGCCAAGCTGCATGGGGGCGGTCTTTCCGGCAGAAGCCTGGCGAGAATGCTCTCTGCCTGGCGAGGTTTTTACCGCTATTTAAGCCGCCATCACGGCTATTCTGACAATCCCTGCAACGGAATGCGCGTTCCCAAATCGCCGAAAAACTTACCGCATGCGCTTTCCCCGGATGAAACCGCGAGGTTGATGGCGTTCGATCATGATGATCCGCTCAGCGTGCGCGATCGCGCCATGTTCGAGTTGTTTTATTCTTCGGGATTACGGCTCGCAGAATTGACGCAGCTTCGGCCAGAGGATATCCATTTTGCCGAGGGCACGGTGCGGGTGCAAGGAAAAGGCGGCAAGACGCGCGTGGTGCCCGTCGGCAGCTATGCCTTGCAGGCGCTTCAGGCATGGCTGACGCAGCGCGCAGGCATGCTGAAACCCGGAGAGACCGCGCTCTTTGTGTCGCTGCGCGGCTGTCAAATCAGCCCCCGTGCAGTCGAGTACCGCCTGGACGCATGGGCTGCCCGGCAGAATCTCGGCAATCAGGTGCATCCCCATGCGCTGCGCCATTCGTTCGCTTCCCATGTGCTGCAATCCAGCGGGGATTTACGCGCCGTGCAGGAAATGCTGGGACATGCCAGCATCAGCACCACGCAGGTCTATACCCATCTGGATTTTCAGCACCTCGCCAAGATTTACGATAGCGCTCATCCGCGTGCGAAGCGGAAAAAATAAGGCTGGCAGACCGTTCGGCCTTCGACAGTATGTCATAGGGGCAGACATGGAGTAGAGGCTAAATCTGGTGCAATGCGCTACGCTTATTGCACCCTACGAACTGGTTGGTATTTTTGCGGGTATTCGGTGGGCACTATCGTGCCCACCCTGCAGCCGCTGGTTTTAACTCAGAAAGAACCCGCATGATCCAGCACCACCCGATACCTCGCCTTGCCTGCCGCCAGATGGGCGATGGCGTCATTGACTTTATTGAGCGGGAAATGCTCGACTTGCGGCGCAAGGTGGTGTCGTGCCGCAAAATCCAGCATGGCGGCGATGACCGCAGGCCCGCCGGTCGGTGATCCCGAAACGCTTTTCTGTCCCATGATCAGATCGAATGCGGGAATAGCCATCGGCTCCAGCACAGCGCCCACAACGTGCATGCGGCCATTCGGCTTCAGTGTTTTAAGCAGCAACGGCCAGTCGAGCGGCACATTCACGGTGATCATCAGAAAATCGAGCGAATTGGCCATTTTGAGGATTTCCGCACTGTTACGGCTGGAAACGACGCGATGCGCCCCAAATCCCCGGGTTTCTTCCGCTTTCGACAGGTCCGAGGTAAACGCTGTCACTTCGCAGCCCCAGGCGCGGGCAAATTGCAGCGCAAGGTGCCCAAGGCCGCCGATGCCGACAATGCCCACCCGGTCAGTGGGTTTCACGCCATAGGTCAGCAACGGCGCAAAAACTGTCACGCCGCCACAGAGCAGCGGTCCTGCGGAAGAGGCTTCAAGCGTGCCGGGTAAAGGAATCGTCCAGAGCCAGTGCGCGCGCACCCGCTCTGCAAAGCCGCCATGATGGCCGATAATCGTCGGCGCGGCTTCCCGGCAAAGATTATGGTTACCCGTCAGGCATTCATGGCAGTGCATGCAGCTATCGACATTCCAGCCTATGCCGACCCGCTGCCCGATCTTCAATTCCTTGGCGCGATCACCCACTGCCACGATACGGCCAATCACTTCATGCCCCGGAATAAGGGGATAGCGCGACAATCCCCAATCATTATTGATAATCGAAAGATCAGAATGGCAAAGACCGCAGTATTCGACCGCCACTTCTACTTCTTCCGCGCCAAGCGGGCCAGCCTCATAAGTAAACGGTGCGAGTTTCTGTTTTGCGCCCTGCGCTGCCCATCCCTTGATAGAAGTCATCCCACTCTCCTGTGCTTTTAACCCGAATATTTCATAAATGGACATGTGCCCATTTATGAAATATTCGGGTTAAATCGTATCGTTAAAGAAGCCGCCAAGCATCCGTTCGCTCCCGATATCACACAAGCTTGTCGAAGGAGGATCAGGACGCGCGGCCAATCCGGCAAACCGTATTGACATCCCTTTCAAGATACCATTATTGCTGACGATACGCTTGCCGAAAAAAGAGGCGATTTATACTCATCGTACTTCAAAATTCGGTTTTCATAATCCCTCATCCAGCCTTCTCCCAGCGGGAGAAGGTATTGATGCCGAATTTTGAAGTACGATGAGTATATTTCTGCGACCGCGTTATCTGCGAATAATCGCCCACCAGCGCGCGATATTGAGCAAGGTCATGAGCGATGCGGAAACGTACGTCCAGGCTGCGGCGGTGAGTAATCTCCGGGCATGCGGCGCGTCGCCCGGTTTGAGGTAATTTCCCTGCTCCAATATCGGCAATGCACGCGCAAAACTTGCATTCATTTCCATCGGCAGGGTAATCAAGTGCACCAATGTTGAGGTTCCCAAAGTTAACAACCCTCCCGCCAGAAATAACGCCCCGACGATAGGCGCGCGAACCAATACCACCATGAGCGGCGCCAGCATGAGGATGCCCGCGCCCAGTTTTTCCGCCGGCGCGGCAAGCTGCACTAACCGGGTGCGCATTTTCAAAGGCAAATAGCCAGCCTGATCCTGAATCGCGTGACCCACTTCATGCGCCGCTACCGTAATCGCCGTAAGTGATCGGCCATTGAATTTATCCGGGGTAAGGCGAACTGCTTTTTCCAGCGGATCATAATGATCACCCAGCGCTGTGATCTCGACGCTGACTTGCGGCAAATTTGCCCGATCGAGCAGGGTACGGGCCAATTCCGCCCCCGTTGCCGCATAGCGATCGTCCGGCTGGCTATATTTCTCCATGATGTGCTTGACCCAGTAGGAAGGTCCAACGACTAAAACAACGAGCAGAATGATCAATATCAAATAAAACATGGCGCTTTTTCGATTATCCAGGAAGAAAATTAATTTGCGATACGTTACATGAGATTCATCCTGACAGCATCAGTTCAGATGGGCATCGAGGGCTTTTTTTGCTTCAGCGCCTTACTTTGATTACACTGCTCGTTTTATCGATTAAAACAGGCCCATGGAAAAGGAAAACATCACCACGATACTGGAAAAAGCGCAGGAACGCGCCGAAGATATGGATTTGCCTTACAAAGGCGCTTTGTTACCCGATGAAGCCTTCGCATTGTTGCAGCAGGCTCCCGATGCCAAACTGATCGATGTCCGCTGCAAAGCTGAGCTCGATTGGGTTGGCCGCATTCCCGGCGCGATCGAAGTCGAGCTGAAACGCTACCCGGGCATGCAGCCTAATCCCGATTTTATTGACCAGATTGCGGAAAAAGTAGACCAGGACGATCTGATCATGTTTCTTTGCCGCAGCGGCGGACGCTCGGATTATGCGGCCATGATTGCCACGCAGTCAGATTTCCCCAATTGCTACAACATCCTGGAAGGATTCGAAGGCGACAAGGATGAAACGGGCCACCGTGGCCAGAAAGGGGGCTGGAAAGCGGCAGGTCTGCCCTGGGTGCAGAGTTAATCACCGGCGGACATTCTGTGTCTCGTAAGGCGGCGTCCTGCCCGATGGGCATGGCGCCCTGCCTTTAAACTAACCCGCTGACCAGGCAATCACGCCCGAGTAAGCGGTTAACAGGATGATGATGCCGAAGCCGATGCGATACCAGGCGAACAGCGTGAAATCATGATGGCTGATATAGCGCAGCAATCCGCGGATCGCCAGCCATGCGCTCACAAAGGAGGCAAGAGAGCCCACGGCAAACATACTGAGATCTTCCATTTGCAGCAGGTCACGGCTTTTATAAACATCGTAAAAGGTGGCCGCAAACATGATCGGGATCGCCAGAAAAAAAGAAAACTCGGCGGCTGTCTTACGCGACAAACCAAACAGCAGGCCGCCAATGATGGTGGCTCCCGACCGGGAGGTGCCCGGAATCAAGGCAAGACACTGGGCACAGCCCACTTTCAGCGCATGTTTCCAGTCCATTGCCTCCACCCGCTCGACATCTACCACATGATCACGGCGCTCCGCCCATAAAATCAGCACCCCGCCTATGATCAACGCCAAGGCCACCGGCAGCGGATGAAAGAGATAATACTTGATCGTCTTGATGAACAAGAATCCCAGGATGGCCGCGGGTAAAAAAGCGATCAGCAGGTTTAACAGGAAGCGATTCGATTCCTTCGACCCAATCCCGGTGGCAACCGCCATCAGGCGGGCGCGATATTCGCAGCACACCGCCAGAATCGCGCCCAGCTGAATAGCCACGGTAAACACCTTGGCTTTGCCATCATTGAAATCGAGCAGATCCCCCATCAGAATCAAATGTCCCGTGGAAGAAATCGGCAGAAACTCCGTTAATCCCTCAACAATCCCGAGGGTCAATGCTTTGATCAGTATCAGCCAATCCATTTGCGTTCAAAGAACCATAAAAATAGCAAGATTTGAGAAAACGATCATAATTTACTGTAAATCTCCGCGCCTTTTTCCACGAACTCCGTGGATTTCTGCGCCATGCCTGCTTTCAGTGCCTCGTCCTCGGTGATGCCTTGATGCGCCGCATAATCACGCACGTCCTGAGTGATCTTCATTGAGCAGAAATTAGGGCCACACATCGAACAAAAATGAGCCAGCTTGGCGCCTTCCTGCGGTAGCGTTTCATCATGAAACTGCTTGGCTTTATCCGGATCCAGGCTGAGATTGAACTGATCATTCCAGCGAAACTCGAAGCGCGCCTTGGAAAGCGCATTGTCGCGAATTTGCGCGCCGGGATGCCCCTTGGCCAAATCAGCCGCATGCGCTGCAATCTTGTAGGTAATGATCCCATCCTTGACATCATCCTTATCAGGCAGTCCCAAGTGTTCCTTGGGGGTGACATAACATAGCATGGCTGTTCCATACCAGCCGATCATGGCGGCGCCAATCGCGGAGGTAATGTGATCGTAGCCAGGCGCAATGTCGGTGGTAAGCGGCCCCAGGGTGTAAAACGGTGCTTCCTGACAATACTTGAGCTGCAAATCCATGTTCTCCTTGATCAAGTGCATGGGCACATGACCCGGCCCTTCAATCATGACCTGCACATCGTGTTTCCAGGCAATCTGCGTCAACTCGCCCAGTGTTTTCAATTCGGCAAACTGCGCTTCATCGTTGGCATCATAAATCGAACCGGGGCGAAGCCCATCCCCAAGCGAGAAGCTGACGTCATACGCTTTCATGATGTCGCAGATTTCTTCGAAATGCGTGTAGAGGAAACTCTCCCGATGATGCGCCAGGCACCATTTGGCCATGATCGAGCCGCCACGTGAAACAATCCCGGTCATGCGCTTGGCCGTCATGGGAATGAACGGTAAACGGACCCCGGCGTGAATGGTGAAGTAATCCACGCCCTGCTCTGCTTGTTCAAGCAAGGTATCGCGGAATATTTCCCAGGTCAGTTCCTCTGCTTTCCCATCGACTTTCTCCAGGGCCTGGTAAATGGGTACCGTACCGATCGGCACCGGACTGTTACGAATGATCCACTCGCGCGTTTCGTGGATATTCTTGCCAGTGGAAAGATCCATCACCGTGTCGCCTCCCCAGCGGATCGCCCAGGTCATTTTCTCGACCTCTTCCTGGATGCTGGAGCCCAATGCGGAATTACCAATATTGGCGTTGATTTTGACCAGAAAATTACGCCCGATGATCATCGGCTCGGATTCCGGATGGTTGATATTGGCGGGAATTATCGCGCGCCCGCGCGCGACCTCATCGCGCACAAACTCCGGGGTAATCAGGCGTGGAATCGCGGCGCCAAAATCCTGGCCGGGATGCTGGCGCGCGAGCCATTCATTGCTTTGCACATCGATGCTTTCGCGGCACTGGTTTTCCCGTATGGCAATATATTCCATCTCCGGGGTAATCATGCCCCTACGCGCATAGTGCATCTGCGTCACATTGGCGCCTGTCCTGGCACGCCGGGACGGGCGTTTGAGATTGAAGCGCATCTCCGCAAGCTTCGGATTATTCAGCCGCTCCCGGCTATAAGCTGAAGTCAGCCCTGAAAGCAAGTCGGTATCGCCACGCGCCTCGATCCATTGTTCGCGCAAGGGTGCTAACCCGGCACGAATATCGATCCTGACAGCCGGATCAGTATAGGGGCCGGAGGTATCGTAAACATAGATGGGAGGATTCTTTTCGGTGCCATCGCGCGTCGCCGTATCCGATTGGCTGATCTCCCGCATGGGGACCTGAATATCAGGACGAGCGCCCTGCACATAGATCTTGCGCGAATTGGGCAGCGGCTTGATCGCAGCTTCATCCACCTGCGCAGTATCGCTCGTAAACTTTTCCAGCTTTGAAATAATTGTATTCATGTTATGCTCCTCAAATTACCGTAAGGAGCAGGGCTATTCCCAGCTTCCCTACGGCGGCGTTATCCGCATCAGGTATTAAGGGACTATCTCACCAGCACCCTGCCCCTGTGAAAACGTAGTTTCGTTAAAACGAAGTTTCGATAAAACGTAGTTTTGCTAACCAATCTACCGCGCACCACGATTTCTTCACAGGCTCTCTGGATAACTTCCAAGTGCGGACCCCTAGCTTAAGCTGTGAAACTAATAGAAATATGAAATAATTGCAAGCCTGTTTATTTCATCCATAAAAATAACGATTATGAAACTCGATACCAATCTCGAACAAAACCGCTTCAATATGGTTGAACAGCAAATTCGGACGTGGAGTGTTCTGGATACGACAGTTCTTAATTTACTTTACAAAGTACGACGCGAAGAATTCGTGCCAGCGGCTTATCGTTCGCTCGCCTTCACGGATATGGAAATCCCTTTGGAGCATGGCGCAGTCATGCTGACACCCAAGATGGAAGCGCGCATCCTGCAGGAATTACACCTCAAAAAGACCGATAAAATCCTTGAAGTGGGCAGCGGCAGCGGCTACATGACCGCCTTGCTCGCAGAACTGGGCGCGCATGTTTACAGCGTTGAGATCGTGCCCACGCTCTGCACCATGGCCAAGATCAATCTCCAGGTACATGGCATTACCAACGTCACCCTGGAACAAGGCGACGCCGCGCAAAGCTGGCCTCAGCATGGCCCCTATGATGTCATCGTGCTGACAGCTTCCATACCGGTGTTACCGGAGTCTTTCCAAAAAAGCCTTAATCCGGGGGGACGTTTATTTGCGATTGTCGGGGAAGAGCCTTTGATGGAGGCAATGCTCGTTACGTGCGTCACGCCGGGTGTCTACCATACCAAAATACTGTTCGAAACCTGCACAGCGCCCCTCAGGAATGCCCTGCAACCACAGCGGTTCACTTTTTAATGTTTCTAATTGAGTACGATAGCTCACCATTTCAACAGGATAGGCGCGTTGGCATCACGCCTTATCCGGAAAAATCGTGCTCCAAGCGTTCATGAAAAATCTGCGATATTGGAGGATGGCGCTTGCGATCGGCGTCATGCTGCAAACGCCTCTGCAAGCAGCCAGCCTCATGGATATTTATCGTGAAGCGCTGGAGCAGGATGCGAAATATGGCTCCGAACGGGCGGCCTACATCGCAGCCCAGGAAAAACTGCCTCAAGGAAGAGCGGGATTACTGCCTAATATCAATTTCACAGGAACAGGTCAGAATCAGTATATCGATACCAATCTGGGTCCTGAGAGAGTGATCAAAAATCGTGGAATAGTCATCGCAGCCACCCAGCCGCTAATTCGCTTTGAAAATTTCATCATCTATGAACAATCAAAAAATCAGGTTATACAAGCTGATGCAAGGTTTGTTCTGGCTGCCCAGGATCTGATATTGCGCGTAGCGCAAGCGTATTTTGATGTCCTGATCGCCCAGAACAATCTTGAGGTGATGGGCGCCCAGAAAAAAGCTATCAGCGAGCAACTGGAACAAGCCAAGCGCAACTTCGAGGTGGGCGTTGCCACGATCGTAGACACGCATGAAGCTCAAGCTCGTTACGATCTGACGGTCTCGCAAGAGATTTTGGCTAAAAATACGCTGGAGGTTAATAAGCGGACCCTGCAAGGGATCATCAATCGATTTCCAGATTCCCTGGCCAGTACCAGCATAGATAAAATAGTGTCAGATTCGCTTACCCTGCCCTATGACAACATGGAAGAGTGGGTAGCATTGGCCGAGCAGAAAAATTTCTCTCTCAAGGTACAACAAATCGCCTATGATCTGGCCGAGCAGGAAATCAAAAAAGCCAAGGCAGGCCATTACCCCACGCTTGATCTGGTCGCGCAGTACAGCAATCAACAGGGCGTCGGGGGCGCGATTACCGGGCGTGGTATCGATTTAGAATCGAAATCGGTAGGACTTCAGCTTAATGTACCCATATTCCAGGGACTTTCAGTACAATCTCGTGTTCGCGAAGCGCTAGCCAATCGGGACAAGGCGCGTCAGGATCTGGAAAATGTCCGGAGAACCATCGGTCTGCAAGTACGCCAGCAATATCTGAATGTGACCAACGGCATTGCCCTGATCAAAGCTCAGAAACAGGCGCTCACAACCAGCAAGAGCCAGCTGGACTCTACGGTGCTAGGACAGGAAGTTGGCGTCAGAACAGAAGTGGATGTTTTAAATGCGCAACAGCAGTTCTTTTCTGCACGCAGAGATTTGGCGCAAGCCTATTACACTTATCTGATGTCACGATTACGGCTGAAAGCCGAAGCGGGAGAATTGGATGAAGACGTGCTGAAAGAGATCAACGCGCTGCTATAGGATAAAAATCTATCCTTCCCGGTACAGGAAGTTGATAGAATGTATTCGAAGCTGACCAGACAGTCGCTGCCTGCGAAAGCAGGGAGAGGAAAGTCCGGACTCCATAGAGCGGGATGCCGGTTAATGGCCGGCCGTCGTGAGGCGAGGAATAGGGCCACAGAGACGAGCGTATTAAGTTACGGTGAAACGCGGTAACCTCCATCCGGAGCAAGACCAAATAGGCAGGCTACGATGCTGCTCGCTGAGCCTGCGGGTAGGTTGCTTGAGTACACGGGTAACTGTGTACCTAGAGGAATGACTGTCCAAGACAGAATCCGGCTTATCGGTCAGCTTCCCTTATTCCTGACCCTTTGATCCCAAGCCTGTTAGCGGCGTATTGATTGCATGACCAAGTGTATAATCCTAAAAACCGCAGTTGACCGCTTGACCGGCAAGCCAAGCCCATGACACATAAAGACATCTTCGAAAATTTTTCATTCAACCAAATGGTAATGTCGCTACGGCGTGCATCGTACGTCGCTCCAGGCGCGAAGGCGGTGTTGCTCCCTATTGCAGAGAGCAGCCCTGTGGCCTTGTCGCGCCTTGCCTCGCACCCGAATCGTCACACGCCCCCCTTCCGTTCAACCGCGGTTTTTAGGATAATCCGTGACTGATTCTTTCAGCGTTTTGCAATGATCCGTAAATTCTTTAAACGTATCTTCACGCGTAATCCACCTGCCGCCAACACCACTTCAGTGTTGCACACGGTATCGCGCAAGGAACATGGCATTACCCGCCAGCAAATTAGCCCGGCCGCATTAAAAGTGACGGTAGCCTTGCAGCAGGGCGGATTCTCCGCATTCGTAGTCGGTGGCGCTATTCGTGATTTATTGCTGGGATTGGAACCCAAGGATTTCGATGTGGCGACCAATGCTACACCGGAGCAGGTGCGTGGGCTATTTCGTCGTTCTCGCATCATTGGACGACGCTTTCGCCTGGTGCACGTCACCTATGGTACCGAGATTGTGGAAGTATCTACTTTTCGCGCCAATTGCGCTGCTGATGGTGACACGGACATGGCGGCCCAGAACCACGCCGATCAATACGGGCGCTTGCTGCAGGACAACATTTTTGGCAGTCAGGAAGAGGATGTGATGCGGCGTGATTTTACAATCAATGCGCTGTTTTATGATCCTGCCACTGAAGAAATTCTTGATTATCTGAATGGTTATGAGGATATCAAGGCCAAGCGCCTGCGCATCATTGGTGAACCGATCCAACGTTATCGGGAAGATCCCGTTCGCATGCTGCGGGCAGTTCGCCTAGCAGCCAAGCTGCATATCCAGCTTGATGATTCAACTGCAGCGCCCATAGGTGACTTAGCGCCGTTGTTGCAAAATGTGCCCGCGGCCCGATTATTCGATGAAATGCTGAAACTGTTGATGTCTGGCCACTCCCTTAGCTGTATCGTGGATTTGCGTATGCGCGGGCTTCATCACGGTTTGCTGCCCATGCTGGATGTGCTTCTTGAGCAGCCCCTCGGAGAACGCTTTATCACTTTAGCGCTTAAAAATACCGATGAGCGTGTCCAGCAGGATAAGCCCGTATCACCCGGCTTCCTGTTTGCGGCCCTGCTCTGGCATGAAGTGCTCGCCGCCTGGAACAAACGGCAAGCAGAAGGGGTAAAGCCTATTCCCGCCCTCCATATGGCGATGGTTGAAATCCTGGCATTACAACGCCAGCAGCTCGCCATCCCTCGACGGCTGGATTCAATCATTTATGATATCTGGACACTCCAGCCGCACTTTGTGGCGCGGGCAGGACGCAGACCATTTCACTTGCTTGAACACCCGCGTTTCCGCGCGGCGTATGATTTTTTATGGCTACGCTGTGAAAGCGGCGAAGTCGATATGGAAGTGGGGCAATGGTGGAAAGTTTTCCAGCATACTGATGCCTCCACCCGCGAAGCAATGCTGTTAAAGGAAACCACACCCAAACGGCGCAAGAGAAGCAAGCGGCGTCGCAAGCCAGCAGAATCGGCAGACCATAAAAAAAGCGATGTGACCAATTTAGCGCCCCCTACGGAAACATGATCTGATGCCCGCTACTGGAACCCAACCAGCCAGACAAGCCTTTATTGGTTTAGGCAGCAATCTGAAAAACCCCCTATACCAAATCAGACGAGCCATTTCACTGCTTGCAGCGCTTCCCGATTGCCGCCTGATAAAACAATCTTCCCTGTACCGCAGCGCGCCAATGGGATCAGTTGATCAACCTGATTTCATTAATGCAGTGGTCCACCTGCAAACAACGCTGATGCCTCATGATCTTCTCAGGGCGTTACTCGAAATCGAACGGCGTTGCGGACGCATTCGAACCTATCCCAACGCGCCGCGCACCCTCGACCTTGACTTATTGTTATATGATGATCTGCAATGCCATGAGGAAGGCTTAACATTGCCGCACCCCCGCATGCATGAGCGCGCGTTCGTATTGCAGCCACTCATGGAGATCAAACAGGATTGCATGATTCCTGGACAGGGATTAGTTACCGGCCTGCTGGCCGCCTGTACTGAACAACGACTGGAATGTATTTCAACATCATGATACTGGAAAAATACCACTATATTGTCATCGAAGGTCCTATTGGTGCGGGTAAAACCAGCCTGGCCCAGAATATGGCAGACTACCTGGAATGCGCCTTATTACTGGAGTGTCCGGAAGAAAACCCTTTCCTTGGAAAATTTTATGGCGATATCGCGCGTTACGCATTGCCAACCCAGCTCTCCTTTTTACTCCAGCGCATCAACCAATTCCGGGGCTGGACGCAAGCTGACCTGCTCTCAAGACCGATGATCAGCGATTTCTTATTGGAGAAAGACCAATTATTTGCCCGCATCACGCTGAGCCCATCCGAATTTGATCTCTATCAGAAAATTTATCATCAAATGCAGCCTCAGGCACCTTTCCCTGATCTGGTCATTTATCTTCAGGCTTCACCGGAGAAGCTGCTCGAGCGAATCAAACGTCGCGGCAACGCTTACGAGAAAAATATATCCGAAGAATATCTGCATAAATTGTCCAGTAGCTACACGCAGTTTTTTCATCAATACGATAAAGCGCCCGTGATCACTGTCAATAGCGACAATCTCAATTTTGCCAACAACACGGCTGATTTTAACCTGTTGCTCCAGCGCATCAGCCAGATGCGAGGCGCACGGGAATATTTCAACTGCGGTCTTAGGGAATATCTATAAGTCGTTAAGGACTAAATTGACATGAGAATAACTCGAGATACCTTACAGAGAATGCACGCAGCAGGTAGCAAAATCGCTGCGCTCACTTGCTATGATGCCGCCTTTGCCACCCTGCTGGAGAATGCAGGAGTCGATATGCTATTGGTGGGCGATTCGTTGGGGAATGTTCTGCAAGGCCATGCCAGCACCTTGCCCGTGACGCTGGATGACATGATTTATCATACCCAGTGCGTCGTGCGTGGATCAAGCAAAGCGTTCATCATGGTCGACATGCCTTTTGGCACGTTTCAGATATCCCCTGAAGAAACCTTCATGCATGCCGCCAGGCTCATGGCCGCAGGCGCGCAAATGGTCAAGATTGAAGGCGGTCAGGTGATGACTGACACCATTGATTTTCTTACCCAGCGGGGTATCCCGGTATGCGCGCATATCGGCCTACTGCCGCAATCCGTTCATCAGCTTGGGGGCTATAAAGTCCAGGGAAGAACGGCTAACGAAGCGGAACAGCTCCTGAACGATGCTATTCTTTTACAGGAAGCGGGAGCCGGCATGTTGTTAATGGAAACGATTCCGGCTTCCTTGGCCGGCAAGATTAGCCGGGAACTTTCCATTCCCACCATCGGCATCGGCGCGGGAGCAGATTGCTCTGCTCAGGTACTGGTTCTGCACGACATGCTGGGAATCTATCCGGGAAACAAACCGCGTTTCATCAAAAATTTCATGATAGGTGCAGAGAGCGTTCAGGCAGCGATCGCGCATTATGTCGCAGAAGTGAAGGCCGGGAAATTCCCGGCAGCAGAGCATACCTTCTAACCACAAGCCTCAATTCTCTCAAAGCGCTACCCATGGAAATCATTACTGATATTGCAGCGTTGCGAACTCGCCTGCAACGCGAGCCATCGATTGCACTGGTGCCCACCATGGGCAATTTGCACGAGGGTCATTTATCTCTGGTGCGAATTGCACAGCAGAACGCAGGCTGTACCGTGGTGAGTATTTTCGTCAATCGCCTGCAATTTGCGCCCCATGAAGATTTTGACCGTTATCCGCGCACTCAGGCAAACGATTGCCAGCTTCTCCAAAAGCTCGGTGTTGACATCGTATTTTTACCTGATGAAAAAACGCTTTATCCCGTCTCCCAGGAATTCCAACTGCTGCTCCCGCCGCTAGCCGATACGCTGGAAGGCGCATTCCGCCCCGGATTTTTTCGAGGCGTGGCGATCGTCGTACTGAAATTGTTCAATATCGTCCAGCCGCAGTTAGCCCTATTTGGTAAGAAAGATTACCAACAATTGCACATCGTGCGAAACATGGTGCAGCAATTGAATCTACCCATCGATATCATGACGGGTGAAACGGTGCGTTCTGAAGACGGACTCGCGCTGAGCTCCCGTAACAGCTATCTGAGTGGAGTGGAACGACAGCAGGCGAGTCATCTATTTCGTACTTTGCTCCAAATAAAGCAAGCCATAGAACGAGGCCATCGTGACTTCCGGTCACTGGAAGAATCCGCAGAATCGGACCTTACCAGCCACGGATGGCAAGTCGACTACATCGCCTTGCAGCAGCGTGAAACGCTCCTGCCTGCCCATGCCAGCGACACTGATCTGGTCATCCTCGGCGCAGCAAGGCTGGGCCAGATCCGGCTGATTGATAATCTGGAAATTTCGGGCTAGCCCAATACGAGCAAGCAAAAAAAACAAAGCATCATCCAGTCAAATAGCGCTCCGGGAAAAGCGCTACAACCACACCATCCTACCCATCTCCAGCGGGTGGGTCAGCAGCGGATGACAAGGATACATGCGCAAATAGTATTCCTGCTTACCACATAACTCAGGCATGTGATGCAGCTCGAATAAATGCTCGCCAGTCGCGTCCACTTCGGCAAACTCAAAACGGAAACGCTGGAAACTGTTCAGTCTCATTTTCTTGTACTGTCGGCAAAGTAACAGTTCCACCGCGACATCGTCTGGCTGCAAGCCATTTAATTTGGCTGCCACCTTGAAATTCAGGGTAGTGCCAAAATCAATCTGCTTGCATGGCGTATCCAGCCGTCGCAGCGAGACATCTCCCCATGCCGCCCTTACTTTCGCCTTCCAGGCAGCGATGCTTTTGGCATTGGCAAAATCATCCCGAGCATATTGCGCGCCTTGCTCATTAGCGGCCACGTAAAATTTGTTGACATATTCGTTCACCATGCGCGTCGCATTGTAGCGCGGTAATAGAGAAGTCATTGAGTATTTGGCCATCTTAACCCATTCTGAAGAATAGCCGAATTTGCCGCGGCGATAATACATAGGAATGACCTGGTCCTGCAGAATCTCGTAAAACGACTGACTCTCATCCTTATCCCGCAAGACAGCTTCCGTATCATCCGACGCCGGTTTGACTGCCCAGCCATTTTTGCCATCGTAGCCCTCTTCCCACCAGCCATCGAGCACACTCACATTAAGCGTGCCATTGATCCCTGCCTTCATGCCGGAAGTGCCACTCGCTTCAAGGGGATAAATGGGGCTATTGAGCCAGACGTCCACCCCCGCCACCAACCTGCGAGCAAGGCGCATATCATAGTTCTCCACCAGAAGAATCCGCCCTTCAAATTCCGGCATGCGTGATACCTGGCTAATCCGTCGAATCAAATCCTGACCTGGAATATCCGCTGGATGGGCTTTGCCCGAAAAAATAAACAGTACCGGGTGTTCCGGGTCAAGCAGAATTCTTCTTAACCAGTCGAGGTTCTCGAATAACAAGGTCGCGCGTTTATAAGTCGCAAAGCGGCGTGCGAAGCCTAATACCAACACATTGGGGTTAATCGGATCGACCAGCTTCAAGAGCCGATCGAGATGGGCTTCTGAACCGCTATTACGTCTATTTTGTTCGGTCAGGCGCGCACGGATGCCATAAAACATTTGTGATTTCAGCGTCTGCCGCACACTCCAGAACAGATGATCAGGAATGGCGTCTACCAATGACCAGAATTCCGTGTCGCACATCTTGCTGCGCCATTCGTAGCCAAGGTAGCGATCAAACAGATCGGACCACTCCTGCGCCAGAAAAGTCGGCACATGCACCCCATTGGTGATATAGGCAATCGGATTTTCCTCGGGCTCGATCTGCGGCCAGAGATCATGGCAAATACGGGCAGACACATCACCATGTATCTTGCTGACACCGTTATGCGTGCGTGACATATGGATAGCCAGCGCCGTCATATTGAAATCATCACAACCTGGCATATGCCCCAGTGCCATAAATTCTTCCCAGGAAATCTTCAGATCATGGCAAAACCCACTAAAATAGTCATGCATCATGGCTTTGGAGAAATGGTCATGCCCAGCGGGTACGGCAGTATGCGTGGTAAACACGGTATTGACCGCCACTGCTTCAACCGCACTGGCAAAATCCAGTCCCTGCCGCACCAGATTGCGCGCCCTCTCCAGCATCATAAATGCCGCGTGCCCTTCGTTACTGTGCCATACAGTGGGTTTGATCCCCATTTCCTGTAATGCGCTAACCCCCCCTATCCCCAGAATGATTTCCTGCTCAATGCGCAGCGTTTTATCTCCGCCATAAAGCTGATGGGTGATCAAGCGATCATTCTGGGGATTCTCCGGCAAATCGGTATCCAGCAAATACAAACTCACATGACCTATGATAACTTGCCATACTTTCGCCATCACCTTACGTCCCGGCAGGGCCACCTGCACGCGGACTTCTGAACCATCATCATGCAAAGCCGGCTTCACGGGCAGATCTTCAAAATCTGAATCGGTATAAACCGCCTGCTGATTACCCTGACTATCGATGGTCTGGAAGAAATAACCTTGCCGATAAAGCAGACCGACCGCAACAAAAGGTAGGCATAAATCACTGGCGGCCTTGCAGTGGTCTCCTGCCAGGATACCCAGCCCTCCTGAATAGACCGGAAGGCTTTCATGGAAGCCAAATTCAAAGCAAAAATAAGCAACCCGATCGCCTGGGTTGAAGCCTTCGATGTGATTGTACTGCAAAGACTCTGAATGATAGGAATCATAAGCTAATAACACGCTGTTATAACTGGAAAGAAACGTTTGATCCGCCGCAGCTTTGTATAGCAATGACTCATCGACTCGCTTGAGGAAAGCTTTGGGATTATGCCCGGTAGCTTCCCACAAACGTGGATCGATACGGGAAAACAAAGCACGTGTTTCGCGATCCCAGCTATACCAAAGATTATTGGCTAACTCCTCCATGCGGGACAGGCGGGAGGGTATTTTGGGATTGACTGTGACGGTGAATGCAGTTCGGGTACTCATTAATTGCTCTCCTTGACGAGATAAATACCGTGATGGTCATGGGACGATAAAATGCTCGCGATAATATTTTAATTCGTTGATCGAATCATAAATATCTGCCAACGCTTCATGTTTACTTTCCTTGCTTAGCCCCGCCATGATGCCGGGTTTCCAACGTTTAGCCAGTTCCTTGAGGGTGCTGACATCCAGGTTACGGTAATGAAAGTAAGCTTCCAGCTGTGGCATGGCGCGAGCAAGAAAGCGCCGATCCTGGCAAATCGAATTACCACACATCGGTGAGGTAGCGGAGGGTACATGGGCTTGTAAAAAAACCAGCATACTCGCCTCTGCCTGCGCTTCCGTAATTCTGGAAGCTTTGACCTTATCAATCAACCCAGATTTAGCATGCGTCGATTGATTCCATTTATCCATGCCATCCAGTATGGCGGTTGGCTGCGACACCACCAATACCGGCGCTTCCGCCACCACATTGAGTTGTGAATCGGTCACGACCAGGGCGATTTCAATGATACGGTCGGTATCAGGATTCAGACCGGTCATTTCCATGTCTATCCAGATGAGGTTATTACTATCTTGTGCCATAATGAACTTTCTTGAATTTTAATAGATTGATTGTGTCATATTGCAAGTTGCCCGTCACTTTATGATAGGCGAACGCAAATTTTGTTATATTTCCACTCCGACTATATTGCTATGCAAACTTTCACTGCTATATTTATCATTGCACTATTATTGACTACCTTTACCCAATTGTGGCTAGCTACGCGGCACATCCGTCATATTCGCGCCTATCGCGGCAATGTTCCACCAGATTTCGCATCACAAATTGATCTTGCGGCCCATCAAAAAGCTGCCGATTATACCTGCGCTAAAACCCGCCTGGATTATCCCAGTACCTTAATGCATGTCCTCCTGCTACTGATACTCACGCTGGGAGGCGGATTGAATGTTCTCGCAAACTTCTGGGCGAACTGGTTTACCGATCCGATACAACATGGCATGGCGCTCATTATCAGCACGGCTTTGCTGTTGAGCGCGACCGAAATCCCTTTTAGTTATTACCGGACTTTTGTCATTGAGCAGCAGTTTGGCTTCAACAAGATGACACCAGCCATGTTTTTTTCTGATCTCATCAAGCAATATGCATTAGGCCTGCTGCTGGGTGCGCCATTGTTGTTCGGCATTTTATGGCTGATGGAGAAAATGGGCGATAACTGGTGGCTTTATGCCTGGCTCGCATGGGTCGCTTTCAACCTCTTCCTGCTGGCCGTTTATCCGACATGGATCGCGCCCCTGTTCAACAAATTTTCACCCCTGGAAGACGCTTCTCTCAGAACGCGTATTGAGCAGCTTTTGCATAAGTGCGGTTTTAAATCCAGCGGTTTGTTCGTGATGGATGGATCACGCCGCAGCAACCATGGTAACGCGTATTTCACCGGCTTTGGCAAAACCAAACGCATCGTCTTTTTCGATACCTTGCTATCGCGTCTCGAAGCAACGGAAGTAGAGGCCGTACTCGCCCACGAGCTCGGTCATTTCAAACGCTATCACGTCATCAAACGGATCGTCTGGTCATTCCTCGTCAGCCTGGCATTTTTGTGGTTATTAGGTTATCTGATGCAGCAGGATTGGTTCTATCAAGGATTAGGCGCTTCTACCGCATCCCTTTCCTCCACGGCCATGGCGCTGCTGCTGTTTTTTCTGGTGATGCCGGTATTTACTTTTTTACTGCACCCCCTCTCTAGCCTATACTCCCGTAAACATGAATTCGAGGCAGATGAATATGCGGCACAGAATGCTTCTGCAGCTGATTTGATTCGTGCGTTAGTAAAACTTTATCAGGATAATGCGGCAACGCTCACGCCTGATCCCTTGCATTCCGCTTTTTACGATTCGCATCCTCCGGCTGCGATTCGTATTGCCCAACTCAAAAAACTCATTTCCGTATAGGTGTGCTTATGACCGATATCTGTGATTTAACGAACAAGCAATGCAAACCCTGCGAAGGCGGTGTGCCTCCCCTCACTGCCGAGGAAGCAAGCAAATTGCTGCAACAGCTCGAAGGCTGGTCGCTTGCAAACAATAAAATCAGCAAGACATTTGAATTCAAAAATTACTATCAAACGATGGCCTTTGTCAACGCAGCCGCATGGATCTCTCATCGCGAAGATCATCACCCTGACATGGCAGTAGGTTATAACAAGTGTCATGTCGAGTATATGACGCATGCCATCAATGGGCTGTCTGAAAATGATTTTATTTGCGCAGCTAAAATTGACTGGCTGTTCAGAATTTGAGCTCAAAGCATCCCTCTTCCAGAAAACTTACTCAGCCAACCGTAGGCCAAGGCCAGGTAATCGCCACCTACGGCAGGCAATACGAAATCAAAACACAGAATGGCACTCTGCTAACGTGTGTCATGCGCGGGAAGAAAGGAGGCGTAACTTGCGGGGATCAGGTTGAAATCCTGCCTACGACACCAGGACAAGGTGTCATCGAAACGGTTTTACCACGCTCAAGCTTATTGTATCGCAGTGATGCCTTTCGCCAAAAACTGATTGCGGCTAACGTGACTCAACTCATCATTGTGGTTGCGGCGGTACCGAGCTTCAGTGAGGAATTAATCGACCGTTGCCTGATTGCGGCGGAAAACCAGCATATTAAGATATTCATTCTGCTCAACAAAGCAGATTTGCTGGAACAGACACGTGCGCCTATTGCCACGCTAGCATTTTATCAATCGCTTGGCTATCCCCTGCTGACTATCAGCGCCTGTCAGGATATCGAACCGCTCAGGCCTTATCTGCAGGGTCATACCAGTGTATTGGCCGGCCAATCCGGGATGGGTAAATCGACTATCATCAATGCGCTGATTCCGGATGCACAGCGCACCACCATGGAAATTTCCACCGCACTCGATAGTGGACGACATACCACCACGCATACGCGGCTCTATCATCTTGATTCGGAAAGTAGCATCATCGATTCACCTGGCTTGCAGGAATTTGGGCTGCATCATATTGACAGCAGGGAGCTGGCATGGGGATTCACCGAATTCCGTCCCTATCTCGGACAATGCCGCTTCAGCAACTGCCGGCACATGACAGAACCGGATTGCGCATTGTTGCGAGCCGCTCAGGATGGCAAAATCAATGCGCGGCGTCTGGCTGTCTACCACAAACTGATGGTATCGGCAGAAAATCAGAAGGCGTGGTAGATCGCCTTCAGTTGTGATCAATCTGAACCAGTCGCCAATAACTGATAAATGTCACGATATGCCATGGCACTGGCTTGCCAGCTAAAATCCTTGAGCATGCCGTTTTTCTGCAGCTGCTGCCAAAGTGGCTTATTGCGGTAGGCTGTCACGACACGCTGAATGCCCGCCAGAAAATCCTCAGGGGTCATGCGAGGGAATTGAAAGCCGCTGGCGCTTCCATCTGCAAGCGTAGCTGGCGTACAATCCACCACCGTATCGATCAGCCCCCCAGTGGCATGGACCAGCGGAGGCGTACCATAACGCTGGCTATACATCTGGTTTAAGCCACATGGCTCAAAACGTGACGGCATCAGAAAACTGTCAGCACCCGCTTCAATCTGGTGCGATAAAGCCTCATCAAAACCGATTTGCGCCACAATCTTGCCAGAATAAGTTTCTCCCAGCTTGGCCAGATCTTCCTCCAGTTTAGCATTACCACTTCCCAGCAAGACCAGTTGCGCCGGTATTTGCACGAGCTGCGAGGCTACCTGCAGTATGAGGTCATAGCCTTTTTGTTCACTGAAGCGGCTGATTGCGGCAAACAGCAAAATATCACGATCGACTTCCAGCCCCATTTCCCGCTGGATCGCAAGCTTGTTGTCCTGCTTTGCAGCAAGTTGTTTGCTGGAATAGTTCTTGCTGAGATGAGGATCGGTGACAGGGTTCCATTCTCTGGTATCAATACCGTTGACGATGCCATGAATATGCCGGCTACGTGCAGCCAGCAATCCTTGCAAGCCAAAGCCAAGCGGTGCCTGCTGGATTTCCAGGGCATAACTGGGACTGACTGTCGAAATACGATCGGCATAATAAAGGCCAGCCTTGATAAACGACAGATTACCGTAGTATTCCACACCGTTAATATCAAAGCTGCTCGTGGGCAATCCCAGCTGGGTAACGGTTTCAGAGGGGAAACAGCCTTGGAAGGCAAGATTATGAATCGTCATCAGGGAAGCAGCTTTTTTTCCTGGATGAAAATGAAGGTAAGCAGGTGCGAGCCCACTTTGCCAATCATTGCAATGCACAATATCCGGCCGCCATGTCAGCGGGTTGGCGTCACTCGCCAAGATCGCACCTATTTTTGAAAGTAAGCCGAAGCGCAAGGCATTGTCCGGCCAGTCCTTCCCCACAGCATTCAGATAAGGTCCGCCTTCACGCTGGTACAACGCCGGGCAATCAATGACGTAGACCGGTACACTCGTCAATGGGCTGATCTGCAACTTGGCTGACCATAACGTAGCGGGCGGAAAATGAGGAAGATCACCGAATACGGCTACCTTACGCTTATATTTGAGTCCTGACAGAACGGATGGGTAGCCGGGTAATAACAAGCGAATATCCACTTCCAGTTCACGCAAAGCAGCAGGCAATGCTGCACTGACATCGCCCAATCCGCCGGTCTTACACAATGGATAGACTTCCGGCGTAATGAAGAGGACTTGGAGCGCGTGACGGGAAGAAATGGATGGCATGGTTTGTTAAATAAACGGCCGCGCGTAATGCGATCAAAGTCGTTCAAAGATGGCGGCAATTCCTTGTCCGCCGCCTATGCACATTGTCACCAAAGCATAACGCCCGCCTCCCCGATGCAGTTCATAGATCGCTTTGACTGACAGAATACAGCCGGTCGCCCCAATCGGATGCCCGAATGCCACTGCGCCGCCATTAGGATTCGCTTTGACTGGATCAAAGCCGAGCTCGCGCGCCACTGCACAGGCTTGAACCGCGAAGGCTTCATTCGACTCAATTACATCTATATCGGCGAGTTTAAGTCCGGCCCGATCGAGCGCCTGCTGCACGGCTGGAACCGGACCGATCCCCATATAGCTGGGATCGACGCCAGCATGACCATAAGCGACCAGACGCGCCAGCGGGCTCAGATTCTTTTGCTCAGCAGTTTGCGCTGCCATAAGTACCATGGCAGCCGCACCATCATTGATGCTGGATGCATTGCCCGCAGTGACTGTGCCATTCTCCTGAAAAACGCTGGGAAGCCTGGCCAGTTTCCCTAGGCTAACCTGCTCGCGGGGATGCTCATCGGTATCGAAAAGCCTGATTCCTTCGCCCGTAGAGATCTCGATGGGCAAAATCTGCGTTTTAAAATAGCCCTGCTGGATTGCAACCATCGCCCGCCGATGGCTTTCCATGGCAAATTGATCTTGTTCCTCGCGGGTAATGCCCCATTTCCTGGCGATGTTTTCCGCCGTTATACCCATATGAACTTGATCAAACGGATCGGTCAGCGCGCCAACCATCATATCTACCGCCTGGCTATCTTTCATGCGCTGCCCCCAGCGCAGCGCAGGTAACAGATAACCTGCCCGACTCATCGATTCCACGCCACCTGCGACAGCAACATCCGTATCACCTAGCATAATGGTTTGCGCAGCAGATAGAATCGCTTGCAAACCGCTGCCGCATACCCGGTTCAGCGTCAAGGCTGCGGTTGATTGCGGCAACCCTCCTTCCAGGCCAGCCACTCGAGCCAGGTACATATCGCGTGCTTCACTGTGAATCACATGGCCAAAAACCAGATGCCCCACTTCAGCGGATTCGACACCTGCACGCATAACAGCCTCACGCACCACCTTTGCCGCCAGGGCGGTAGGGGCGACATCCTTGAGCGCTCTGCCGTAATCTCCGATTGCAGTGCGCACGCCACTGAGTATGACGACCTCACGTGCTGGCACGAAAGATGCTCCTTGATTGAATGAATATTTCGGAAAAGCCTGAATAAGTGAGCGAAGTCGGCACCGTGAAAAGCGTACGATACCCAGAACCCGGGAAAAAAAGCTTAGTGAGTCTCGGCGAAATCACATACCTCGTAGATAGGCAAGGGAGCCAGCACCGCGCAACACAGTAATGTGTCACTGCGATCACTTAGCAGGCTTTCCTCTACTACAGCACATATCGCGCCAGATCCTCACTCTGAGAAAGCTCCTTGAGACGCGTATCGACATACACCGCATCGATGACGATCGATTCACCGCTGCGCTTGGTCGCGTTGAAAGAAACTTCTTCCAGCAGTTTTTCCATGACAGTATGCAGTCTTCTTGCGCCAATGTTTTCAGTTCTTTCATTGACCGAATAGGCAATCTCCGCCAATCGCTTGATGGCATCCTCCGAGAAGCTCAGCTCGATCCCCTCTGTTTTCAGGAGCGCCTGATATTGCCGTGTCAGACAAGCATCGGTATTGGTAAGAATCTGCTCGAAATCGTCTGCACTCAGGCTGCCCAACTCAACCCGGATCGGAAAACGCCCCTGCAG
Organism: Nitrosomonas sp. Nm58; assembly: GCF_900107335.1. Taxonomy (NCBI): domain Bacteria; kingdom Pseudomonadati; phylum Pseudomonadota; class Betaproteobacteria; order Nitrosomonadales; family Nitrosomonadaceae; genus Nitrosomonas; species Nitrosomonas sp. Nm58. The sequence goes on along the minus strand of NZ_FNPQ01000001.1, from coordinate 234,361 downwards.
CTCGGGAATCAGATCAGAAGGCTTGGCCAGATGAAAGGCGCCACTGGCAATAAACAGGATATGATCGGTCTTGATCATGCCATACTTAGTGGAAATCGTGGTACCTTCGACCAGCGGCAATAGATCACGCTGCACGCCCTGCCGCGATACATCAGCGCCGGATGTTTCAGAGCGACTGGTAATTTTGTCGATTTCATCAAGAAACACGATACCGTTTTGCTCGACATTCTGCACCGCGCGCAGCTTGAGCTCCTCGTCATTGATCAATCGTCCTGCCTCCTCCTCGAGCAGAATTTTTTTGGCTTCACGGATCGCGAGTTTGCGTGTTTTCTTCTTACCTGCCCCCATCGTCTGGAACATGCCCTGAATCTGTGAAGTAAGCTCTTCCATTCCCGGAGGCGCGAAGATCTCCATGCCCGCTTGGGGTGTAGCGACCTCAATCTCTATTTCCTTGTCATCCAGCTCGCCTTCACGCAGTTTTTTGCGGAATTTTTGCCGGGTTGCATTGCTTTCTTCGCTCTCTGCCCGGAAATCCAGATCACGCGCGGGCGGCAACAATACATCGAGAATCCGCTCTTCGGTACGATCTTCCGCAAGTGGACGCATCTTTCTGATTTCCCGTTCGCGCCCCTGTTTGATGGCGGACTCCACCAGATCACGAATGATGGAATCGACATCGCGCCCAACATAACCCACCTCAGTAAACTTGGTTGCTTCTATCTTGATAAACGGCGCATCCGCGAGCTTCGCCAGCCGGCGCGCAATTTCTGTTTTACCTACGCCGGTAGGACCAATCATCAGGATATTCTTGGGCGTGATTTCCTGCCGAAGCGGTTCAGCCACTTGCTGTCTGCGCCAGCGGTTCCTGAGCGCAATCGCAACGGCGCGCTTCGCGCTAAGCTGGCCAATGATGTGTTTATCGAGTTCGTGAACGATTTCCTGGGGAGTCATTTGTGACATGGTAATAGCTTCTCGGAGGAATGAATCAAATTAATCGAGGGACTCGATGACGTGAGTCTGATTGGTATAGATACAGATATCGCCCGCAATGGCGAGTGCTTTGGCAACAATTTCCTTGGCAGACAGATCAGTATTCTCCAGCAACGCCCTCGCCGCAGCCTGCGCATAGGCGCCACCACTGCCAATCGCAGCCAAACTCAATTCTGGCTCAATCACATCACCTGCCCCAGTGATGATCAGCGTGGCTTCACCATCAGCCACCACCAGCATGGCTTCAAGGCGCCGTAAAATACGGTCGGTCCGCCAATCCTTGGCGAGTTCAACTGCTGATCGCATCAGATGGCCCTGATGTTTTTCCAGCTTGCCCTCAAAACGCTCAAACAAGGTAAAGGCATCAGCTGTTCCGCCCGCAAACCCCGCTAAAATCTTACCATGGTAAAGCCTGCGCACCTTGCGCGCGCTGGCTTTGGCAACGACAGCACCGAGCGTTACCTGCCCATCGCCCCCCAATGCTACTTGCTTGCCTCGTCGTACGGATACTATGGTGGTCATATCAACTACTCTGCATCTAGAAAAAAGAGTAATTATAACGCTGATTCAGGAGCGGCACGTAATCGAAATAGGGAAGCGCTGAATAAATCAACTGTGACTGATGCCGGCATTTAGCCAGGCATCAATGCGCTGACGTAACACTTCAAGCGTGCAATAACCCTTGCTAAGAAACTGCGGGACAGGCGCATCCTGGGCAAGGATAGCAGGAAAACCCCGCACCCCCCATCGGATGGCTTGATGAAAATGATCCTGGGTGTGGCGTTTTGCCGCATCCGAGGCAAATACTTGCGAAAATTGCGCGGCAGGCATGCCCAGCTCAGCGACAAGTTGAGTCAGCACATCCGGCTGCGTCACGTTGGCCTGCTCAACGTAAAAGGCATGCTGAATAGCGGCAAGCAACGAAAACGTGTGCGCTGAATCAATGAGCGAAGCGCTGACTATAGCCCTGCAGGCAGGCTCGGTATCGTAGATGAATCCTTGCGGCAAAGCGCCTGAAAACTTGAATGGCTGCCCGGTCATCCGCTGCACGTTATGCCAGTGATGCAATATCTCTGCGCGCTTTTCGAGCGCAATTGGCTCTGTTGTACCAGGGCGCAATCCCCCCACGATCAGTCCGATTTTCAGGCGATCGCCATATTCATGCCGGATTGCCTCAATGACAGGCGAGAACCCCCAGCACCAGGAACACATAGGATCGGCAATGTACCAACAGCGTGCGTTCATTCATGCGGCAAAGCAATAATAAGGTAGCTTATAGCTTATGCTGCCGGGCGCGATGCACGTTTGCGTTCATGCTCCAGAAGGAAGCGTTTACGTATCCGAAGACTTTTGGGCGTAATTTCTACCAGTTCATCATCGGCGATAAATTCTATGGCAGACTCCAGCGTGAGCTGGATGGGCGGTGTCAACGTCACTGCCTCATCATGGCCCGATGCACGGACGTTAGTCAATTGCTTGCCTTTAATCGGATTCACGACCAGATCATTATCCCGGCTATGAATGCCAATCACCATACCCTCATAAACTGGATCACCCGGGCTGACAAACATGCGCCCACGCTCTTGCAGTTTCCATAGTGCATAGGCCACTGCTTCACCATGCTCGGCAGAAATCAGCACACCATTTCTGCGCGCTGCGATCTCAGGTCGCATCGGTGCGTATTCATCAAAAACGTGGCTCATCATGCCGGTACCCCGCGTCATGGTCATGAATTCGGATTGAAAACCGATCAAGCCGCGTGCAGGAATACGATAATCAAGTCTGACCCGGCCATGCCCATCCGATACCATATCGAGTAAATCACCCCGACGTGCACCCAGCGCTTCCATCACAGCGCCCTGGTTTTCTTCATCGACATCTATCGTGAGCACCTCAAAGGGCTCGCATTTCTCACCGTCAATTTCACGAATGACGACACGTGGACGCGAAACAGCCAGTTCATAGCCTTCACGCCGCATATTCTCCAGCAATATGGTCAAATGCAATTCACCCCGTCCAGAAACCAGGAACGAATCGGTCTCACCTGTTTCTTCCAGCTTGAGCGCCACATTGGTCAGCAGTTCTTTTTCCAATCGTTCGCGCAACTGTCGACTGGTGACAAATTTTCCTTCTTTACCTGCGAATGGCGAGGTATTGACCTGGAAATTCATGGACAGTGTCGGCTCATCCACTATTGGCATTGGCAATGCCTCAGGATGATCGATATCGGCCAGCGTCGTACCGATACTGAGTATTTCAATGCCATTCACCAGGACGATATCCCCCGCTAATGCTTCACTCAGTGGCACACGCTCAAGACCACGAAAACCGAATACCTGATTGACGCGCGCTTTTTTGGGTGTTTGATCCCCGGTCATGACCATCACATCCTGGGCAGGCTTGAGACGGCCGCGCGCGATCCGCCCCACACCAATCCGGCCAACAAAACTCGAATAGTCAAGCGCGTTGATTTGTAATTGCAAAGGCTCGTCAGGGTTACCCGTTGGCTCAGGCACATGCTTGAGGATGGTGTCGAAAAGCGGACGCATATCGGTGCTGGTCTGTTTCGGATCCAGTGTGGCATAACCATTGAGCGCGGACGCATACACCACCGGAAAATCCAGTTGCGCTTCCGTTGCATTCAATTTATCGAATAGGTCGAAGGTATGATTGATCACCCAATCCGGACGCGCACCCGGGCGATCAATCTTATTGATGACCACAATGGGTCGCAGCCCCAGCGCCAACGCTTTCTTGGTGACAAAACGCGTCTGCGGCATAGGCCCTTCCACAGCATCTACCAGCAACAACACGCCATCCACCATCGATAGCACGCGCTCGACCTCGCCGCCGAAATCCGCGTGACCGGGTGTATCAACGATATTGATATGCACGCCCTCATAATCGACCGCACAATTCTTGGAAAAAATCGTAATACCCCGCTCGCGTTCGATATCGTTGGAATCCATGACACGTTCGGCGATGGTCTGATGCGCGGCAAACGTTCCTGCCTGATGTAGCAGCTTGTCCACCATTGTGGTCTTGCCATGATCGACGTGAGCAATAATAGCGATGTTTCGGAGTGGGCGTGACATATAATAAATCCCTAAGAATTAACCTGAAATTGATGCAAAGAAGGGGCAAGATTATACCATCGGATCAGTAACATAGCCAGCCAAGGTCTTTCCTTATTCATGCATTGACTCATCCTCCAGCTGTCTTTACCCAAAAGACAAAATGCATCCAAACTTTGAATATATAGCATAGTTTGAGTCAAAAAAATTATGCTTTACGTGTTTGCACGTATTTTTTTAGTGAGTATATTTCGATAACCTATCGGAGTATCCAAACTCAAAAAAAGCATTTATATAATCTTTAATCCCCAGCACACGGGCAATGGCCTGATTCAGTGTGATACGCCGCGGGGCCGATAGAATCTCTTACTTTTCTACACTCATCTTGCGGAGGAGACTATGAGCGTCACGATTATTAAGGAGATCAGGAATAACACGCCGTTCTTTTTCTTTACATCCCCCAAGGAACCCGACTAATACAAGCAACCTTCTATTTTCCTCTTTATTTAACCCGAATATTTCATAAATTCGCGTGATGATCACGCAGGATTTTGATTAATAGGGAAGTTTTGAGAAGGAGGGGTGTAGTAATTCATACACCCGACTGAGCAAAATCTTTCTTATTAATCAAAAGACAAGTGAGGGCACGTGCCAATTTATGAAATATTCGGGTTAAGAGTTACTTTTCTATTCGAAAATACTGAGTACTGGAGGTTTGAGGTGGCTATCAAAATCTGGGTTCGCTGGATGAGTGGATATCAGAAACAAACTGCTCATGAAATTACTGATCTCTTGATCGAACAGGGTATTCAAATGCAAGACTATGATGATCATCTTTCCCGCAATCCTGGTGTGATTTTTAGTAATGAAGTCACTCCGAAAATCTGCGAGCAGCTACGCGAATTTAGCCATAATGGTCAGCTACAAGTTCTTGCCTGTTGTGATACGGCCATTCCGGGTGATGCAGTCTGGCAACTATTGGAGGCGGGGGCCTCTGATGTATTGGTGTGCTCGGAATGCAGTACGATCATCCATGAGATCACCTCACGCCTCCGCCGCTGGGTGGCAGTGGATCGTATGGTGAATTCACCAGCAGTGCAGAATGTATTAGTAGGAGAAAGCCAGGCTTTAAAGGCGATCCTGCGTCAAGTTGTAGAGGTGGCTCATTTTACGGATGCATCGGTTTTGATTCTGGGCGAAAGTGGCACCGGCAAGGAGTTGCTGGCGAATCTCATCCATACCCTGGACCCTCGCCCCGACAAAGGCGACCTCGTCATTCTGGATTGCACCACTATTGTTTCGGAATTGTCTGGTAGCGAGTTCTTCGGCCATGAGCGTGGCGCATTCACTGGCGCGGCATCTTCGCGTGACGGCGTGTTCGCACTTGCAAACGGCGGCACGCTGTTTCTTGACGAAGTAGGAGAGCTGCCCCTTACACTGCAAACCCAGTTACTGCGAGTCATTCAAGAAAACACCTTCAAGCGCGTCGGCGGCAACGCTTGGCAACGCACTTCATTCCGGCTGGTTTGCGCCACTAATCGCGATCTTTGGGCGCAAGTTCAGCGGAGTGAATTCCGCGCGGACCTCTACTACCGCATTGCCAGTAATGTATGTCATTTACCTCCCTTGCGGGAGCGTCCTGAAGACATTCTTCCCTTGGCCAACCACTTCCTGAAGGTAAACTACCCTGATCAGGACTCACCCAAGTTGGATGCTCCTGTTCAGGAGTACCTGTTGCGCCGTGAATACCCTGGTAATGTACGTGATCTCAAGCAAGTTATCGCGCGCATGCTATGTCGTCACGCTGGGCAGGGCGCTATCACGGTAGGGTGTATTCCGCCGGATGATCGACCGGTTTGGACAGAGGACTGGAAGGAGTGGCGTGATACTGGTTTCGAACGTGCAATTCGTATCGCGCTGAGTCGAGGCGTAGGACTCAAAGCCATCAGCCGGAACACTGAAGAGACTGCGTTCCGCATTGTGTTAGAGCAAGTGAACGGCAATACACAACGGGCAGCCCAACTTTTAGGTGTAACCGATCGTACTGTTCAGAACTGGAAGAAAGATAGATCCTCAACAAGTAAGACCGAATACCTTTTGTAATTGTTTTAGGATCATCAACGACTAGCTTCGCAATCCACCTGCCAATAACATCGCCTGACGGCGCCCAGCTATGCCGATTAAATTTCGAAAATTTCCTCCCAGAATCAGATTCTCCTGAGAAAGCGGCAATCGCAAAACCTTGATCTTGGCCAGCTCAACGCCCGGGTGCAGCCATGGCCCGTCGGAGCCGAATAGGATCTTGGCCGCTCCCGCCCGTTTAACGGCTTGTTCCAGCAAATCAAAGCGCCGCACCCCAGAAGTATCAGCGTAAATATTCGGATGGCGAACCAGATGGTCAATCACGGCCAACTGGGCACGCCAGTCGTCAGCAAAGCTACCGAGATGCGGGATGATAAAGTTGACGTCTGGATATTCCTGGGCCAGCAATTCACAAACGGATACCTCCCCCGCCACATCGTACAACACCGGTAAAGCATAAGCCCGGGCAGCCGCACAGATCTCGCGCGTGATGGCGGCATCGTGGCGGTGCACCTTGATGCCAACGAAGCCATAACGTTTTACGGCAATCTCAATCAATTTGTGTATGCGTCCCCGATCACGTTCAGCATGCACAAAAGCAAAACCGTAAAATCGGCTGGATCCACTGGCTACGATACGCGCTACTTCCTGGTTAGCAACGGCATAGTTCGAATGAAAAGCAGAAAACAGCACCGTACGATGAATCCCTGCCGCTGCTGCACGCTGCAGATAATCCCGCAAGGATGCCCGGGTATCCCACGGCCCGGTTAAGCCATCGCCCATTCCGGCATGGCAGTGGCAATCGATGATCATGGTATTTCCTCCCATTCAACACTAGGCACAATTGCTTGAACTCTGATAAATAGCGTCAAACTCCCTGCCGAGATCAGCCAGCGGAATAGCCTCCGGCGGCGAGCGTCGCATGAATTCCTGAACATGAACGCCCGCTCTGGACAAATGTGTCACTAGGTAAGTATGTTCACGAATCAGCCGTGATGAAGCAGCATGAGTTGTAGCAATCGTTGGGCGTTCATGCGTCAAAATCAGTAATGCCTTGAGTCTTCCGCGCGTCAACGGCCTTATGAATCTTTCTTCAGTTATCCAGATTTCTTTTCCTTCAATGTTCAGGCTTGGCCTTAGGCTGAAGAATATTTCGTTTGTCTCGAATTGAATCTTCGTAAATCGGTCCAGCACATCGAAGAAAAAACGATTGACGGTAAGGGGTGGATCCATTGCATGCATGTTTAAATTTTCATAACGATTCTTTCCTCGCATCACAACATAGGCTTTCTCAATGTAGCTGGCCCAACCCCCATCAGACGCTCTGGAAAACATTAGATTGTGAAGTTCCGGCGCTACCGGGTGCTGCGCATCCTCTGGCCGCGGGAAATGCAGTCGGAGTGAAATGATAATCGTTCTGTTCACTCCTCTAAATGTGATGTGGAACACGCTGGAGCCCGAACCTGGCCGTTTCCCCAGAGTAGCTTTGTAAGGCTGTGTGAGGTCATGAAAGATCATGTTTCGCAGAAACTTGGGGCAAGCCCGGCCAACGGCTGCCAAGATAGCCGGTAGAGGACAATTCGTGAGCCGCTGCTGTCGTACGGATGCCCAGTCAACAGCGGCCGGATTCTGAAATGGCGCCAGGCATCTGTGGTAGGGCGCTGCGCAGCGATCAAGCATTACCGTACTATGTTCGGTTTCTGGCTCCCTCAATATCACGGCTAGATGCACCACCTCGAACAGCTCATCTTCAAAACTGAATGGCGTACTCATGAGTGACCTCCTACGCTACTGAGATATATTTATTAAGGCCAGCCAGCGTAACAGGATGGAGGTCCGGGGCTCCGGAGAGTTAATCACTGTGCTTATTTCCTGTCTTTCAATACGGTTCAGCCGGACTTCCATGCGCCTTTTTGCTTTAGGCTCTTTCCACAACGATAGTGCGCCCACGTCGAACCCACCGGCCGGTGCTCGCAGAGGCTTTAGCTCCGCTCGTCTGCAAAGCATTGTCAGTGAGGCTGGCCGGGAGATTCGGCACATGCCGGTGTAGCGCAGCCATCAATGCCGTTCTTACTGCGGCCTGAGGGTCCGCATTGGGGTCGGCCAGCGCTGCTTGCCTGGCTGCTGTGCCCGCAATGCGGACAAAGCGCCGCGCCTTTTCCAACTCTGCTTCTTCCGCGTTCAAGCCACTGAATTCAAGTTCCAGTGCTTTGCTCAGCGCTGTTCCCACAGCACCACCGATTGCCGTGCCGACCCCCGGTATCGGAATAAAGGATCCTAATGCCTTGCCCACGACCGGAAGCGCGGCCTTGCCAATAGCTTTCAGACCTTTGCCCAGTACGGGCAGCACTCGCTTGCCAATGAAGCGGCCCGCTTTCTTGATCCCCCTGCCTATTCCCTTGAACAACTTGCCGAGAAACTGGTCCAGCTCTTCCTCACTGGAAATCGATAACAATTCCGCGGCAAGCTCGATTTCTTCAGCTTCATTGAACGGGCTTTCCAGTGCTATTTCGAGCTCTCGCTGATTGGTGACCAGCCCAGTTGGATTCAGAGCAGCCCGAAGGCCCTCTTCGATTGCTTTATGTTGAGATGTCAGTACCCAGCAAAAGGCATAATTGTCGGGATTGAGACCGAAGAATATCGCATCCCGGCGGTATCCTTGCATTCGCTCGCGAAGGTTTTCGCTTTCACCGACATAACCGATGTGGCCGCTGGGCGAGCGATTACGGAAAATGAGAAGATATACACCCCGTTGCTGAGGAGCGCGATGATACTGCGAGAGCCGATAACATCGCCTGGTGGCCCAGAGTCCCTGATCTGCTGGCAACATGTGTGTGAGGAGCCTGCTGTAATTGTCTCGAAATGCAGCGGGCAATTCCATTTCCATCCACTCGCTCTCGTAGATGGCACCGAATTCCAGTTCCTCCGATGATGGTTGGTCACCCCGGTTTTCACAAGCAACCCTCAATGCCTCCTCGGTATCGGGGCCGGCGATACCGGTTGTTCTGAGGCCTTGCTGCCGCTGAAAACGCCTGACAGCACTGCGCGTTTCCGGTCCCACAACGCCCGTCACTGGAAGCTGTGTTCCTATCGCTTGATTCAGACAATCCTGTAGCCAGCGCACTCGCTCCGACCCTAACGGTTCGGGTCCAATGGGATAGGGCTCGCTCACGATACCATAGGGTTCACGTCCCACGCCCCAAGGCCTACGGCGCCCCTTCGGGAGGGGGCGGGGTTTTGCAATCGGCGGGCGCTTGATTCCCTTCGGTCGTAATCCAGACAGGGAGGGGGACTGGGAATACCGTCCTCCGCTCCTGCCGAATGATCGACGACTTCCTCGTTCACTTTCTACTTCGAACATCTCGCCAGCAAATTCGGGAGCGAGTTCAAAGGGCAACGTTTCAAAGCTGGGTTCTTGATTCATGATTCACCTCTAGAATGTAGTGTCACTATCTTGATTGGCAGGCCGAAGTTGGCTGCCCCTTAAGCTGTTCGTTGTTTGTTGGGGTTTTGACACTATTGGCCAATGAATCCAACATATCTATACATCGATCCATCTCCATAGCGCAGTGCCGGGCCGTGATCAAAAAACTCAGACGGGCTTCCCTATTATTGTGGGGGCGTGATAATACGGCTTGAACGCCCCGCTGAGAAAGACGTTGGTGTAGCCGCACAGCCGCATCCCCAGCAATGCCGTGGAGGGTTTGAACTGGAAACCAGCCGCCGGCGGAAGACCCTCCGACGAGCTCCAATCCTTTTCGGAATTGTCCGACTCGCTGAGCGAGCCTTTGTCTCAACAAATTACCCTGAACCTGGTTTACCGTCAGCGCATGCGCAGCAGCCTGGATAACGGCCACCGAAGGAGGACTGCTATGCACTCGGGTGTCGCTTGCAGTTTTAAATCGTTTGAGCCAATGCTGGCTCCCTGCAAGAACCGCTACCGGCACACCCAATCCCTTTGCCAGAGAAGAACCCACCAGGATGTCCGGCCCGAAATGCCCACTCCAGCGTAAAATGCCTCCCCCGCCATGGCCATAGGGGGCACACCCTACGGGCGCTTCCCCCAAGATGCCCAACGCCTGAGTATCGTCCAAAACCAGCAGACCGCCAAAGCGTCTCACAATCTCCAAATAGTCGCCGATGGGGGCTGCCTTGCTACAAACGGGGCAGAAGCCATTGGCGACCACCACCGGATATTTCCTTTTACGTATCTGTAGCTTAATTTGAGACAAAAGCGCTGTGGCATCGTGATGACGAAAGCGGTGAACGGCAACACCTCTTGCACCTACCCGCTCCACTCCCCACCGCACGGTCGCATAAGCCCCCTCATCCAGATATACAGTCACCGGTTGCTGGCATAACATCCCGAATAAATCCCAAAACAAATGCAAGGTGGAAGGCATCAGAACGCCTTGCTCGCAGCCCTGTAACTGCGCCAGTCTTTGAGCCACTTCTTCGGCGCCGGGGGGTTCGGCCAGAGCCGCCGGCACACCCAAGGTGAGCTGCTTCCAAGGCTGCAGAAGCCGACTCGGGTGATGCAACCCAAGGTAGAGTGCCGAAGTGAAGTTGATCATCTTTGATGACCTCAACTTGCCCGCTGCTGGCTTGCCAAGCGCCTCTGCAACAACACTGATGGCAAGGTGGAATCCACACGCGCATTCACCGTTGGATCAGCCGATAGATCCACGCCCGTTGCCGCACGGTAAGCATGGATGTAACCCTGCACCTGCGGACGGAAAAACCGTGCCCAATTAAGCGCCTTAACAGGCTCGAACTCATCGCTCCAATGACCCCAGCGGATTGAAAGCAATAGCTGCTCGCCGAACATGCCAAGGTTGCGGAAGTGCAGTACACTGGTGTCGGTCCACCCCTGGAGTTTCTTCATCGCATCGACGCGGTCCATCCAGGGTTCAGGGTAAGCGACCATGATACGGGTCGGCAAAAGCTCCCGAAATTCGGGTCTGGCCAGCAACCACTGCTGCATCAGCATTTCAATGCGGGCACTCGACGGCAGATCTCCGAACTGGTTGTGAGCCCCTTGGGAAAGAATCAAATGCACTTCCTTGAGCGCATTGAGCACCGGGAAGGCGTCGGCTTTAACCGTGGTATCGTCATCCTGCTTATAGAACACGGTACACAAGCGTAACAAGTGGTGGAATGCCTCCAGGAATTTCGAACGTGTATCCACAGGACTGAAATTCTGAACAGCCTTACCTTCCAGTCGCAAGCCGTAATGGTGATCGTATTCGTAGTTGCGCCGATTGATCGTCAGCCGATGCGGCTCATCCTGGATATAACTCCATAGCAAATTATTAAGTGGACGCAATGGATCCATCTCCAGGTTGGCAAGCGGGTCCTGGACTGACGAGCGTATGTTCTGGAAGCGTCGCGAGATAGTGTTCATCGACTGCACGAGCATGCCTTCTTCGTGCCAGTAGGACCAGATGAGTTCCAACAGGCAAGGGTTTTCAAGTTTCTCTTGCAGCAAACCGAAGCAATTGTCGAATATTTCGGCTAAATCTCCTTGGTTTCTCGGGACGGCGTTTTCGAACAATGTAGTCTTGATTGGAATATCGGGTAGTTTTCGCCGAATAACCGCAAGATAAGGCAGTGTTTTGTCGCCGTTCACGGGTACAAGATATTGGTCGAAAGCGGTACTCAACCCCACGTTTGGAATGGGCAGGTCTCTGCGGTTAAGATAGGCGTCATCGCGATTTGGGCGATTCGTATTCGGATCGAACGGTAGCGGTTCCTGCTGCACGCCGCAGTTGACCATCACGAAGGCCTCGGTGGCTGCCTTCATGACGCGATAAGCGTCGGAGTCGGCAAAGGGCAGGAAACGTTGAATCTTCAGTCGATCGTATTCTTCTTTCTTGGTAATAAAACGCCCATCTTCAAAGCCATTTTTTGGGTTTGGAGGTTTCCCGCCACAAAAAACCCAATCCATGAAGCGAAGATAATTATTGAACGAGAGTGCGTCTGTGCTGTTGCGAATTCCTGTCCAGAACGCGGTGTCTTCAGTGAAAGAAGTCTCCGTACGCGTCAGCGAGACGTTTAGATTGCCTTCAACATTGGTTATTGGCGGCTGATTAGAAAAGACAGGTATTTCCTTGGTGACTGAGGCGCTTCCTATTTCGCTCATTGTGGCGCTGACTCTGATTTCACCCACATGCCCATGCGTACTGAGATGAACCATATCGCGCGCGGTATCGGATTCATAAAAATGGCCGCGGGTTGTTGCCCATCTGATCTTTCGATTTCCCGGTTGTATTGTTAAGTTATGATGGACGCTGAAAACCCAGGTAGTTCCTGCATCCGCCTGAATGCACTGATTAAATTCTGTTCCTTGACAATTCTCCGCAAGTGCTCCCCACTCGATGTCAAACTGCAAAGGAATGACTATTGTTCTAGTGAGACAGCTGTCCTGTGTTACCGTGATGTCCGCTTTTTTAGAGACGATTCCAAAAGCTTCGCAACAGATTTCATAGTCGCCACAGGGTACTTCGAGAATGGCAAGAGCATCTTCATTAGTCTCTTTTCGATAAATTTTTTCTTCGCAAGAATACTCATCCGAATGCTCTTCGACGCCTCCTTTCGTTTTAGATTTCTGCTGAGCTTGCTCAGCGCTTTCTTTACCTCGGCGGGTAAGGGTAACCCAAGCATTTCTTATTGGGGTATTTTGGACGGTAGGGTCGTCGGTCACCAAAATGGTCACTTTACCTAACTGCGTATTTTTTGTAGACATGGACGTCTCCTTAATAAATGATGATCAATATTGGATTGCCAGTTTAAACTCTGGTGTTCTGTGTCCCCAGCCCTGTCTGGAGCAGTCTTCGGATACTTGCAAGGTGCTGCTCAGCGCCCAGTGAGTCAGCAGTTTGGACAGGATGGCGCTTTCCTGTTCCGGACTCATGCGACCGTCGGAACGCGCCTGACCAATCACGGCAAAAGCCAAGGTAGGGGGTGCCCGGTACATTTTCGACGGCTGTTGCCGCCAAACCTGCAAAAGCGCCTGAAGATAGTGCGGTTGACGGTTTCGCACCTGCAAGGCTTCGGCCAGGCTATGGCCGCGCAGGCTTAGGGGTCTGTGGTTAACCAACAGTGCGACAAAGCCAGGTAACGTCGCCTGCAAAGCACCATAATTCCGCTGCTGCTCTGCACCCAGTCCGCTAAGCGGGTAATACGCTTCCCATAACCGAGCCAGGCGTTCCCACTGCGGATGAGGATAGAGCGCCTGCCCCATGGCACAGCTCAGCTTGACGCGTATCCAAGGAGAAGGATGGGGATCATCCCGGTTCAGGCGGAACATAAAAGCACGCGGCAGGCTTACGACACCCATTAACCCCAAAGTAGAAGCAATCCCGATGCGAGCAACCGACCAAAAATCAGCAACGATCTCGGAAATCCACCGCTCCCATAACGACCAGATAGCGCTATGAGATCCGCTGCCTCGTTGCATTCCTTGCAAAACAGGACGAAGTGAATTCACCAGATAAAGCAGAGCAGCGGCCTGATGACCCACTTCGTGAACCAGGGAAGAGGCGATACCGCTGCCGATCAGACGTTCCCTCGGCACACGAATCACGGCCACCGGATTTTCGCCACCACCCGGGAGCCGTGTGCGAGCCCGCCGAATGGCGGCCCCGACGTCGCGATCGAAATAACAGATGACGGGGGGCACATCATAGTAATGACCAGTCAGTGTCAGCGCGTCGGCAGAAGCGACATCGAGTCCTGAAAGCCACACACCGATCTCATTCTCGCTACGCTGCGTCAATGCATCATTGAACAAATCGAACTGAGTCAGGACGGTATTGAACCTAAGCCGGAGCATTGTAAATAGCCGTTGCGCCTGCGCCGGGCTCGCTCTTTGACCTAACGGCCCCCGTAGCCAGCTTATATAACGCCGGATTAAACCTCTCAGCTCTCGCCGGCCTTTCATGAGATACCGTTCGATGCCGGTTTGTGCTGCTGGCAGAATAGCCGCCGCCGGCAACATGCTTTCATGCAATGCAAAAGGCTTGATGCGTTCTAATCTGGTCATCAACGCACGAGCTTCCTGCTCGAGCATCCATGTGGCATAGGAAACGGCGGCCATGATGGCTCAAACCCCAAACAGAATAATCTTGTTGCCACGGCGCATCCAGCGACCGCTTCTCGCCCCACTTCCGCAAGAAGGACAGACTGTACCCGCTGTGCCGCCAGGGACTGTAGGCCGGATGCCACTGACTAGACCTGGAGCCAGTTGACGAGCGGCTGCCAGCACAGCCGATTGAGCGACTGTTCGCGGATTAGCCGTCGGTGGCGCTGAGGCTGCATTTTTAGCAGCTGTTCCGGCAAACTGAACGAAGCTTTTCGCAGCCTCGTATTCCTGGTCCTCCAGACTTAATCCCTCCAATTCCAAGCCGAAGATTCGACCAGCAGTGGATGCAACCTGGCTGCCGATTTTGGCACCGCCACTTCCGCCGAAATAACCGCCGATAGCACTCCCCACCATGGGCAGCGCTTTCTTGGCTGCGCCTTTCAAGAGCCCGCCGAGCTGTTGGCCTGCCGGTGACTTGATAAACTGGCCGGCGGCTCGACCGGCCTTTTTGATGAGGCTACCCAGGAACTGCTCCAGCTCTTCTTCGCTGCTGACCTCCAACAGCTCGGCAGCGAGCCCCATCGCTTCTGCTTCACTGAAAGCGCCCGCTTCAGTGCTCCATTCGGTTTCACCATCTTCGTATTGTTCATATTCGTAATTTTCCAGTTCATGGCTGGTTTCCAGTTGAGTGCGGTCGATATCGTGCATGGTGTTATCCTCCTCGAGAAATGTGTTGCCAGGGGTTGTTCAGGCATTGAAAATAATGATGTTGCGGCCTCGCCGAATCCATCGACCACTACGACCCTTACCCGGCACAGTCGATGGCGCCGCAGATCCTGAGCCCGGAGCTAACAGACTGGGTGCATACTTTTGCGCAGCTTTAGTTGCTGCAGCTTGCGCGGCAGTGCGTGGATCGATAGAAGCAGGTGCTGAAACTGCATTTTTGACGGTGTTAGCGGCGAAACGGACGAATTGCTTTCCGCCTTCAAATTCACGATCTTCCTGGCTCAATGCTTCAAGTTCAAGCCCCAGCGCACTGCCTGCTGCAGAGGCGAGGCCGCTGCCAATCTTGGCCCCTAACGGCCCGCCGAAATAGGCACCCAGTGCGCCGCCAGCAATGGGCAAGGCTTTTTTGGCGACACCCTTGAGTACCCCTCCCACAGCTCGACCGATGGGAGATTTCACTACCTTGCGGAGAGCCCCGCCGGCCTTCTTGATTAATCCACCCAGGAAGCGATCAAGCTCCTCTTCATTAGTCACTTCCAGAAGCTCGGCAGCCAGCTCCATCACTTCACTCTCGTTAAATACTTCCCCCCACTCCGCTTCGCCAAACTCGAATTGCTCGTATTGCTCGTTCTCGTATTGCTCGCTCTCAAGACTGCTCATTTCCGGATTGAATTCGAATGTGTTTTCGCTCTCATACATGGCTTAGTCCTCCAATTCTCAGGTTCTCCGTCACGCTTCGGCTTGTGACCCATCCAGGCATCAGGCCCAGCGTTAACGCGTTTGATTTCATTTTCGTCAGGACAACTTGTTCAACTTTGGTTGCCTTCATTAGAAATAAGAGCAAGTAGCGTGCCAGAAATTATTGTTATCCGAACGCTCGGCAGGTAGAATAGTTAATACATTGAAAATAAAATGAAATAATCAGTCAGTCTTCGGCTTTAACATGAAGGCGGAGATATACGACCCAGCGAAGCTGGTTTCGGCAAATGAGATAAATACCTTTTGGAAGGCGAAAAATGTTTCGACCCTATCCCTATTATGTGGCGTTGATAAAGCCAGCCGGCTTTATGTGTTGGAAACTGAGTAACGCTCAGTTATTTGCTGTACGGCAATTAAGGCAGATGGCATATGCTGTTCTTGTTCGCCAGGAACAGCATCAACAAGGTGGCAGTATCTTAATGTTTGGAAAATATAAAATGTTTACAGGAATTATTGAAGCGGTCGGGGAAATTAAACAAATTAGCCAGAAAACTAATGCGCTCGGCCTGCATATCACCCCAGGCAAGCTGGATATGAGTGACGTCAAGATCGGTGACAGTATTGCAGTTAATGGCGTATGTCTGACGGTCACTTCATTAGCCAATACTTTTTTTACTGTCGATGTCTCAGATGAAACTTTAAGCTGCACACATGGCCTGAATATCGTCGGAAATTATGTTAATCTGGAGAAAGCAATGCGATTAACGGATCGATTAGGCGGTCACTTGGTAAGCGGCCATGTGGATGGAGTAGGCACAGTCACTACATTCGAACAAGCAGGGGAAAATTATCTGCTGGCGATCAAATCACCGGTATCACTGTTAAAATATATTGCAGCAAAAGGGTCGATTACGGTAAATGGCGTCAGCCTGACCATCAATCGTATAGAGGACGATATCCTGGAAATCAATCTCATTCCCCATACGTTAGCTGAAACGAATCTGAAGCATCTTAAACGGGATGAACGATTAAATTTGGAATCGGATATGCTGGCACGCTATATCGCGCGTCTAATGGAACTATCTTCTGGAGTTATAGTTAAGTAAATATGGCAATTAGCACTATCGAGGAAATCATTACGGATTTCAGGGCCGGAAAAATGGTTATTCTCATTGACGAAGAAGATCGTGAAAATGAAGGCGATCTGGTTCTGGCCGCTGATTTCGTGACCGCGGAAACGATCAATTTCATGGCGAAGCATGGCCGAGGACTGGTCTGTCTGACGCTAACGGAAGAACGATGCCATCAACTCAAATTGCCGTTGATGGTTTCGACTAGCCATTCATCCCATGGAACCAACTTCACTGTTTCCATTGAGGCCGCAACGGGTGTAACGACAGGGATTTCTGCAGCTGATCGCGCTCGCACCATACAAGCCGCTGTCAAAGCAGATGCCAAATCCGAAGATATTGTCCAGCCTGGCCATATTTTTCCGCTCAAGGCGCAAAAAGGGGGTGTATTGGTACGCGCGGGACATACCGAAGCGGGGTGCGACCTGGCGCAGATGGCGGGATTGACTCCGGCTGCGGTGATCTGCGAAATCCTGAAAGATGATGGTGAAATGGCGCGCCTACCGGATCTCATCGAATTTGCCGCCAAACATCAGCTCAAAATTGGCACCATCGCAGATCTGATTCATCACCGCAGCCTCACGGAAAGTCTGGTGACACGGGTGGCTGATCGTCCCATTCAAACTATCTATGGTGAATTTCACTTGACTGCTTATCATGATAAAACAGCCAATATTACGCACCTTGCGCTGGTAAAAGGCACGCTTCATCCAGATAAAGAAGTACTGGTACGCGTGCATGAACCTTTATCCGTGATCGATGTACTGGATATCAACGATCATATGCATTCCTGGAGCATCAATGATGCCATGCGTGTGATTGCAGAGACAGGGCAAGGGGTGATCGTGCTGTTGCATCGCAAGGGGGATGCTGCCATCCTGGCAGAACGTCTCTTGCAGAATCAGGCACAGCATCATGACTCGGTCAAGACAGATTTACGGGATCATGGCATCGGTGCGCAAATACTGAAAGATCTTGGCGTAGGTAAGATGCGTTTGCTTGCGACGCCACGCAAAATGCCCAGCATGACGGGTTTTGGTCTGGAAGTGACGGGATATCTGGAAACTCTGAATAAATATACCGCTTTACAGTAAAATCTAACCTTTTCTATTTCTTCAACCTTTCTTCAACTTTTAGCACGCTTACTGGAGTGAGCATGGCATATTACGACAATATCCCGGAAATTGAAACCAGCCTCAATAGTGCCGAGCTTCGCGTTGGCATCGTGATGAGCCGCTTTAACATTGAAGTAACAGAGGGGCTACTTGGCGCTTGTACCGCTGAATTAGCCAAGCAGGGCGTTCAAGAATCGAACCTGTTATTGGCTACAGTACCTGGTGCACTGGAGATTCCATTGGCATTGCAAAAGATGGCCTTATCCGATCAGTTTGATGCATTGATCGCTTTAGGTGCCGTCATACGAGGCGACACCTATCATTTTGAAGTGGTATCGAATGAATCAGCAAGAGGATTAATCTCTGTTCAGCTTGATACGGGCATTCCTGTAGCAAATGGCATACTCACGACTGACAATGATGATCAGGCGCTTGCCAGGATGACCCAGAAAGGAATAGAAGCTGCACGCGCAGCGATCGAAATGGCCAATCTTCTGGCAAAACTTGATGAAATGACATAATAATTGGCTCATGACTGCAATCCAATCTACTTCACCTTTAAAAACCGGCTTTAAATACAAGAAACGCCGCCATCTTTCGCGTGAGCTCGCATTACAAGGCATTTATCAGTGGCGTGTCGCTGGAAACGATGTGAGTTTTATCGAAACACAATTACGTGAAACAGACATTTTTCCCAAAACAGATGAATCTTTTTTTTCCGATTTAATTCGCGGTGTGCTAAAAAATTCAACCACGCTGGAACACCATATTCAGCCTTACCTTGATCGCCCTTTGATTGATCTCAGCCCGGTTGAGTCTTCCATTCTCTTACTCAGCACCTACGAGCTCATTCACCATCTGGAAATTCCTTATCGCGCCATTATCAATGAAGCCATAGAACTCGCTAAGACATACGGAGGAACCGATGGATACAAATACGTGAATGGTGTGCTGGATAAGCTTGCGGCACAATTGCGCGCCATAGAAATTCAATCGCAAGCCAAGAAAAAAATTGAATCAATATAACAACCTATTTCTAGCTGCCTTCTGGTAACAATTTCATACCATGGACTGATCGTGAGTTCCGAGTTTGATATTATCCGTCGATATTTCACACGACCGGTTCATCGGGCGATCCTTGGCATAGGCGATGATGCTGCGCTGATTCCCTACACAGCGACGACCGATTTGGCCGTTTCTACCGATACCCTGGTATCCGGTCAGCATTTTTTCGCCGATACCGATCCTGGCAAGCTTGGTCACAAAGCCTTGGCGGTCAATCTCTCTGATATGGCAGCGATGGGGGCCATTCCCCGCTGGGTTACACTCGCACTGACATTACCTGCCAATTTGGTCAACATGAATAGTGGCTGGCTGGAAGCGTTTATGGATGGCTTCTTTACGCTGGCCAGCAAATATCAGGTGGAACTCATAGGTGGCGACACGACGTGTGGCCCGCTTAATATAGGCGTACACATCATGGGTGAAGTCGCCAAAGGAAAAGCGCTGAAAAGAAGTGGAGCCATTCCGGGAGATGATATCTGGATATCCGGGTATTTAGGCAATGCTGCATTGGCGCTTGCTCATCTGCAACAACGCATCACCCTGGATCCAGAAGAACTGGCTGTGTGCTTAGCTGCGCTTTATACCCCCGTAGCACGCGTCGAACTTGGGCAGCGATTAGTTGATCTTGCGCATAGTGCGATTGATATTTCCGATGGATTACTGGCTGATCTTGGACATATTCTGGAATGCTCCCATGCTGCCGCAACGATCCATTTAGAAAGAATCGCCTGCTCATGGGCCATGCAAAGATATTTACCTTCATCACTTGCAGTTGACTGTTTACTGGCAGGAGGTGATGATTATGAACTCTGTTTTACCGCTCCCGAGATAAAGCGTCCCGAAATAATACAATTGTCTCAGGAATTGACTGTTCCCCTTGCCCGCATTGGAAAAATTACTCCGGGTAAAGGATTATTCATTCTTGATGCAAACGGTCACGCGATCACCCACGAGAAAAAAGGCTATGACCACTTCCTTACCTGAGCCCTACCAGTCCAGTTTCAAGCTTCCTCCTTTGCAACCTGATTTAGCGTTTGTTCACAGCCGCTTTGCCCACTTTCTTGCATTTGGTGCTGGCGCCGGGCTAAGTCGGTTGGCACCGGGCACCTTTGGAACACTGGTTGCCTTTCCATTATTCTGGTCCCTGGATTCGTTTCTCGAGCCGATCGCACTATTACTCGCTATTGATATTTTCTTCATTTTGGGTATCTGGGCGTGTGCCATTACTGGCAGAGCGTTGCGCGCCCATGATCATCCCGGTATGGTATGGGATGAAATTGTCGCTTTCATGCTAGTGCTCTATTTCATTCCTGATCATTGGCTATGGTCTGGCGCTGCGTTTATATTATTTCGCTTTTTTGACATCCTTAAACCTCCGCCCATCAAATACTATGAGCGCAAGCTTCGTGGCGGGTTGGGTGTGATGTTCGATGATCTACTGGCAGCATTCTATACCTTACTTTGCCTCGCTGGCTGGAAGTCGCTGGTTCTACTCGAAAGCTACTTTTAGCTTAACCCGAATAAGTAGCTACTGTGACACATTGCTCACTTATTCAGGTCTTCCCTAGAAACCTATTCAGGTACTCAGGGCTAGGCGCAGAGTGCTGCGATTCACCTGCAAGATAAATTTTTAGAGATGATTTATGGTCGATGATCGAATACTGCTCTCTTATGCACAGCATGTTGGCGTAGCGCTTGCTGAAAGGGGTTTGATACTGGCTAGTGCAGAATCGTGCACAGGCGGCTGGATAGGTCAGGTGGTCACAGCCGTTGCGGGGAGTTCAGCCTGGTATGATCGGGGTTTTATTACCTATAGTAACCACGCCAAGCAACAAATGTTGGGCGTGCAGGCGGCGACTTTGACTCAATATGGCGCAGTATCCGAACAAACCGCGCAAGAAATGGCAACAGGCGCCATTAAAATGAGCGATGCCCAGGTAGCGGTTGCGGTAACCGGCATTGCTGGACCAGCAGGCGGATCGCAAGAAAAACCCGTCGGGATGGTGTGCTTTGCCTGGGCATCCAAGCAAGAGCTCGCAGGCAGCGAGACCCATTTTTTCTCAGGAGATCGCGAAGCAATCAGGCGGCAAGCTGTGGGAACCGCCTTATTGGGCATTATCCATTTATTAGACGTTATGCCACCTTCACTCGTCTGATTCCGCTATGCTGTTGTGCAGGGTCATAGACATCAGGCGATCTGTATAGGCAATCGCCATTGCAGATAGCAAGAAAGTAATATGAATGCCTGTTTGGGCCAGCAATGTCTTTTCATCATAAGCAGTGGCATTGATAAAGGTCTTGAGCAGGTGAATGGACGAGATACCGATAATAGCAGTGGAGAGCTTGATCTTTAATACCGCTGCATTGACATGCGATAGCCATTCAGGCTGATCGGGGTGGCCTTCCAGATTCATGCGTGAAACAAACGTCTCATATCCGCCAATAATCACCATAATCAATAGATTAGAAATCATTACCACATCAATCAGACCCAGCACTACCAGCATAATGGCCGTTTCTGTGATCTTCATGGGCGCTTCTCCTTCTTCAGGAGAAACAATATGCAGAATATGCCTCAATGACTCTTTGTCACCTATGATCGCACCCACCAGATCAATTAACTCGACCCAAAAGTGAAAAACATAGACACACTGCGCCAGTACTAACCCTAAATAGAGCGGTAATTGCAGCCAACGTGATAAAAAGAGAAAACGGGCTATCGCTGAAATTCTTTTTTTGTCGGTTTTCTGGTTAATTTCCATATCATTAAAAATTCGATTACTTCAATTTTGCACACCATAAAACGCCTTGCTTATTGTATGGGTGCTTGTGCCGGATTCAAGGAAGCTGACCAGATTTCGCAATCAATCTGGTCAGCAAGTTGAGAAAACAACTTTCAGGCTACATTTTGGCCAATAATTCTGCGACCGTTTTTCCCATCAAAGACGGTGTTGGGCATATGGTGACACCCAGCTCTTTCAATCGCTCCACTTTCTCTGCAGCGCTTTCTCCTGCAGAAGAAATGATTGCTCCCGCATGTCCCATACGCCGACCGGCTGGTGCCGTCAATCCCGCAATATAGGCTATTAATGGTTTGCTCATATTCTCTTTGGCAAAAATGCCGGCTTCCACTTCCTGCGGCCCTCCGATTTCACCAATCATCAGCGCCACCTTGGTTTCCGGATCCTGTTCCAGTTTTTCCAGCACATCGCGGTGGGAGCTCCCGATGATCGGATCACCGCCAATCCCGATAGAGGTGGAAATACCGATCCCCAGCCGCCGCATTTGATCGGCAGCTTCATAGCCCAGCGTCCCTGAACGGCCAACCACCCCCACATTACCCCGCATATAGATATGTCCTGGCATGATGCCCAGCATGGCACGTTCCGGGCTGATCGTCCCTGAACAATTGGGGCCGGTCAACATCATCCTTTGCGCCTTGGGAAAACGGCGTAAAAAACTCTTGACTGTCATCATATCTTGAGTCGGAATACCATCTGTAATCGAGACACAATATTTAATGCCAGCATCGGCTGCTTCCATGATCGAATCAGCGGCAAATGCCGGGGGCACAAATACGATGCTCGCCTCGGCCCCCACCTGTTCAACCGCTTCTTTCACGGTATTGAAAACGGGTAGCCCCAAGTGCGTTTTCCCGCCCTTACCCGGGGTAACACCCCCTACGACTTTCGATCCATATTCGATCATTTCCTGCGCATGAAAGCTGCCAATTCTGCCTGTGAAGCCTTGCACAATAATGCGTGTATTTTCATTAATTAAAATGGCCACTCTGTCCCCCCTACCCTTGTTTTGCAACCATTTCGTTGCGTGCCTGAACCACTTTTTCCGCCGCATCCGCCAATGTTTCCGCGGTAATAATCGGCAAACCGCTGTCTGCGATAATTCGCTGACCTTCTTCAACGTTCGTTCCAGATAAACGCACCACCAGCGGTACTTTCATATCGATATTTTTAACCGCTTGAACCACCCCTTCTGCAATCCAGTCACATCGGTTAATTCCGGCAAAAATATTAACCAGCATCGCCTTGACGCCTTCATCAGCCAGCACCAGGCGGAATGCTTTTTCGGTACGTTCCGCCGATGCGCCTCCGCCGACATCCAGGAAATTAGCGGGCTCACCACCTGCCAGCTTGATCATGTCCATGGTTGCCATCGCCAGGCCAGCGCCATTAATCATGCAGCCGATATCTCCATCCAGTCCCACATAGCTCAAGCCAGCCTCTGCTGCCGCCACCTCGCGTGGATCGATTTGTGTCTTGTCGCGCAATTCGGCAATTCTATGACGGCGGAACAACGCGTTTTCATCGAAACTCATTTTCGCATCCAACGCCAGCAACTCATTATTTTTGGTCACAACCAGTGGATTGATTTCCAGGATGTTGGCATCCAGATCGCGCAAGGCACGGTAGCATCCCTTGATGGTTTTAACCGCGTGATTGAGCAAATCTTCTCCAACGCCTAAGGCAAAAGCCATGGTGCGCGCCTGGAAATCCTGTAACCCTACTGCGGGTTCCACATAGATTTTGACGATTGCATCGGGATTAGTGACTGCGAGGCGTTCGATCTCCATGCCGCCCTGTGCAGAACCCACCATAATGACACGCTCATGACTGCGGTCGATCATGAAAGACAGATAGAGCTCTCGGGCAATATCCGTCCCCGCCTCGATATAAAGCCGGGTGCACATCTTGCCGGCTGGACCCGTCTGATGGGTAACCAGTCTTTTGCCCAAGAGCGCTTCAGCTGCCGCCTCCACTTCATCATGGGCCCTACAGACTTTGATGCCGCCTGCTTTCCCGCGTGCGCCAGAATGAATCTGCGCCTTGACTACCCAGACATTTCCATCGATTTCCCGGCTACGCTGCACGGCTTCTTCCACCGTGTATGCCAAGCCGCCTTCGGCAATCTTGACACCATATTCAGCCAAGATTTCTTTTGCCTGATACTCGTGAATATCCAATGCCTATCCCCTTTCAATTTCAAAGAACTGTTTAAAAACCTGCCTGCTGATTAGTTATTTTTTGCAGCAATCGCCTCGGCTGCTTTCACAATATTATTGGCCATTCTTTCCGAAGCCGCATCGATCAAACGGCCATCGAGCGAGGCTGCGCCTTTTCCTTGCGCCGCCGCCTCTTTCAATGCAGCCAGAATCCGCCTGGCTTTTTCAATTTCAGCAGCAGGAGGCGTAAATACTTCGTTGGCCAAAGCGATCTGGGTCGGATGAATCGCCCATTTTCCCTCGCAGCCCAGTGCAGCCGCTCGTCTGGCCGCCTGCTTATAACCTTCCGGATCCTGAATATCACCAAAAGGTCCATCGATTGGCCTCAAGCCAAAAGCACGACATGCCACAGTCATTCGGCTGATGGCGGCGTGCCATTGATCACCGGGATAATCCGGATTGAGTCCGCCAATATTGGTAGTGCGTGCACGGTTACTGGCGGCATAGTCAGCCACACCAAAATGCAGCGCTTCCAGTCGCCCGGCTGCGCCGTTACGGGCGATATCCTCGACATTAGCCATCCCCAGCGCGGTCTCGATAAGCGCTTCGATGCCGATCCTGTTTTTTAATCCTTGCTGCATTTCCAGCTGATTGAGCATCGCTTCAACCATGTAGACATCTGCATAAACGCCCACCTTGGGAATCAGAATGGTATCGATCTTGCGCCCGGCCTGTTCAACCAGATCGACCACATCGCGTACCATAAATTGAGTATCCAGACCGTTGATACGCACTGAAAGCGTGATCCCATGCCCTTTCCAGTCCAGATCGTTGATCGCCTGGATGATATTTTTGCGGGCCTGTATTTTATCGTCCGGGGCAACGGCATCCTCAAGATCCAGGAAGATAAAATCCACTCCGCTTTTCAGTGCCTTTTCAAACATTTCGGGGCGCGAACCTGGCACAGCCAATTCGCAACGTTGCACGCGCTGAATCTTGGTTTCAAACAATGTATGACTCATTTCTCCTCCAATAAATTAAATAGATCGATCGATATATCCGTAGCGCTGAATCAAAAACAGGAAGTGGAAGTGAAGCATGTTCAGAATTTTTTCTTCTGAAACACATGATGATGTGCGGAAAGCGGGTAAATGACTGGGGGCGTTTCTATCGGTTTTCGTGTGCTTCAAGCGGGTATTCCCAGGTAATCAGGCTGTATGGTTGTTCAATTCGGATGCAATTATATCACTGGCTGGTATTGAATTTGAGTTTGAAGATGTATTTCAATTTGCAAGTTATGAACATTTGCCTTCGTTTCACTAAGGCATGTTTTGTCTTGCAGATTATCTTGCGGCTCTTTTACCCTGGTGCGATGGGCAATCATCGCTCCAAGAAATTGTTTGGAAACCCCTGTTTTAAGCTAGTGCCTCAACATAACACGGGGCATGGCGATGTAAACCCAGGCTAACCTAACCGGCAGATGACGCAACAGTAAGCAAGCACCATCACGGCCTCGCACGCTGGCAATGGTTACTACAACCGTCAACAGTAACCCGGTGTGTCTACCAGAATAGGGTTTACGACCATTAACCCTATTGCCAGCATCATAACCACGTTGCCCAGGAACCGCAGCGCATTTGATGTTTTGACTGTTCAGATAACTTGCCGCCGGGTGCTTGTAGCGTCCGCATTTTTCTCGGTCTTCCCACTGCCGATACAGGCAAGTGTGGTTTCAAGTAATGCCACGCCCCAGCGCTTGGATTACTCGGATAACGCTTCTTACGCTTCTTACGCTTCTTACGCTTTTTGTTGATTCATAAAATAGTATATGTTAACAACATAAAAGTACCACATTATCGACAGCGCTCTGAAT
The DNA here is from genome assembly GCF_900107335.1 of Nitrosomonas sp. Nm58. Lineage (NCBI taxonomy): Bacteria > Pseudomonadati > Pseudomonadota > Betaproteobacteria > Nitrosomonadales > Nitrosomonadaceae > Nitrosomonas > Nitrosomonas sp. Nm58. The sequence continues at coordinate 208,564 of NZ_FNPQ01000001.1, read as the reverse complement.
TTCCAAACAGCTGCCAAGTGCGCAAGTTAGGGAAATTCATATTTTTTGCACAATCAGCCGGGACAATCATCCCCGTATAATGTCATACCTGAGCTGATCTAATGAAAGGCTATTTAGCTTGATAAGTTAGCATTAACCCAAATGACTTCATTCTGAATCTTTTGAGTTTTTCTTGTTCACGCTTGAAAAGTGAGCAGCGATCCATGTCAATCAGAATCAAATTATTTTTAACCTTCTTGCTGACGACTTTATTGGTGGTCCTGGGTATGCATTTCTTTACCCGCTGGTCGCTCGAAAAAGGATTTACTGAATTTGTTGAAAAAAGGCAGCAGGAGCGGGTGGATAAAATTATCGACGTACTGGAAGAGTACTACGCCGAGAATCGCAGTTGGGACGCCCTGACAGGCAATAAACTTAAATGGATTTCATTGCTCTGGCGTGCTGATCCGCATCAGCATCATCCGCCAAAATGGGTCATCAAGCAGGCGCAGCAAGAACCTGAACAGTGGTGGCCGCCCAGAACATTACCTGAAAAAATAAACTCAAGGTGGCCTCCATTCGGATTACGCGTAATGCTGCTAAGCGCAGACAAATCGATACTGTTTGGACGGGAGGAGTTGCTTTCCCAATTACACCTGCATGCGATTCAGCATGCTAATCAAACCGTGGGCTTTCTTGGGCTTTTGCCGGGAAATCCGGTTAATCAGGCGAGCGATATTTATTTTATGGAACGGCAAGCCAATTTGTTTTTCTGGATTGCCTTGGTGATGATTCTGCTTTCTGCGTTGATCGCCTGGTTTTTAGCTTATCATCTCGGGCGGCCGCTGAAACGTATCGCAGCGGCAGCGCAAAGGCTTGCGGTTGGTAATTACCAGGCTAGACTCCCGGTTGAGTCAAACGATGAGATGGGTCAACTTGCGCGCAATTTCAATGATATGGCCGCAGCGCTGGAGCAGGCAGAGCAAAGTCGCAAACGGTGGGTGGCGGATATTTCTCATGAACTGCGCACACCGCTAGCTGTTTTACGCGGCGAGCTGGAAGCGATCATGGATGGGATACGTCCGCTGACATCGGAAACGATCAAGTCGTTGTCGGGCGATGTGATGCGACTTAACCGCTTAACTGAAGATCTTTACCAACTGGCTTTGGCTGATCAGGGTGCTTTGAGTTATCGGAAAGTTTTACTCGATCCGGTACCGCTATTGCAGGAAGATCTCGCAGCCTTTATACCTGAGTTCAATAACAAGCAGATCAGCGTCATATCAACCAATCGATTGCCCAAACCATTGCTGATCAACGCCGATCCGGATCGACTATCGCAATTATTCCGCAATTTACTGACGAATAGCCTGAATCATACTGATCAGGGCGGCCAACTGGAAATCATGATTGAGCGCCTTGAGGATAATCTGGTGATTGAACTGGCTGACAGCAGTCCCGGCGTTTCGGAGCAGGATATTACGCATCTGTTTGATCGATTCTACCGTGTCGATGGTTCGCGTAACCGGCATTTGGGTGGTGCAGGCCTGGGCCTGGCTATTTGCAGTAACATCGTAAAGGCACACGAAGGAACCCTGGTAGCGTCTCACTCCCCACTGGGTGGCCTTGCGATGCGTATTGCATTTCCGGTTACGCCATGAACTGTATCCTGATTGTCGAAGACGAGCCTAAGCTCGCCAGCCTGGAGGCTGATTATTTGCATCACGCTGGCTTTCAGACATATTGCTTGAGCCAGGGTTTGGAGGTGGTGCCCTGGCTGAAAGACAACGCGGTTGAGCTGGTGCTGCTGGATTTGATGGTGCCGGGCAGGGATGGGCTTGATATCTGTCGCGATATTCGCAGTTTTAGCCAAGTGCCGATCATCATCGTGACTGCGCGGATTGAAGAGATTGATCGTTTGCTGGGTCTGGAAATGGGTGCTGATGACTATATATGTAAACCTTTCAGTCCAAGGGAAATGGTCGCACGAGTCAAGGCAGTATTACGTCGGCTGCAGCCACCAACCATCAATTCAGCGGAACAGGCGCTCAAGCTCTACTCGCAAAGTTTCAAAGTGCAGTACGGTAATCAGGAAATCGAATTAACAGCGGTTGAATTTCAACTGCTCTATGTGTTGTATCAGCAGCCGGGGCGTATTTTTTCGCGCTCCAGGTTGATGGATTTGATTTATCAGGATCAGCGGATCGTTTCAGATAGAACGATAGACAGTCATATCAAAAAGTTGAGGAAAAAATTGGCTGAACTGATTCCGGAAAAAGAAGTGATTCATTCGGTCTATGGAGCAGGATACCGTTATGATCCACAAAACCCCGATTAGGGGAACGCGGATAATCATCCGCGCAAGTAGATTGTTGTTTAGGTGATGCACTGAAACTTGTCTGTCTATCTGATAAGACTCGCTTCATGTGTTCCGTCCGCCTTGCACTTCATCTTGTTTGACTAATTGATCAGCGCTTCCTAAGGGAGCTAGCCCGAATATTTCATAAATTGGCACGTGCCCTCACTTGCCTTTTGATTAATAAGAAAGATTTTGCTCAGTCGGGTGTATGAGTCACTACACCCCTCTTTCTCAAAACTTCCCTATTAATCAAAATCCTGCGTGATCATCACGCGAATTTATGAAATATTCGGGCTAGTGCAACGATCGCTTTGAGATTTAGTCATACTCTTAGCTTTCACATTTTTTCCACAATCGCTGCAAACTGCTTACATATTTGTTACTTATAGTTATTCCCAAGAGCAGCAGAAATGCTGCTTGATTGTCAATCTTTAATCAGGAGAACTAAACGATGAACGCTAAACTTATAGGTATGGTAGTCGCCTTGGCATTTCCTCTGACTGTAGCCGCGTATTCAGGCGAGAAGGGGGATCATGAGCAATATCGCGCCAAGAAAATAGAACGGCTCGATAAGGAGCTAAAGTTGAGCGAGGATCAGAAAGTCAAAATCGAAGCACTTTTCAAGGAGCAAGGCGAGAAATACAAAGCGATCCATGAGGAAACCGAATCGCGATTACAAAAGATATTGACGCCTGAACAAAATACCCAATTCAAAGAAATGAAACAGCGCCGTCATGAAAAGTGGTGTGAAAAGAATCAGGAAAGAAAGCAGGGAAAATCGGAGTCTTCCCAGAATTAAGCAGGCATAATGTGCTGTAAATACTAAGTGTGTAGCCGAAGGCAGCCGAAATAATGACTGTTGCAGGCTGCACACATGATACTGAAATATTGGCGATTGGAATGTTCCGGAATAAACCAATCGCCAATACTTGCAGGCTTCTAGTATGGGTTGAGCCAATAAGTGGGCTGCTCCTGCTCGCGCAGCCTCAAAATGCGGGTTAATTTTCCCAAAGTCAACGCGGGAGATCGGTAGTAAAAAGTAAAGTGCGGTCACTCTCAAATCCCGTAGATTCAAATTCGAAGCGCAACTTTTGATGGCTGATTAGTATAGCTAATCGATAATCCGAAGAATACCTCATGAGGAGTTCTAAATCCAAGTACTTTGCGAGGTCGGTGATTGGTACGAACGACTGCCCATTGTACTTGTTCTTCGGTAACATCAGTCAATTTCATATTCTTGGGGAAACACTGTCGTAGTAATCCATTGCTGTTTTCATTCATTCCTGAGAGAAGAAGCTACTCCTACGTCAGCCTATCCATCAGCTTCCTTACGCGTTTAACACGCTCCGCCGCATCTGGAATTTTTACCTGGACTTTCAGGCGGTCTGGGCCGGCCAGGCTGTACTCCCGGCCACTCTGGATAAGCGCGATGATGTTGCCCGCTTCGACAGGCGGGTTGGGGGCAAATTGAATAAGTATGCCGTCAGTACTGGCATCGATACGCATGATGCCCAGCGGTTTGGCGGCAATGCGCAAGCGATGGCAATCCAATAGCGCCCGGGCCGGATCGGGCAGCAAGCCGAAGCGATCGATCAATTCGCGGTGCATGTCATCCAGCTGCGTATCGTCAGTGCAATTCGCCAGGCGTTTATAGAGCACCAGGCGTTCGTGAATATCATTGCAGTAATCTTCTGGCAGCAAAGTGGGGACATACAGCTTGATTTCGGTGGCAATGCCGAGCGGATGCTGTATATCAGGTTCACACCCCGCCTTGAGCGATTTAATCGCGTTCTCCAACATGGTGCTGTAGAGATTGAAGCCGACTTCCTGCATTTCACCGCTTTGTGATTCGCTCAATACGGCCCCTGCTCCTCGGATTTCCAGATCATGCATTGCCAGGTAGAAACCTGATCCGAGCTCCTCCATCGATTGAATTGCTTCCAGTCTTTTTTTGGCTTGCGCCCCCAGCGCTTCTTCATCTGGTGTCAGCAGGTAGGCATAGGCCTGATGGTGAGAACGCCCCACCCTGCCACGTAACTGGTGCAGTTGCGCTAAGCCGAACTTGTCCGCGCGGTGCATGATGATGGTGTTGGCGCTGGGAATATCGATTCCGGTTTCGATGATGGTGGTGCAAAGCAGCAGATTGAAGCGCTGCTGATAAAAATCCCGCATGACATGCTCCAACTCGCTTTCCCGCATCTGCCCATGGGCGATGTGGATACGCGCTTCCGGCAGAAGCTGCGCCAGCTTGTCATACATGCGCTGAATAGTGCTGACCTCGTTATAGAGGAAATAAATCTGGCCACCGCGTTTCAATTCCCGCAAACACGCTTCGCGGATAATCCCTTCTGAGAACGGATGAACAAAGGTTTTGATCGCCAGCCGCCTTTGCGGGGCGGTAGCAATGATGGAAAAATCGCGCAACCCTTCCAGTGACATGGCGAGCGTGCGTGGAATCGGCGTAGCCGTCAGCGTCAGCACATCCACTTCAGCACGCAGTTTCTTTAGCTGCTCTTTTTGGTGCACACCAAAGCGGTGCTCTTCATCGATGATCACCAGTCCGAGATTCTTGAATTTGACTTTTTCCTGAATCAGCTTGTGTGTGCCGATGATGATATCAATCTGCCCTTTGGCCAATCCTTCCAGGGCTTGGGTTTGCTCCTTGGCAGAGCGAAAGCGCGATAGCTCAGCGATTTTCACCGGCCACTGATCGGCAATCAAGCCGAAACGATCCGAGAAATTCTGAAAATGCTGTTCCGCCAGCAAGGTGGTAGGAACCAGCACCGCCACCTGTCTACCATCCGCCACCGCAATGAACGCCGCGCGCAAGGCAACCTCGGTTTTACCAAAGCCGACATCACCACAAATCAGCCGATCCATCGGCTTGCCAGAAGTCAGATCGTTAATGACCGCCTGAATCGCTGCCGCCTGATCAATGGTTTCTTCAAAGCCAAATCCCTCCGCAAACGCTTCATAATCGTGCTGTTTAAGCCTGAAAACATGCCCTTCGCGCGCGGCACGCTGCGCATACAAATTCAGCAATTCAGCGGCGGTATCGCGCACCTGCTGCATCGCCTTGCGCTTGGCTTTTTCCCATTGTCCACTGCCGAGTTTATGCAAGGGCGCTGCTTCAGGCGATACCCCGCTGTAGCGTCCGATCACATGCAGCTGCGAGACAGGAACATACAGCTTATCGCCGCCTTCATATTCCAATGCAAGGAACTCGCTGGTTTGACCAGGCTCCCCTTCGCCCAGATCCATATTGACCAGCCCGAGATAGCGGCCGATGCCGTGCTGTTCATGCACCACTGGATCACCGGGCTTGATTTCCGATAAATCGCGCAGCATGACATCCGTCGAGGAAGCCTTGCGCGTCTCGCGTTCACGCCGCCCCTGCACATGGGTTGCGTAAAGCTCACTCTCAGTAATCAGTGCATAGCGACTGGCATTGAGGATATAGCCGTTATGCAGCGGTGCGACGCTCAGCATAAAGGGTTCGGTATCTGACTGAAACGCCGCATAATCTTTACAGAGCTTGGGGGATAGACCATATTCGTGCAGGTATTCGGCGATCAATTCGCGCCGCCCCATACTTTCAGCGAGCAGGAGGACGCGCCCGCCCGATAGCGTAAAATCAGCGATAAATGCCGCCAGCTTCTCAAGGGGATTGCCTGCATGACGATCCACTCGCACGGCTGGCAAAGGTTGGGTAAAGGGTTCTGTGGCCAGGTCTTTGCTGGTTTGAATTTGAATACGCGCATAAGGCTTCAGTTTGCCAAAGAAACCATCAGTGGTCAGGAACAAGTCGACGGGCGGCAGCAGTGGGCGCTCCGTATCGCCGCGCAATAATTGATAGCGCGACTGGGTTTCGCGCCAGAAATTATCGACTACCGGATAAATGTCTTGATGCAGGCATAGCAGGCTGTTCTCTGGCAAGTAATCGAACAAGGTGGCCGTTTGCTCGAAAAAAAGCGGCAGATAATACTCAATTCCTGCGGGGGTAGCGCCTTTGCTGATTTCTTTATAAATCCGGCTGCGTGAGGGGTCGCCTTCAAATTTTTCGCGAAAGTTAATACGAAAACGGGTGCGCCCGGCTTCATCCAATGGAAACTCACGCGCAGGCAGCAGTCTGATCTCTTTAACTGGATAAATACTGCGTTGGGTATCCACATCGAACGTGCGGATCGATTCAATTTCGTTATCGAGCAAATCCATGCGATAAGGTAACGGACTGCCCATGGGAAACAAATCAACCAATCCGCCGCGCACACTGTATTCTCCAGGTGACAATACCTGAGCCACATGCGTATAACCGGCCAAGGTCATCTGACCGCGGAATACGGGTAGATCGAGCGTACTGCCCTGCTTGACAAAGAAAGTGTGGGCTGCCAGAAATTCCCTGGGGAGCATGCGATACAGTGCAGTGGTCACAGGCACGATTAATACATCGCAACTCCCATTCATGACTTGATAGAGTGTCGCCAGTCGTTCTGATATCAGATCAAAGTGAGGCGAGAAGGTATCATAAGGCAACGTTTCCCAATCTGGCAGCAAGTGTACGTTCAGTTCAGGTGCAAAAAAAGGCAACTCTTCGAGTAATCTTTGCGCATCCAGCGCATTGGCGGTAATAATCGTCAATGGCTTGGCCAATTGCACCATGCGCGCAAGCTCCGCAAGAGCAAATGTATCGCTGGAACCGTCAAAGCCAGCATGGCGCGTCAACATGCCAGGCGCAGGTAAAGCAAATTTAAAATGCATGGTCTACCACTTTATTTTCCAAAAAATAGCAGCGCGCCGCCCAAACCGATCACCATGATGATCATGCCTAAAGCGGTATGTTTGGCCAGCAACGAACTACCGATAACCAGTATTAACCCCAGCTTAAAGATAATATTTGAAATAATGGCTAGGGTAATGGCGGTTACCGCTTCCATTGCCTGCAGCTTACCCATATCAAGCAGGCGCAGACTACTGAGCGTGATCGCATCGACATCTGTCAAACCAGAAATGATAGCGACAATATAAAGCCCGCTACTCCCAGCAATATCTGATAACCAAGCGCTCATGAGCAGCACAATTCCGTAAAGTATCCCAAAGGCTGCCGCAGTGGTCAGTTCAGCCGGGTTCTTGGTTTCGGGTATGGAAAGTTTTGCCTGCTGGTTTAAGTCACGCCACCAGAAAGCAGCAGCAAGCAGTCCAAGAAAAAGGCCCGTCCCTAATATCGGTAACAATTCCGGCAATATGGCCGGAGAAATGACCGCACTGATGACAGCGAGCCTTATTAAAACCGTCAGATTGGCGAGCAAAATCACGACCACCGCCAATTTCACCAGACCCGGATTATCTTGGCTACGACGCGTAAACACCATGGTGGTTGCGGTACTGGATACCAGGCCACCCAATGTACCCAGGAGGACGGCACCATAACGCTGACCGATAAAGCGCAATGCGATATAGCCAGTCAGGCTGATACCGGAGATCAATACGATCATCAGCCAGATTTGATAAGGATTGAGCGCATCATATGGACCGTAATTCTGATCGGGCAAGATCGGCAAAACGATAAAAGTAAGCACTGCGAATTGCAGCATCGAAATCAGATCACGTCGATCAAGATTGTGCGTTAGACCATGCAGCTCAGTTTTAAAATACAGCAAAATGGTGGTGATAATCGCGAGCATCACCGCCAGTGTGGATTCTTCGAACCAAACAGTTGCACCCAATCCATAACACATCAGGATGGCCGCAACAGTGGTTGTGCCAGGATCGATATCAATTGATTCATCCTGCTTACGAAAATAGGCAGCAATCGTCATTATTCCCACCAGGAGCAGCCCACCCACTAGCAACCACGGTGAGCTGGCTTTTTGTGACAGCATGGCGCTGAGCGTGCCAAACAACGCCACCAGGGCAAATGTCCGTAATCCCGCTCTTGCTGCCGGGCTACGCTGACGCTCCAGACCAATCAGCAGACCAATGGCGAGACTGGTAGCAAATGCAGCGAGATGCTCGAGCTCGCCGTTCGGTAGGAATACGTCATTCATATCGTCATCGAATCAATTGGGGACCAATGTTCAAGCAGCAATTGCAAAGTAGTATTTCCATTATATTCATTGGCTTGCACGCGAAAGACCGCGTTAATGAGTGGTGGCAGTGACTCCGCCTGGAAAAACAGTATCGCATCGTAGCTGCAGTGTGAATTAAATTTCTTCAGTCTTAATTTTAAATGTTTTTCACCTACGACACGCTGGCTCTCCACATGAAAGCAGGCGTTAAAATTGGGCTCAGGGAAACCTTGTCCCCAGACACAGTCAGCTAGACAGCGCGCGAGATCCAGATTTAATTCAGCATCATCTAGCTCCCCATCGGTCTCTATGACCCGGGTCAAATCCGCAGGCGTCAGCAGTGCTTGCGTAACTTGCTCGAAAGCAGCCCGGAAGTCTTCAAAATTTTGCTCATGCACAGTCAGCCCGGCAGCGGCTGCGTGACCACCAAATTTCAGGATCAAACCAGGATGGCGCTTAGAAACCAGATCTAGGGCGTCCCGCAAATGAAAACCCTGAATCGAGCGCCCTGAGCCTTTGATTTCACCTTCATTGCCTGGTGCGAAAGTAATCACCGGACGATGAAATTTTTCCTTGATCCGTGAAGCAAGCAAGCCAATCACACCTTGGTGCCAGCTCGAATCATACAAACATAAACTATAAGAGGGGTCGACTGCCGATTTCTGAATCTCGATAACGGTCGCCAGCTTGCTCAGCGCATCCTGTTGCATATCCGTCTCGATCTCACGCCGCTGACGATTCAACTCATCCAGTTGAGCGGCAAGCTGATTCGCCTTGCTTTCATCATCCGTGATAAGGCACTCAATTCCCAGGGTCATATCATCGAGTCGGCCAGCTGCATTGAGTCTTGGCCCAATGATGAAACCCAGCTCATAAGTGGATACCTGCCGATAATCACGCTTGGCCACTTGCAGCAAAGCATTAATGCCGGCACATCCTCGCCCCTTACGAATGCGCTGCAGACCTTGCTGTACCAGAATGCGGTTGTTGCTATCGAGTCTGACGACATCCGCTACCGTCCCTAACGCAACCAGATCGAGTAGACTCGCCAGGTTAGGCTCTTTGCCTTGGGCAATGAATGCGCCCTGTTTACGTAGCTCCGCCCGCAATGCAAGCATCACGTAGAAAACAACCCCAACGCCAGCAAGATGCTTGCTGGGAAAATTACAGCCAGGCTGATTGGGATTGACGATCACCGCCGCATCAGGCAGCTGGTCTCCAGGCAGGTGGTGATCGGTGATAAACACTTGCATACCCAGATGATTGGCCTCCCGCACACCTTCCACGCTTGCAATACCATTGTCTACGGTGATCAGGATATCCGGCTGCTCGTCGTAGCGTGAGGCCGCAAGATGCACGATTTCCGGCGTCAGACCATAGCCATATTCAAAACGGTTGGGCACGAGATAATCCACGATGGCACCAAATTTTTTCAGCGCACGGATCGCCACGGCACAGGCAGTCGCCCCATCTGAATCATAGTCCGCCACGACGAGTAAGCGTTTCTGCCTAGCGATGGCGTCGGCAAGCAGTGCAGCCATATGCGCAATATGGTTTAACTGCTCAAAGGGAAGCAACAGTGATAATTCAGTCTCAAGCTGGCGGGGTTGCTCAATGCCTCGCGCAGCATAAATACGCGCTAAAACGGGGGGTAAACCGTATTGATTGAGCGAATCAAAAGCGTCTTGAGAAAAACAGCGGGTCGTGATGTTGGGCATTTGCCCGCTATTTTATCATCTGGCATCCGTAAAGGTTAAGTCCAGATAATAGGATAAGTATTTCCCGCCAACCTGGCTAATCACACTGCGGGCCAGTCATCCTGAAAAATGCATCCTGGAAAATACTTAACTATCTGATTTAACCCGTTCAACCTTTAACAAATGCAAGCGGCGGCTATCAGCGCGCAATACCGTAAACCTGAAATTTTCTATCACGATTGCTTCCTCATTCTTGGGAAGCCGGCCAAATTTGCTGGTAACAAGTCCGCCGATGGTGTCGAAATCCTCGTCACTGAAGGTGGCATTCAGCGCCTCATTGAAGCTGGCGACTTCAGTAATCGCTTTGACACGATAATAGCCATCCGCATCGGCTACGATATTCGCTTCCTCTTCATCAAAGTCATACTCATCTTCAATCTCTCCAACAATTTGCTCCAGCACATCCTCAATGGTGACCAAGCCGGCCACGCCGCCATACTCATCCACCACGATCGCGATATGATTGCGGTTGCTGCGGAAATCCTTAAGCAAAATATTGAGCCGCTTGGATTCAGGAATAAATACCGCCGGACGGAGCATGTCACGGACATTGAATTCCTCTTCTCCTGCATAGTAGCGCAGCAAATCTTTTGCTAGCAGAATGCCAATCACCTGATCTTTACTGTCATCCGTTACCGGAAAACGCGAATGCCCCTTTTCAATGACATACGGAATGAATTCATCAGGTCTTTCACTGATGTCAATGGTATCCATCTGTGAGCGCGGCACCATGATGTCGCGCACCTGCATTTCGGATACGTGCATCACTCCTTCGATCATGGCCAGTGCGTCGGCATCGAGCAAATTACGCTCATATGCAGAATGCAACAATGTCACCAACTGTTCCCGATCTTCAGGTTGGCGCAAAAGAAGGGCACCGATATGTTCAAACCAGCTGACCTTAGGTGAGGAATTACTCATGATAAATTTCATCATCGATAGATGTATGCGCAAGATAGCGCTGTTAAAAAACCTGGATTTGGAATGAAAGCGCTTGCAATCTTATCGTTCATGATAAGGATCAGCGTAACCTAACCGAGTGACAATGTCTGTTTCGAGCTGCTCCATGATCGCTGCGTCTGCGTCATGCTCGTGATCATAGCCTTGCAAGTGCAACACGCCATGCACTGTCAGATGGGCGTAATGTGCAGTCAGATCTTTTTGTTGTTGTTGCGCTTCGCTGATTATAACCGGCGCACACAGCACAATATCCCCTGACAAGGGCTGCAGTTCATCGTATACGAACGTCAGTACGTTGGTCGCTTTGTCTTTACCACGGAAATGGCGATTCAGCTCCTTCCCCTCATGTTCATCAACAATACGCAATACGATCTCCGCATTTTGCGTCAACGCAGCATTCACCCACTTACGGAACTGCGGTCGGGTGGGTGTTCCGGAAAAATCGGCGGCATATTGCAGCACTAGTTTGATTTTTTTATGACTTGTGGCGGGAGCAGGCTTGGGAGCCTTACTGGCGTTTCTCATGTCGCTCGTAAGCATCGACGATGCGCTGTACCAGCGGGTGGCGCACGACGTCTTCGGTTTTGAAATGGGTAAAGGCAATCCCGCGTATCTTTCCCAAGACACGGTCTGCATCGACCAGACCACTTTTCTGATTCTTGGGTAAATCAATCTGGGTAATATCGCCTGTAATAACTGCTTTGGAACCAAAGCCAATTCGCGTCAGGAACATTTTCATTTGTTCTGGCGTGGTATTTTGCGCTTCATCCAGAATAATGAATGACTGATTCAAGGTACGTCCGCGCATGAAGGCCAAAGGGGCGATCTCAATAGCATTGCGTTCAAACTGCTTACCGGTTTTGTCAAACCCCATGAGATCATACAGCGCATCATAAAGCGGGCGTAAATAGGGATCGACTTTCTGCACGATATCTCCTGGCAAGAAGCCCAGGCGTTCGCCCGCTTCGACCGCTGGGCGCACCAAGATAATGCGCGAGACGGTCTCCCGCTCCAATGCATCGACTGCGCTGGCGACCGCCAGATAGGTTTTTCCAGTGCCCGCCGGACCAATGCCAAAGGTAATATCATGCTCCTGAATTTGCTGCAGATATTGCCCCTGACGTGGCGTGCGGCCATGTAAATTGCTACGACGCGTGAGCAGTTTCGGCACGGTAACTTCAGCACCCGCCGTTTCATCCGCAGCAGCATGCGAGGAATAGTGTGAATTGGCTATCTCGATCAAACCGAGCTGCACTTGTTCTACACTGAGATGATGTTGTGACTGGTTATAAAAATTCTTCAGAGCTTGTGCAGCAAGCTGCGTCTGATTGGCTTGACCGCGTAGACTGAAATGTTCGCCCCGGCGGGCAATCACGACATCCAACGCATTTTCAATCTGTTTAAGGTTTTCATCTAACGCGCCACAGAGATTGGCAAGACGCCGATTATCAGCCGGAGAAAAAGAGATCTCGACAGGTTTAGGTTTCAAAACTATTTTAAATAAATGCGACCTGCTGATTCTCGCAGGGGTTACGAGAGATTGCAAGTGATAATGAACCGTTACCGGCTACTATTCAGTAATGATTTCCCCACGTAATGTATGAGACAGCGCCGCCGTAATCTTGATATGTGCAAAATGACCGACCAGATCAAGCGTCCCCGCAAAGTTGACCACGCGATTGTTATCGGTTCTGCCGCAGAGTTCGTCTGGATTCTTTTTAGATGGTCCCTCTACCAGAACACGCTGGGTTGTCCCCACCATACCTTGACTAATGGCCTGCGCCTGCTGAGCGATTCTTTGCTGCAGGCGATAGAGCCGTGCCAATTTCATTTCATGCGGCGTGTCATCAGGCAGATCGGAAGCGGGCGTGCCTGGCCGCGGGCTATAGATAAAACTGAATGATTCATCAAAATTAACGTCCTCAATTAGCTTCATGGTTGCTTCAAAATCCGCATCCGTCTCGCCCGGAAATCCAATAATAAAATCGGAACTGATCGAAATATCGGGACGTACCCCCCGTATTCTACGTATGATCGATTTATATTCGAGCACACTATAACCACGCTTCATCGCCGCCAAAACCCTGTCCGCACCTGATTGAACGGGTAAGTGCAAGTGACTGACCACTTTGGGCAGTTTCGCATAGGCTTCGATCAAACGGGTGGTAAATTCCCTCGGATGAGAGGTGGTATAACGGATACGCTCAATGCCGGGGATCTCATGAATATACTCGAGCAGCAGCGCAAAATCGGCGATTTCATCATCATCCATTTCACCCCGATAGGCATTGACGTTTTGCCCAAGCAAGGTGATTTCCTTGATGCCCTGTACCGCCAATCCGGCCACTTCCACCAGCACATCATTGAGCGGGCGCGACACTTCCTCGCCGCGCGTATAAGGCACCACACAAAAACTGCAGTACTTGCTGCAGCCTTCCATGATAGAAACAAAAGCGGTCACGCCTTCGGTGCGTGCCGGCGGCAAATGATCGAATTTCTCGATTTCCGGAAAAGAAATATCAACTTGCGGCCGTCCTGTCGATTCACGTTCCTCAATCAATTCCGGCAGACGATGCAGAGTTTGCGGCCCAAACACCAGATCCACAAAGGGTGCACGTTTAACAATCTCCGCCCCTTCCTGGCTGGCTACACAGCCGCCAACACCAATTAATAAATTGGGGTTGGTATTTTTCAGGTGCCGGACTCGTCCAAGATCGTGAAAAACCTTCTCCTGAGCTTTTTCACGGACTGAGCAGGTATTGAACAGAATCACATCGGCTTCATCGGGATTATCAGTCAGTTCCATACCTCTTGCCGCATGAAGCACATCCGCCATTTTATCCGAGTCATACTCGTTCATCTGGCAGCCAAAAGTCTTGATATATAATTTATTACTCACGGAATATTACAAGTAGGTTAACTGGAAATTGAATGGATTATTTTGCAAAGCCTGGTAAGTATATAACGGAAGAACAGGTGATTCCATCATCGACACTCCTGCAAACGGCTTGGAAACACTCTATCTCTCTCAACGTTAAGCATATATTGACCTCAGAAAGAATAGGAAGTTCTATGACTTCCTGTAGCTTAGAAACATATCATCTTTTCAGTATCTCTACTGCGCGGGCACTTTGAAAAGTGATTGGAACTCTAACCCCCTTCACCCACTAATCGACTATATTGGAGAACTATGTCCCACCAATCCGATTTATTTGCTGATGAAACAGCTGCTTCTCAGCAAACCGCAAATAACTCAGCTACTGCACTGAAACTGACTGCACAAGATTCCCGGCTAACTTCGGGTCAACAGCGCTTCAACCGCTTACTCGAGCGTATCGAAAAACTCAAGCATCAGCTGGCCGAGGTACAAACCATCAGCGATGCGCATCGCCCGCTATACCACCAGACGCTGGCGCCACTTCATGAGCGTCATCGAACGCTCACACGGGAAATGGCGCTGTGGCTAGATGAAAGATTGCAACGCAAAGGATTGAGTCCCACTCAAAAAAGTATTGCCATCACGATTTTGTGCAATCTCTGTGAACAGCTTGCTGCTCAAGGTGACGAGGAAATGCAAATCCTGCATGACAAGCACAGCACCGAAAGCCTGGCACAAAAAGAACAAGCCAGCATCAGGGAAATGCGTGCGATAATGGAAGACATGCTAGGTAAACCGCTGGCCGGCGATGAACCGCTGGATACCATGCATGATGTGTTTAACGCCGGCATGGCGCGGTTGCGCGAGGCTGAAGCCGGAGAAGAAACACGCCAGCAAACCCGGGCACGTAAAAGAAAACCCACTGCTGCCCAGCTTAAAGCTGCAGCAGAGCAACAGGAAGCAGAAATTACTCTGCGCAAGGTATTTCGTCAGCTCGCCAGCGCATTGCACCCCGATCGCGAGAACGACCCCGATGAACATGCTCGCAAAACGGCTTTAATGAGCGAGGCCAACGCCGCTTATGATCGCCGTGATTTAGTTGCACTCCTGCAGATCCAACTGCGCACCGAACTTACTGACACGGCATCCATCGCCAAAATGGCAGAAGAAAAAATCGCCTCACTGACGCTGTTACTCAAGCAACAAGCCCAGGAACTCGAAGACGAACTGCACCATCGGCGTCACGCTGTGCGCAATGAATTCGGTCTCAGTCCTTACGAAACCCTGAGTACAGCCAATCTAAAGCGCAACCTGAAGAGGGAGGAAACATCCCTCAAACAGGATTTGAACGCCATGCGGCAGGATTTGCAGCAGATCCAAGACGACAAGTTCTTCAAACGCTGGCTGAAAGATCAGCAGCGACTCTCTCGAGCAAACTTTATTGATGACCTCGATGATTGGATGATGGAATCATTCCGGTACAAATAGAATACAAACTGACATAGCATTAGCGTAATGTCCAATTTTAGTCAGATTTCGTCGGCCAGTTAACAGGCAAAAATCCACCCGTTCCGGTCAATCACACCTTCCTCATCTGAGAATCACTCAGTAGCATCGAGCACTTCTCCAGGGGTCACCATGGCATCTGAGTATTGGACTCAGCTCTGAAACTTGCAAGGTAAAAATATGTGATAAATTATGAGTGGCAGATAACGCCAGCGTACCTGCTTGAAAAACAGCGTACCAGACCGTGGGGCTCGGTTTTATCACCAGAACACCTATTGAGAGAGACCGCGGTGAGGAGCTACGGATCCAAGGCGGCCTTAACCGAAGGGGGTAAAAATGACCGCGATATTTATCAGCCACAGCAGCGCCGACAGCGCGGCGGCGGCGGACATGAAGCGCTGGCTGGAAGCGCAAGGCCACACTTCCCTGTTTCTTGATTTCGACCCCGAGGCGGGAATCAAGGGAGGCTCGGACTGGGAACAGACGCTTTATCAGAAACTGCGCCAGTGCCAAGCGGTGATTGCACTCTTGACACCAAACTGGCTGACCTCCAAATGGTGCTTCGCCGAACTGGTGCAGGCACGGGAGCGCGGCAAGGTCATCTTTCCAGTCAAGATCCAGCCTTGCGAAGTGCATGACGTGTTCAACGATACTCAGCACATCGACTTCACGGTTGAACCTGAGGATGGTTATCAGCGGCTCAGGATCAGCCTGTTGGAACGGGGTCTTGATCCACTGGATGTCTTTGACTGGGACCCTAGTCGGCCCCCTTACCCTGGTTTGCTGGCATTTCAGGAGCAGGATGCCGCCGTCTACTTTAGCCGCAATGCTGCCATACAGGGGACGATGGAAACCCTCAATCGCCTGCAGCGTCTCGGTGGCGCGCGCTTGGTAATGGTTTTAGGAGCCTCGGGCAGCGGCAAATCATCGTTGGTGCGGGCAGGAATTGTTCCCAGGCTCAAACGGGATAAGGATCACTGGTTGGTGCTGGAGCCCTTCCGCCCACTGGGAAGGCCGCTTGACCATCTGGCGATGGCGATCGCCGTTGCTTTGACCGCTTTCGGCAATACCTGCGACTGGAAGTCGATTCGTGATGCATTGAACCAGGCGGCTGCCAATGGTAGCGATGCTCATCTACTGGATTTTGCCAATGACCTACGCGTTATGGCGGGTCGGTGCGAGGCGACGGTACTACTCGTGGTCGACCAGTTCGAGGAACTTCTGGGGCGGGATACCAATCAGTCCACAAGTCTGTTCTTGCGCTTATTAAAGGCGGTGTTAAGCCAGCCCAACAGCCCGTTCTTGGCTATAGCCACCCTGCGGTCCGACTTTCTCGGCGCATTCCAGGTTCATGAAGTAATCCAAGACCTGTTATATGAGCCGATTCATCTCCCGCAGATGGCCCTCGCCGATTTTGCGCAAGTGATCGAAGGTCCAGCCAGAGTCGCTGGCGTCGAACTCGAGCCTGGGCTGGCGCAGGCCATGGTGGCTGACACTGCCACCGATGACGGACTGCCACTGCTGGCCTTTACCTTGCGCGAACTGTGGGAGCAGTATAGCGGTGACGGACGGCTGACCCTGGAAGAGTATCGGAATCGGCTCGGAGGGCTGAAGGGCTCGGTGGCACGGGCGGCTGAGATGATGTGCACGTCTCTCTCTCCTGATCAAGAGCGTCATCTGCATAAGGCATTCCTGGCGATGGTCCGCGTCGATGAGGAAGGCCGCTATATCCGCAAGCCAGCGCGCTGGGAGGAGTTGCCAGAAGATGTGCACGATCTGCTCGAACAGTTTGTGCAGGCACGGCTACTCATTTCCCGTGGCGAGAGCACGGAACAAATCCTTGAAGTAGCCCATGATGCCTTGTTCCGCAGTTGGGATCGTCTTGCAGGATGGTTGAACTCAGACCGTGAGTTCCTCCTGTGGCGCCAGCGGTTGCGCGGCGAGATAACTGATTGGGAGCATACCGGGTATGACGACAGCACGTTGCTGCGCGGGCCAGTATTGGCAGAGGCTAAACGCTGGTTGTCCGAGCGAGGGAGTGATCTGAGTTCAGCAGAACACAGCTTTATTCAGAAAAGCGACAAACGTGAAGTACAAGAACTGCAGCGATGGAAAGCACTCTACGCCAAAGCTTTGTCGCGGCAGCTCGCCGTACAGGCTGTCACCGAGTTCGATTCTCGCGTGGGTCTGTTGCTTTGCGTGGAGGCCGTAAGACGCTTTCCAACAGTCGAAGCACAGCGAAATCTGCTCGATCTGTTAATGAAGACGCGACGTGTCAAAATATCGCTTTATGGGCACACCGAGCAGGTATCCTGTGTCGCTGTCAGCCTGGACGGTAAAACACTGGTGTCAGGAGGGGTCGACGGTACCGTCGTTTTGTGGGATATGGCGTCCGATATCCCTACCCAAAAATGGGTGTGGCAAGTAGGCCATTTGGTTACAAGCCTCGATTTCAGTCCGAACGGAAGCATATTGGCTACCGGCGGAACCCTGGCAGGTACAGGAGAAGACAAGGGCTGCGTCGCTTTATGGAATGTCCATACAGGCAAGAAGCTTACGCCTGCCCCTGAAGGCTATGAGAGTACGGTTTCGGAGGTTCGCTTCAGCCCGGATGGTATCACGCTCGCCGTAGCAAGTTGGGATGGGGCCGTTTACCTGTGGGATATGCGAAATAACCAGCCGAAGTGCGAACCGTTCAAGGGTGAAGGATCAGTGACCAGACTTGCTTTCAGTCCCAACGGTAAGATACTGGCATCGATTTCGGGCTGGATTAAGGTGGTAGGGGAGGTAAAGCATGACAGCTGGATCAGCGTATGGAATATCGAAACTGGACAGCACAAATATGAGCCGCTCAGAGGTCATGACGGGGCAGTGGCATGCCTCGCTTTTAGTCTGGACGGAGAGATCCTACTATCCGGCGGGCATGATGGAATGATCACCTTTTGGGACGCAGAGACCGGCAGCTTGCTTCAGGGTACCTCACCCATATCTCAAGGGCAAAACGGTGTCACCTCGATCGCCTTAGCTCCCGACGGCGGCACGCTGGCTTCAGGCAGTCCAGACGGTTCAATCGTTTTGTGGCAGCTCGGGAAGAAAGCCGTACCCGAAGCGCTGAAAGTTCATCAACAAGCCATAATGGGTCTTGTATACAGTCCGGATGGTGGCACGCTCGCCTCAGCGAGCTTGGACAAATCAGTCATTCTGTGGAACCTGCGCGGAGGAGAACTCCGCAGCGAGCCACTCAGGGTCCATAATGGTGTGATTGTCGGTGTCGCTTTCGATCAGAGTGGAAGTTCGCTTTTGTCGGGAGACTCAGATGGTGAAGTCGCTCTATTGAATTTGGACATCGGCGTCGCTGCCCCCCTCTACCAGCCGGCACAAAAGCATGAATCCAAGATTTGGAGCATGGCTTTTAGCTCAGACTTGCTTACCGCCGCGTCCAGTTACTTGTTGGACAAGACCATTCGAATCTGGAACCCGATAACCGGCGAGGCAAAGTGTCAACCACTGACTTCCGACGCTCGCATAGCCACCATAGCCCTCAGTCCCGATGGGACTATGTTAGCCTACGTTAGTGGCCAAGCGATTCCGATCGAGGGAAAAGGTGAAATCTTATTGTGGGATATCGCTCAGGCTGAATTGCGGGCCAAATTTCCCTGCGGACTGCACGGTTTGGTGACGAGCTTGGCGTTCAGTCAAAATGGTTCAACCCTTGCCTCAGGATGCTGGGACGGAAGCGTGTTGCTCTGGAATTTAGTCAAGGACGAGGGGAAAACCGAACCGCTATACAGTCACCAAGAGCCGGTGCTGTCGCTCGCTTTCAGTCCCGACGGCAAAACGCTTGCTTCGGGAAGCGGTCAATGGTTCGGCCAAGGCAAGAATACGATCATTCTGTGGGATATCGAACGCGGGCAGTGTAAATTCACTCCTCTGAAAGCGCACAAAAATGACATTGCAAGTATTGCGTTCAGCCCCGATGGATCGAAACTCGCATCAGCAAGCGGATCCATTCATTCTAATGTAGGGGATGCGGATATCAGGCTTTGGGATGTGGCCAGCGGATTTCCTCTTAGCCCACCGCTATTAGGCCACCGCGACATAGTGAGGTGTGTGGCGTTCAGCCCGGATGGAAAATTGCTCGCATCCGGCAGCAAGGATGGAACGATTATATTGTGGAATATGGATCTCAATGACTGGGTGAAATTTGCTGCATTGAAGGCCGATCGCGAACTCACCCCTGAAGAATGGGAGCGTTACCTTCCCGACGAACCCTATCACAAGACCAGCTCGAATCTCGGCGAGAAAACCGGGGGAAATTGAGACAGACACGAACCAATTCATACATGAAAGGGTACTCGCTCAACCACAAGCCAGGTCATCTTCCAACTCATTGATGAGCACTGAAACTACTTTCTCGCATGAATGAGTTGCCTGGTAAACGTTGCGTTGACGCTGATAACTTATATTCCGTTCTGCTACGCGCTTGATAAGTTGTTCAAAATATCTTGATTCGCCTATCGAATAAGCATAAGACTGAATTTCAGCCTGTACTGCCTGCCAGATCTCATAGATAGATTTGAATGAGCCATTTTTATCAACCACACAGTTTGCTTCCAACCCCAGTCGCGAAGCCATATAACAATTGTCTTTCTCAATCCACCAAGGTAATGCATGCGGCATGTTCTCAATGCTGGTTTCCGAGTGTGCTAACAGATAGGCTGCCAATACCCGAATAAAACTAGCGAGTTGCATTGACTCGGTAAGAGTCGGTTGTGCGTCCATGACTCTGACTTCGACCGTACCCCAATGCGGCCGCACTCTGATATCCCAATGGATGTCATTGATGGTTTGTATCATGCCGGCACGTTGTAAGGCGTTATAAAAATCCATGAAGTGCTGCCAATCATTAAAACTTGGCGGTATGCCATAACTACGCGTGGCCGCCAGAACACGCTGACGGTAGGATGCAAAGCCTGTGTCATAGCCACGCCAGAACGGAGAGCTGGCAGAAAGGGCAATTAATAGGGGCAGATAAGCCTTAAATGCATGCATCAGATAGAGTGCTTCTGCTGCTTCCTGGACACCAATGTGTACCTGGGTTGCGAAAGTGATTTGGGCATGACCTAAATAACCGGCATCCTTTTCCATTCTCAGATAACGGGGTAGCGGGGTGAACAAGGCTAGCTCCTTGTCAAAGGGATGGGTCCCTGCCGCGCATAGCTCCATTCCCAGCGTTAGACAGGTTTGCCTCACTTCTTTGACGAGATGAGCAAGGTGCGCATGGACCTGAGCAGTGTTTTCACCGACCTTGGAAATTACCTCGACGGTATTTTGGATAAACTCCGGTTTGATATAGGGCGACCGTGGGTAACACTTGAGCAAAGGTCCAATACCATTTGTCAGATTCAGATTCTCCTTGTCGAGCAATTGCAGTTCGAGTTCTATCCCGACTGTCAATGGTTTGGAGGGGGTAAATTCCAAGGTGGAATCAGCTGAAATAGTCTTGCGCCGCCTCTCTGACGACTTCATCAAAAAATGCCGAACCCACCTTTAATACCTCCTCATTGATATCAAATTCCGGACTATGTAACGGAATATATTCATTCTCATGCCGCCTTGCGCCAAAACGCACATAACAACCAGGTATCTTTTGCAGATAATAAGAAAAATCTTCTGATCCCATACTGGGATGATCAAGAGTCATTAAGCCCGCGTGCCCGACAACTTTCTCAGCCGCACGGTAAGCAATATAGGTTTCTCGTGTGGTATTGACAACAGGTGGATAACCTTGCGTAATGTCAAGGTCCACTTTGGCATTGTGTAATTCACCCATAGCTTTAGCCATACGCCTTAGTCCCCTATGGATGTGATCACGCACTTCGGGCAATGTGGTGCGAATTGATCCCTCCAAAGTCGCCTCTTCCGCAATTACATTAGGCGCACTGCCCGCATGAACCATTCCAATTGTTACCACAGCAGGATAAACCGGATTAATTTCTCGCGAGACCAGTGTTTGCATAGCGATGATGAATAAACCAGTAATCACGATGGCATCAGTCGCTTCATGGGGTCGCGCGCCATGTCCACCTTTACCTTTAATATGAATTTTAAAACGATCAGACTGAGCTGTGATAACCCCATCAGCCACCATCATTTCTCCAACACGGTAATGATGAGTCACATGTCCGCCAAAGATCGCACTGACACCTTGCAAAGCACCTGATTCCAAGACCACGCGCGCTCCGCCACCTTTTTCTTCTGCTGGCTGGAAGACAAACAGGACGTGACAAGGAGGGGGCGATGCTTTCAGTAGTGCAGCGGCACCCAGCACCATGGTCATATGCGCATCATGCCCACATGCATGCACTTTACCTCTAATGCAGGAAGCAAAAGGCAAATCGGTGTTTTCGGTACCGGGCAGCGCATCCATATCCGCGCGCAGGGCAATGACCGGCGCAGCAGAATTCTTACAGAGCAGCTTGCCAATGACCGCATTGCCAGGGCCAGCATAGTCATAAGCAATCTCCAATTTGCCTAATTCCGCCATCAATACTTTGGCGGTTTCGACTTCTTCAAAGGCTAATTCAGGGTGGTGATGCAAGATACGACGTACTGCTACCATCCACTCATAGAGATGCTCGGATTTATATTTTTCTATCATCGTCGTTATCCTTACGAATTGATATCTCTTTACTGAACAGTCATCGTCCTGGTTTTTCCGGTAGGCAGGACATTGCTAGAAGTATATTCAGCCTAGTTGGTTAACTTGATTTTGCTTTCCCCATCCTCTCACCAGTTTACTCAGTCTAAGAAAGAAGTAGATGTTACGTGCTATAAAGTAACTCTTCCGATCAAAAATCCGACCCTGATCGTGGTTTTTGCAGCAATATCCAATGCTTGTCAAGGCATTTTTTTTGCTCCAAAATACCTTCTCTCAACACTTTCTCAATATTTTCTTAACACTTTCTTAACATTTCTTATGGTACGCTACGCCCCCGCAGCGTTTCGCTTTGTAACATCAGCCCACTTAAAGACAAATAAAAGCTACCTAATCTTTCTTCTAATTGCTCAACGTAATAAGTTTTTAAGTAAATTTTCTTTTTTTAAATACATACATAAGAAAATTAAGGACTTCTATCAACCAAAGGAAAAAACATATGTTTAAAAAACTAAAACTTTTTACAGTATTCACTGTGTTTAGCTTGCTGTCGGTTCCCGCCTTAGCTGAAGATGTTGACACTGACTTCCAAACCTGGGGTCAAATTATGGCGAATGTAAATTTAGGCAATGTAACAGGTAATGAAAATTTGAAAAACTGGAGACTCTGGCTCGAAGGACAGGGACGTTTTGGCAATGATTCCACCCAATTTACTCAATCCCTGATACGTCCAGGCATAGGTTATGCCATTAATGACAAAATTACGATTTGGGCAGGTTATGCCTGGGCACCAACCGCTGAACCAATCTCAGGCGCACAGGGCCCCTATGATGAGCACCGGATCTGGCAACAATTAATCTATACCGATAATTTCTCGTTTGGTAGATTCCAATGGCGCAGCCGCTTTGAGCAACGCTTTTTTGATCATGATGTTCCTGATCCCGGTAAAAACGATGTGGCCTATCGGTTCCGCCAATTAATAAAACTAGCCATACCCATGCCTTTTATCTCTCCGAATCTTAGCTTTATAGTACAGGATGAATTGTTTATTGCCATGAATACGCCTCAGAAAGGCTGGATTACCAACGGTCTTGATCAGAACAGGGGTTTTGTTGGGCTAGGTTGGAAGTTCAATCAAATGGCCACCGGTGAAATTGGTTATATGAACCAATATATCAATAGGCCACATAACCCCCGCCCGGATCAAATGATGCATATTGTAGGCGTCAACTTGTTCCTGAATTTCTAATCACTAAAACATCTGCCCTTATATCTCAATCATTCAGACATAGGGGCAGACCATATCAAGTAATTTTCATACGCTGATAGCGTACAGCAATAATCTACACATTGAAGCGAAAATGGATCACGTCGCCATCATTTACAACATATTCCTTACCTTCTAGACGCATTTTTCCAGCCTCTTTGGCACCTTGCTCACCGCTATAAGCGACAAAATCATCATAGGCAATGACTTCGGCGCGGATAAAACCTCTTTCAAAATCAGTATGGATCACCCCTGCTGCTTGCGGGGCAGTATCCCCTTTGTGAATCGTCCATGCACGCACTTCCTTGACACCCGCGGTGAAATACGTTTGCAGTCCGAGTATTTGATAAGCAGCGCGAATCAGGCGGTTTAAGCCGGGCTCTTCCAGATCAATATCTGCTAGAAATACTTGCTTGTCTTCATCAGATAGATCCGCAATTTCTGCTTCGAGCGAAGCACAGATGGCAACAACGGGCGCTCCCTCGCCTGCCGCATACTCCTGAACGCTTTGCAGCAGTGGATTGCTCCCAAAACCACTATCCGCAACATTGGCCACATAAATAGTGGGCTTTGATGTCAACAGACACAATGATTTCAGAAGTGGTTGCTGCTCTTTCTCTAACGCCAGGCTCCGCGCTGGCCGGCCGTGATCAAGATGCGCATGTAATTTCTCCAGCATGCTCACACATCGGATACTCTCCTTATTGCCCGATTTGGCCAGTTTGGTTTCTCGTTGTAATGCCTTCTCCACTGTGGCCAAATCAGCTAGCGCGAGTTCAGTATGAATTACTTCGATATCCGAAATGGGATCCACCTTGCCCGCCACATGCACCACATTGTCATCAGCAAAGCAGCGTACCATATGAACAATCCCATCTGTTTCACGGATGTTTGCCAGAAATTTATTGCCTAGTCCCTCGCCTTTGGACGCGCCTGCCACAAGACCCGCAATATCGACAAATTCGACAATAGCAGGCTGTACTTTCTGGGGGTTAACAATTTCACTGAGCTTCTTGAGGCGCTGATCAGGCACCTCAACCACGCCCACATTAGGATCAATCGTACAAAAAGGGTAATTCTCAGCAGCAATACCCGCTTTGGTTAGTGCATTGAAAAGTGTTGATTTACCCACATTAGGCAGGCCAACGATGCCACACTTCAGGCTCATAATCTGATTCTTATTGAATTTCTAGTAAACGGGAAAATACACAAAATAAAAAGTGCAGCTTTAGGTCTCTTTTTGTTTTGTGTGCAATTTATGCATCGCAGCAGAGTAATCGCCGCTTGCAATGAGTGGCCAGATAACCAGGCTTCGCTGGATAGCGTCATCGATCAATAAAGCTTCTTCTTTTCGGGGTGGATGCAATACATAATCCGCCACCTCATTTTTATTTCCCGGATGACCTATACCAATTCTCAGACGCCAGAAATCCTTGGTGGCAAGACGTGAAATGATATCCTTAAGACCATTATGCCCCCCTGCCCCACCACCTAGTTTTAATTTGGCGGTGCCGGGCGGCAAATCCAGTTCATCATGAACGATCAGTACTTGGTCAGGAGAGATCTTATAAAAACGAGATAATGCTGCCACGGCCATCCCACTGGCATTCATGTACGTCTCCGGCTTAAGCAGCCATAACGGCTCATCACCTTGCATAATATTTGCACATAAACCATGAAACTTAGCTTCTGATTTGAATGGGATCCGTAATTCTCCGGCCAGTCGGCACAGCCAGTGGAATCCAACATTGTGACGAGTAGCAGCATATCTCTCCCCAGGATTACCGAGTCCCACAATGAGCTTCATTGATTACTTAGTTTGACCGCAACAACAGCATTCCATCAGGCTGGGTATGTTCATGTGCAATTGCTTAATTATGGGGAATCGAAATACACAAGGGCGGTCCATTCTGTATTTCCAATTTATGGGATAAGAATCTGGTCTATTTAAGCACCCGCACCACCTTCTTCAGATTCACCTCCTCGCTGAACAATGAGAGTAGCCACGGGTAAATCATCCCCCCTAATCAGCGCAGAAGCTTCCACATTTTCTGGCAATTTGAGATCACTCAAGTGTAACGTACTACCCCCTACAGTCATTTCCGATAAATCTACCGTAATATACTCGGGCAAATCTTTAGGCAGGCATAATATATCCACTTCGGTAAGCACATGACTTATCATGCCACCCGATAGCTTTACTCCAGGCGAAAGCTCAGCATTAATGAAATGCAGCGGAACCTTCATGTGCATCTTTTTATTCCTATCAATACGCTGAAAGTCCACATGAAGTACCTGCGGCTTGTATGGATGCATTTGTACATCACGTAACAATACCTGCTCTTTAACACCTTCAACATTTAATGATAAAACAGATGCATGAAACGCTTCCTGTCTAAGCTTGTGAAATAAATTATTATGGTCTAATTCTATAGATTGTGCAGTCCCCTCTCCACCATAAACCACACCAGGAACTTTACCAGCTGTACGCAGACGGCGGCTCGCACCTTTACCCTGCAATTCACGTTTATTAGCATCAATTTCAATTTGCATTTCAATTCTCCAAAACAAGATTTATCCGCGACCAGATAAACCAAAAAATAAAAATATCTCCACTTACTCCATAAACAATGAGCTTAATGAACTCTCATTGCTTATTCGGAGCATGGTTTCACCCAGTAAATTCGCTACACTCAACTGACAAATTCGATCACATGCCTTGGCATCCTCACGTAATGGTATCGTATCAGTAACAACTACTTTATCCAGTTTAGAATTTGCAATTCGCTCCGCTGCCTTTCCAGACAATACTGCATGTGTAGAATAGGCAACGACCCTCTCAGCGCCTTCCTCTTTTAAAGCCCTGGCAGCTTCGCATAGCGTATTGGCTGTATCTACCATGTCGTCTATGATGACGCAAGTACGCCCCTTAACTTCGCCGATGATATTCATTACTTTAGATTCATTCGGTTTAGGGCGACGCTTATCGATGATGGCAAGATCACATTCTAAACGCTTGGCCAAATGTCTCGCCCTTACAACACCGCCCACATCAGGGGATACTACGATCAAATCCTGATAATTATGTTTCCATATATCACCGAGCAATATGGGCATTCCGTAAATGTTATCCACAGGAATATCGAAGAAGCCTTGGATCTGGTCCGAATGTAAATCCATCGTCAAAAGTCGATCCACTCCAACGGTAGCAAGCATATTGGCTACTACCTTGGCTGTAATCGGAACACGCGCCGACCGCGGCCTTCTATCTTGACGCGCATAACCAAAGTATGGAATCGCTGCGGTAATGCGGCCTGCTGAGGCACGCTTCAAAGCATCCACAATCACCAATATTTCCATGAGGCTATCATTGGTAGGTGCACAAGTGGATTGCAATACGAACACATCCTTGCCACGCACATTCTCAAGCAGTTCTACCATGATCTCACCATCGCTGAAACGAGAAACCGTCGCTCGTCCTAAATGAATATTGAGATACTTGACCACATCCTGGGCCAGTTGTGGATTAGCTGTGCCAGTAAAAACCATCAAGCTATCGTAAGACATGGTTAATGCTTTCCTGCTACTAACTGGAAACTGAAAAACATAGACCCCTCCTGGTAATACAAAGCTCGCCACATACTTTTAATTTATATGCTCTGATTCGAACCAGAAAACCAGTTTCTTAAAATCGATTCTGATCATTACAGATGACTGGCTGGGGAGGTAGGGATCGAACCTACGAATGCCGGAATCAAAATCCGGTGCCTTACCGCTTGGCGACTCCCCAAGTTCATTACTTTTCTAAAAAATTTTGCAATGGGTGAGAGGCTAATCCCTCTGCTACGAAACCACTCATCTCATTAGGCAATTGCTGAAATGCATGCCTTGCTGCCCGCTCATTTGCAAATTCGGCAAATACACAAGCACCTGAGCCACTCATTGCTACCAATGTCGTATTATTCAATTTCTTCAGCCATTCCAGACATCTTGCCACAACAGGGTATATCTGGCAAACCACTGACTCAAGATCATTACGTCCCTGCCAGATGGAAAAGGGCGGTATTGTGATAGGATTTGTATTTCGTGTCAATTCCTTGCTTGAAAAAATCTGTTCTGTTGAAACATGCACTGATGGTGTTAATACTAAATACCAGGCTGGTGGTAGTGCGATAGCTGAAAGCTTCTCGCCTATCCCCTCTGCAAAAGCATTCTCACCATAGATAAATATGGGAACATCAGCACCTAGCTCCAAACCTAATTCCATTAAATGGGCTCTTTTCCAATTCAGCCCCCATAAACGATTTAGCGCAAGCAAGGTAGTTGCCGCATCGGAACTCCCGCCTCCTAATCCACCGCCCATGGGAATACGTTTCTCCAGAAAAATTTCCACCCCAAGATTTTTGTGACTTCTTTGCTGCAACAATTTTGCTGCCCGAACACATAAGTCATTTTCTTCGGGAACGCCGGGAGTAGGCATATGCAACTTGATGACGGAGTCATCCCTTAAAACAAATCCTAGCTGATCAGAGAAATCCAAAAATCTAAAAACTGTCTGCAACAGATGATACCCATCCTCCCGACGCCCAACGACATGCAGAAACAAATTAAGTTTGGCAGGCGCTGGGAAAATTTCCATATTCTTTGCGTTTCATAAGATATCTTCTAAAAATGAATACCATCAATCTTTGATTTTCCAATTATCGATGACCAATCTCAGTTTCAAGTCCACACGACTAAGCTCTAATACCCTTGGAAGGATATTATATGCTGGAACAGGCTGCGAAAAATAATCTAAATAAGTAATTTTCCAACCATCTTGCCTGATCGCCACTGTACGACCATTTGCGTCCAAATCCTTTTCAGACATTGTGAACGGAAAATGAGTACCTAGCACCCAAAACTGTAATCCGGAAAGAGGTAAACGCCATCCCAATACATCTTCTGTTAAATCTTCCACACTACTTGCATAATAAGTTTTTTGCTCTGAGGTAATCAGGTACACACCTTCTGGACCCCGATCAATCTGAGCAACAGTCTGCCCCAATGGTGAAAATAGCAGTAACTCGTCACTGATGTCTGTATGTTGCCAATGCACACCGCCTGAGAATCCATGTTTATCTGCTTTGACTAAAACTCTACCAATCAGACCAAAATCAGTAACTGCCTCCTTTACTGTCCCTTCGCTGGGTTGCGTAACAATTGTAGTAACGACTACTTCCCGACTTTCAAATACTGCACAGCCTGTAAACATCGGAAGTAAGCAAAGTAGTAACTTCCATACAAAAAGCTCATTATTTCTGATGCTATTGACCAATGGATATCTAACCTACGTTTTGTTTTTCTACATACACAGCAGCGAAGTACTCAGCTTACTGCTATTGCTTTGTTTCTGCTTCAATTTATACGTCATTACTTCACAGTAAAGTAGAGATTAACAAAGATCACCCTTGGAAACTTCCGGTGTACTTTTACTGCTTTGAGTGTCAGGCAACACAATATTCAGCTCAAGCGTTTCTTGATTTTCATCTTGTTCAAATTTAACCGAAATAGCGTCTTGATCCACTTTGACATATTTACGAATGACTGCCAGTAATTCTTCTTGCAATTGTGGAAGGTAAGAAGGTTTATTACGATAATAACGTTCGTGTGCCACGAGAATCTGCAATCTTTCCTTAGCAACAGAAGCTGTTTTAGATTTAGATTTAGATGATCTAAAATAATCCAGCAAGCTCATTATTTTCCTCCAAAAAGCTTCCTAAGAAACCCTTTTTTACTTTCAATAAAACGATGGGGCCTTTTTTCCCCAAGATAACGCGCCACTACATCGGCATAAGCTTGGCCCGCATCACTTTTTTCATCCAAGATCACTGGAGTGCCTGAATTAGAGGCATTCAGAACTGATTTTGACTCTGGAATAATACCCAGTAAATGCAGAGATAATATTTCCTGCACATCATCCAGACTTAGCATCTCTCCTGACTCAACTCTCTTGGGATCATAGCGAGTCAATAACAAGTACTCTTTGATGGGCTCCATTGCTAATTCTGCTCTACGTGATTTGCTTGCCATAATGCCAAGCATGCGATCCGAATCTCTGACAGAAGATACTTCTGGATTGGTCACGACAAAAGCATCATCCGCATAGTACATCGCCAAATGAGCGCCCTTTTCAATGCCAGCAGGTGAGTCGCACACAATATATTTAAAATCTTTAGAGAGCTCTTCCAGTATTCTTCCTACCCCCTCCAGACTTAAAGCATCTTTATCACGCGTTTGTGAGGCAGGCAAAATATAGAGCAGATTACAGTTCTTATCGCGGATTAATGCCTGATTGAGATTCGCCTCTCCATTGATCACATTGACGAAATCGTATACAACTCGCCGCTCGCAACCCATGATAAGATCAAGATTGCGTAATCCCACATCAAAATCAATCACCACTGTTTTATGCCCTCTTTTTGCCAATCCCATGGCAATAGCAGCACTTGTAGTAGTCTTACCAACTCCTCCTTTGCCCGACGTTACGACAATGATTCTTGCCACTTGATTCTCCTTCGCTGAAATAGCCTATACTAATTCTTTTATTATCAAAGCATGGTTCTGCAAATAGATTTGAACTGGTTTTTTTCGAACTGTCTCTTTAAGATCCTCACTCGTCTTATAATCTCCAGCTATTGAAACAAGTTCAGCTTGTAAATCAAAACAGAATATTCTTGCATCCGTATTGCCTTGTACCCCTGCAAGCGCTCTGCCTCTCAATGTATTGTAAACATGGATATTACCTTCAGCCATGATCTCAGCACCCGCGCTAACCTGCGCTAAGATAACCAAATCGCCAGATACATAAATACGCTGACCCGAACGAACGGGTTGAGTAATGAGTGTCGCTGCATTATTCACGACCACTTCCTTAACAACCGTTTGGCGCTCAGGAACAGGTGCAGATACCTTGGGTATTTCAGTTGCCATACTTTGGCTACTTCGAATAGCATCTACTGGAATAAATATCGAGCTTGCCCGCTCATTCTGAGATTCGTTACCGCCACGTATTCCTATAGGAAATAAGCCAACCTTACGAATAAGTTCCACTAAACTCACAACATCTATTTCATCATTATTATTGTTCAATTCATGCAAATCAAACACGATGGGTGAGCTTTCGAAGAAATCCGGGGCTTGAGATACTTTTTGCTGCAATCGTTGCTCGATAACAGCCAAATCATTACTGTACAAAACCAAAACTGGCACAAAAAAAGTACTACTCCTAATTTCCAGTACTGGTTGGACATCGTGCATTTTTTCAGGATCTATCGACATCTGTTAAATCAGCGGGTCACAATAGTAGAAGATAATATCGATATCAATTTATTTACCGACAGCAAGTATGCATTATACCTTTCAATCGAAAGGAGCAAATAATTTTACTCAGTATTTGAACAATTTAACCTCGATAGCCTTCCTCTATCATATTGCATGTGAAACTAATAACATTGCGATCCATTCAGCGTAATGGCCTTCTCTACCACTTAAACTAGAATTATTTATTTCATTAATGGTCAAATAAGGTGGATACAATTCTTTCTAGGTTTGATGAGCCATTCCCCAAACATCGAAGGCAAACCCATTTAGGAAAGGAGTAAATATGAAATCGTCTTTATCAATGATCAGTTTACTTCTTCTGGTAAGTGGTTGCACCAGTCTGCCACCTGCTATAAGGGATTTTCCCTTTATTCAGGTACCCTATCAAGCGGCCAATCAGGATATCAGCGCGTATAAGGACGTACCCGTCCGTTGGGGGGGCGTTATCATCGATGTAGAAAATGAAAAAGACTTCAGTCTAGTACAAGTTCTATTCTACCCCATTGATTACAAAGGATACCCACAGCTGAACAAGAAAAATGAAGGTCGCTTTGTCATTGAAAGCAGTGACTTTCTTGATCCCGCCGCCTACACTAAAGACACTGAGATAACTGTTGCTGGAACAATCAAGGGTGACATTGAACGCACCATTGGCAATAAAACTATACGAGTACCGCTTATTTCTGCAACGGCAATTTACTTGTGGCCCAAAGATTATCGATACAATTATTATCCTTACTATTACGGTAACCCCTATTTCTATAGGGGTTACTATGGACCTTATCGTTACTGGTGGTAAAAAATTTTGGGTATATTTTTTCGGGTAATAGCAACCGGCTTATTAATATTTTTTCTTTCACCCCTAGCGATACTTTATCTCGCCATTGAAAATGGGCCTCAGGTTGATAGAGCTATCGCCATTGCTCCCAAGCATATTGAGCGCATTAAGCACATCATCGATACTCATCGTCACAAGGTTTATCCAGGAGAAATAGCAACCGCAAGAATTCTTCCGGAAGACTTTGATATGGGAATAAATTATTTGGCGCATCTTTTCATCAATGGCCGGGCACAGGCCTCGCTTGATGATGGCGAGGTATTGCTTCGATTAAGCTATCCTATTCCCGGCAACGTACTGAGGGGTTATCTAAATTTTGAAACGATGCTTACTGAGACCAGCCATCTTCCGCTGCCTCAATCAATCCGAATTGGAAATCTCCAGTTACCAGAGTTCCTCACCAATCTATTAGCTCAACAATTTCTGCGTTGGCTACAAAATAATAATCCTGAATTTCGGGCAGGCTTGGATGCACTCCAGCAGATAAAAATATCTCAGGATGGACTCAATATCGTCTATCGCTGGGAAGGTGGTTTATTTGGAAAAGCAAGCAATATGGTCGTTGGTGCGCCTATCATGAGCAAACAGGAGCAAGAAAGAGTGTTTCGTTATCACCTCATGTTTGCTAATAATCAAAGCTTTAGAAATAGAGCAACCATTCCTCTCTCAGAATTTCTGGCTCGAGCAATGCATCTTGCCTCCAAACATTCAATTAATGGCAATCCTTTAGAAGAAAATCGCGCTGCCATTCTTGCAACAACATTCCATGTACTAGGCTTACCCTTTAAATTGCTTTTCCCGGAAGCAAGTAACTGGCCAAAACCTATTGGCCTTAAAGTCACCCTTGATGGGCGAGATGATTTTGCTAAACATTTTATGGTATCTGCCGCCATCACCGCTTATGCGGACACGATGCTTTCCGATGCGATCGGTCTCTATAAAGAGATTGAAGATTCACGGTCTGGAAGCGGTTTTTCGTTTAATGACATTGCAGCCAACCGTGCAGGCATAAAATTCGCTGAAAAAGCTGTTGCAAATCGAGCATCAGCACTAAAAATACAGAGGGTAATGGCAACTGAGCTAAAGGATACTGATTTGATGCCAGCCTGGTCTGATTTTCCAGAACATATGCCTGAATCAGAGTTTGTCGCCCGTTTTGGTAGTATCGATACCCCCGGATATCAGCAATTGATAAAAAAAATCGAGCAGCGTGTAGCTGCTCTTAGAATACTCCGTTAAAAACCAAAGCTACTGCATCAATCTTTTCATGGTATCCAGCAACATTTCGTTGTCTGGATTTGTTTCAAGAGCAGAACGCCAAATTCTCTCAGCATCCTCTCTCGCTCCCTTAACCCAGAGTACCTCACCTAAATGAGCAGCAATCTCTGGATCAGGGCGAGAGGAAAAGGCGAGATTCAGATAATTGAGACCTTCCTTAAGATTACCCATCCGATAATACACCCACCCCAAGCTATCCATAATGTATGGATCGTCAGGCGATAGCTCAACCGCTTTCTTGATTAATGCCAATGCCTCAGGCAAGCGCAATCCTCGCTCTGCAAGACTATAGCCCAGCGCATTATATACATGCGCATTATCTGGCCTTAGCTCGATCAGCTTGCGCAAATCTTTTTCTGCGATGTCAAATTTGCCAATCTTGTCTGCCGCCAAGGCCCGGTCGTAAAGTAAATCAGGCTGATCTGGAATTTTTTCCAGATTTCTGTCTAGTAAATTAAAGACCTCATGATGTGCATTAACTTCTCGTAATAACTGTGCCTCTGCCAGTATTAATTGGGTACGCTGCAGCTCATTCTCTGGCGTTAATTGATGCAAATGCTGACGTGCGCGATCAATTCCCTCTTTCTTGAGTAGCAAAACAGCATAACGGATTTGAGCAGGAAAATACCGTTCACCTCCATTTACTTGCCGATATGATTCCAGGGCAGCATCCGTTCGTTGAGTAACTTCATAGATTCGCCCTAAATTAAAGTGGATATTATTGGAATCCTCGTAACCCAGATCCAAAGCTTTCTTAAAATTTTCTTCAGCACCATCAAAATCATTTAACTCAAGAGATAACAAACCAACTGCAAGCGCAATATCTGCATTAAACGGATTCTCCGTCATCAATTTCTGGAACTGATCACGCGCTGAAACGAAGTTTTTTTCCGACATCAGCATGCGCACATAAGCAATCCGCATATCATTGGCTTTAGGATATTTCTCGAGATAATGCTCATAAAAAGCCATCGCTTCGGCATTAGCGATTTTCTGCAAAATCCGGCCCTGATGAATCGCGGCAATTTCCCAATCGGGACGTAACACCAATGCTCGCTTCATCTCCTTAAGTGCGAGTTCAAGCTGATTAGCATTCCATGCCGCCTGAGAAACTGCAAAATGCGCTTCCGGTAACTCAGGGTAAGGGGTCGTAAGTTGTTGCATTAATTTCAGCGCTGCTTTTTTATCACTGTGACGTGAAAGCAGCTTGCTTAGGTGCATAAAGGCCTTATCAGTGGACCCCTTTTCAGACGATAGCAGTTTTTCAAGATGGGGGCGTGCCTTGTCAAGTTTTCCTATACTCACAAACAATGCTGCTGCAGCTTGACGGGCATTGATTGAATCTGGCTCCAGCTCAACCCATAAGGTAACGGCTTCTTCTGCCTCAATAGGTCGGCGTGCACGAAGCGCTACATCAGTAGCGCGCTCGGCAAGGCGTGGATCACGTGTATTTCTAGCAAGTTTAGAATATCGCTCAGCCGCCACATCAAGATTATCGCGTTGCAATGCTGTTTCAGCCAGCAAAAAATCAAACAGCAGCTCGCTCGTCAATTCTTGGCCGGGTAATTTTGGCTGCCCTTGTTGGGTTTGACCAGCCAATTCATCTACCTGAGAACTTCCAACTTTTGGGATCTGCGTACATCCAGCTAGCCCGAGTAGTAACAATATCCAATGCATTCTAAAATTCATCTGAATCGAGCCAATAAAATCATTAAGACTAAAAAAAACTGAACCAGTTCTTATACTACGGCATATTTAACAGTCTTCCCAGTATAGCTAACGATATCGCAATACATATATGCATTTTTGATGCGCACATTAACTTATGCATCCAAGGCCTGTTTAGCTATCGAACAAAATGCCTTTTGAAGATATACTCATCACACTTCAAAATTCGGCTTTTATCATCCCTCATCCAGCCTTCTCCCAGCGGGAGAAGGTATAGTTGCCGAATTTTGAAGTGCGATGAGTATAAGTCATTCTGTCACTCAGGATTTTGTGTAAATGGATTAGCGCCACTTGCTGGCTGGTTTTGCGAAAAAGGACTAGGAGCTGCCGGAGCCTGACCGCTTGCAAAAGGATTGGTAGGCGCAGTATTTGACGAACCTGACTTGGGGGTTTTTGATTGCTGCGATCCCGTTCCGCTCGCCGCACCACCAGCATGAACAAACTTCCAGTCCTTATAACTCTTTGCTTCTGAAAATGCGGAGTAATGTTCTG
Source organism: Nitrosomonas sp. Nm58 (assembly GCF_900107335.1). Lineage (NCBI taxonomy): Bacteria > Pseudomonadati > Pseudomonadota > Betaproteobacteria > Nitrosomonadales > Nitrosomonadaceae > Nitrosomonas > Nitrosomonas sp. Nm58. The sequence continues at coordinate 173,437 of NZ_FNPQ01000001.1, read as the reverse complement.
GAAAATTGGCTCGTTTGATCGGAATTCCGGTCGATTGGCTATATACACCGGTAATTCCCGTATCTGATTGCTTAATCAATCCCCAGTCAAAACCATTAGTCATTGGATCCAGGAAAACTTTTCTGAGATGACGCCTGATTACCAATGAACTTCTATCTTCAAGCAATTGCTCAAGTGATTCTGGATACCGTTTTGCTTTCCCAGATGAGTTATTGTAATACGACTCGATTGCACGCCTGAATTGATCGCCTACAAACAGGAGTTCTCTTTCCTTCTCCTGCTGGGATTCAATTTGCCACATTGGACCTACGCCCGCCAGCACGACACCTGCGAGCGCGACCGCAAATAGTGTCCATAGATAAATATAACCTTGTTCTGCAAAGGAATAGTTATCGTGATTGTTGATTACCATTTATCGTAGAATGTTCCGTCTAACGCCTGTTTATCAGAGCTACTGTGTATATCATACACTCCCTCAACCTCTTCATCAGGGGAAGGGATTTCGATCCAAGTCAAAGCGCTGTCGGTCATCGGATCCATTGGAATGGCGCGAACATAGCGCTCTTCCACTAACTGCTCCAAGTTAACTGGATAGGCTCCTCTATCAGCGTAGAATTTATCGATCGCATCGCGCATGATGCTCAGATTTTGTCGCAGCACAGCTTCTTTTGCTCGATCGACCGAATTAAAATATCTCGGCGCAACGATACTGAGTAAAGTAGCTATCACCGCCATGACAACCAATAACTCGATTAGAGTAAAACCGGTACGCCGGCAAAAATCAGGCATTCTCATTCACCACAGATTATAGGGTTTCCCATTCAGCCCTATCCGCTCGGAACGCGAATAGATATCAAAAACATCATCGCCTTCTTCCGGATTATCGGGCGGACTTTCGTAGCTGCGCTTTCCCCATGTGTCAGCATCTGGCACCTCCAGATCGGTATCTGCAAACATCGGATCTCGCGGTAATCGTCGCAAAAAATAGATCATATTTTTTTTAGGATCCTTAATATTTGGCACCCCCTTTACCAAGTCTTCCAACTTCCGAGGATAGCCCGACTCGTCTGTTTTCTTTTCCACCATCCCCTCATCCGCAGCCTGTTTATAAGCATCGATCGCTGTACGAACCTGCCGCAAGGCAAGGCGCAATTCTTGTTCCTTCTCACGCTTTATGGCAATCTCACGCAACGGCATCGCGGCAGAAGCCAATATAGCGACGATAGCCACCACTACCATCAATTCAACCAGGGAAAATCCCCGATAAGCAGATAGTAATAATCTAGAACCTCGTTTTAGCATACCTCTAATGAATTTCGATGCTAACCGCCGGCGGCAAGCTGACTTCTACCGGATTACCCTTTTCATCTTGTGTGGTCAAACTCTGAATAGTGATGTCAGTGGTTCCCGGATTTGTGCTCACTGCTTTAAAACGCAAAACTGTTGTCATTCCATTTGGCTCTTCCCTACCCAGCTTGATAGTACGCATTCCGGTCTTCTCACCGCCATCCAATACTTCCAGCATATTCTTATCGTATGTCAGGTTAAGCTCACTCACTAGGTTGGTATTCTGAGTAACGAGTCTCACCGTAGCGGTAAATTCCCGATCCATGGCTACGGTCGCTGGAGCCAGTAAGGTTAGTGTCGGGGAAGAGGGAGTAGATGACGCAGCCGCCGCCGCTGCTGCAAAAGGATTAGGAGCAGCATCAGATCCATCCGCAGTAGGCGTTGGCTGGGCTGCTCCACCAAAAACAGAACGGACATTGGATGCGGGACCGGAGGGAGCTAGAGCCAGCGATCGTGGCAATGTTTTCCGGATAGTTGTAGGCAATCTTCCTGCAGCATTGGCCGTACCGGAGTGAAACTCACTCTCCAATTTGGTCGGTTGCGTAACGTTACGGACAATGCGCGGTGTAATTAACAGCACAACTTCCGTCTTTTCCCGGTTCAGAAGTTGATTACCAAATAACCGGTTCAGTATCGGCGTATCGATCAAGCCTGGTATTCCCCCGAGATCTCGCTTGTCATTATCGTTAATCAAGCCTGCCAGTATATGGGTTTCACCATCTCTTGAGGAAAGTAAAGTTTCTGCGGTACGCGTCCCTACCACTGGAAATCTACTACCCTCTGTGGTACCTCTTTCGAAACCCGTAATAGAACTCACTTCGAGTGCAACTTTGATGGACACTTCGTCATTTGGAGCAATGACGGGTTCAACTTCCAGCTTCAGCCCCACATCAATGAAGGTAACCGATTGAGAGACGGTAGCAGCGGTACCCGTGACATTGGAAGTGATAATCGGTTGCCTGCTGCCAATCAGAATTTTAGCCTTTTCGCGATTTTTCACACGAATACGAGGATTAGCGAGCAAGTCACCAAAACTCAGATCTTTTCTAAGATCTATCGCAACTCTGTTACTGATCGCGAAATTCTGCAAACCAAAGGTAAATTGATCAAGTGTAGTTGCGGTGGCAGCTTCAAGAGGATTACCGGATGGGGAAGGTGTCGGAGTATAAGTGACGCTTCCTGGAAAATTAGGGCCAAGTTTAGTCAGGCTATTCCGGTTGATTTCCAATACCTCGACATCAAGCATCACTTCCGGATCAGGAAAATCATTGACTGCAACCAAGCGCTCTACCAACCTTATTGCTTCCAGGGTATCGCGCATGACAAAAAGATTGAGTTTCTCATTGACGTAAATATCCTTAGCCTTGACCAGTCCCCTGATCATCGCAACCATCTGTTTGACATCGGTATTGATCACATGGAAACTGCGCACGACCAATTCCTGATATTCTTTCTGCTTAGCTGGCGTATCCGGATAGATCAGCAATGAATTATCGTTCAAAATCTTGTAAGCAAGCTGATTGGTCATCAGCAGCAATTTCAAAACATCTTCAATTCTGTTATCGCGCACAAAAATAGACGTCTTCGATTCCTGCTGGACATTTTTATCAAAAATGAAATTGATCCCTGCAGTACGTGATATCAGCTCAAAAATGGACTTCAAGGTCGCATCACGGAATTCCATCGTAATGGGCTTGTTAAAAGCAGTGATTAATTTCAGCTCAGGATCTTCAGTACGGCTAATCCGCTCATTAATCTCCTTGATCAATTGACGACCATCTCGATGCATCGGATTTTCCTGTAGCACCGCACGGGCGGCTGCTTCCGCACCTTCCACATCGTTCTGGGCAAGCAGTTCCCTGGCTTCCCTAATCATGGCAATTTGATGCCGCTCCAGACTCAGCGCCTCTAATCCAGCTTTGGCACGCTCGTTATTACCATTAATTTCCAGTACATGGCGGTACTTCTGCTCAGCAACATCAAGATTCCCTACCATTCGAGCATTTTCTGCTTCATTGATTCTTTGAGCAATGATCGCATCACGCTGGCGCGACAGTACGGCGCGAATTTCCTTGTTATCAGGCTCTTCATAGGCTGCTTGCTCCAGTTTCTTCAAGCCGGCATCTAATTGACCTTGAGCAATCAATTGCTGGCCTTCTGTAAATGCCCGATTTCTGGTGGTTAATGGCGCACAGCTCGTTAATAACATCAGCAGTAACGCAATAAAGACAAATCTGCCTGATTTCATTGAAACTTTCCAGGATTATTGTTATTGATAAGAAGGGTTTGTTTGATACCCAACGGTAGATAAGTAAACTCGATCGCGTCATCCTTAATCCGATCGACCCGATACTTTGCCTCGATACGCTCCCCTACTTTTGCAATATAGTTATTCTCTGCCATGGAAAGAAATACGCTGGTTATCTTTCCTTCCGTAATTCTGCCCACATATTTAAATTGCAAAGGTGGCGCTACCGGTGGTGGAGGCGCAAGAACGGGAGCGGGTGGAGGGGAAAGTGCAGGTCTGCCATCCGGCCCGAGACCGAATGGTGACTGGGAAGAACCCGCAAGGGATCGTTTCGGTTCCCATGACGTAGACGCAAAGATATCATCCGCTTCAGCGCTGAATTTACGTTGCCCCAATTGATCAATTGGCAGATGACCCATATCACTTTTCTTGCTACGTGCACTACTGGACGCAGGCCTGGCTGGCAAGATCGGCTGCACAGTCTCTTCCACCTCGACATCACTCTCTTCTAGCCATACCACTGCAAGCAGGGTTGCCGCTAATGCGCCACCTAGAATCAACTTGCGGGTATTGGACGTCTGTTTTTCCATTTCAGCCATGCAGATAAAGATTCATGCTAAGGCGCACATCCAGTTTGCCCGATTTGATATCTTGACGTTTAATCACCACATCAACCAACGCTATTGCTGGAACGGTTTCCAGCGCATCGGCGATGAACGCACGAACTTGCGGATAACTGCCGCGGATAGGTAAAACCACCTCATAGCGCGCCAATTTTGATCCCTGCTCTTGCATTAACCGATATTCACTGCCACTTAGTTCAATGCCACGCTTTTTAGCAACCCTATCCAATTCCTTGACCCAATAAGGCGAGGAGTCGATGCTTGGAAAAAAATCATAAAAAACCTGTAACGACTGGCTATCATCCAACTTGGCGCGTTCGACAGATTCAATCTGCGTCTGCTGTTGCAGGGATGCTGCTTGTTCTTTAAATTTATGCAGCTCTTCTTTTTGCGGCAAAACGGCTGCCCAAAAAAATACGGTTGAAAGTACCAGCAAACCCACGCCTATTTTTCCAATTAAGCTCAGTCGTGTTGTTTGCCAGCGTATTTGGATCAGCAGTCTTTCTAGGGTAAGTCGATCCATGTGGTGGTCAGAGAAAAAGCAATGGGTCGATAGGGATTCTCTTGCTTCACTTTATAGTTGAGCAAATGGGCATTTTCAAAAACATCTTCGCGCTCCATCGCTTCGACAAAATCAGTCAGCGCCACCAGATTTCTTGCCTCACCACTGATTCGTATCGTTCGATTGGCTACATTCGGTTGTACGGATAATAATGCAATTTCTTTGCTGACGGCATACTCCAGAGAATCAAATAATGCTTCCCATGGTAAATTGATCTGTCGCAAGATTTCCCTTGCCTGTTTAAGTTCCTGTTGCGTTTCCTGAGTAATTCGTGCAATGGGTGCTCTAGGTGTCTTTTTATGCTGCTGTTGCTGTTCAAGACGATGGATACGTGCGTCCCAATGCGCAATTTCTTCCATGATCAATCTCAACTGATAAAAGCATACAACGAAAACAAGACAACCTATTCCTAGCAAAATATAATCGATACTACGTGCTTGCTGCCCTGCATAGGGAAACCTCAGTTTCAGACTACGCATGATTTCGCCTCACTGCCAGCCATAGTAGGAGAAGGAAAATAAACTGGCGCCGGTATTTTTTCATTGGGTAAATAAGCAAATTGCCACCCTTTATCGGCTGGCAAATCCAAATCTGAATGTTCTGGTGAAAATAGATATACCTGCTCAATGGGTTCCCGATAACCAGAATTAATGATCTCCTGTTCAAGTGCGGCAAGTAACTCAGTTTCAACTGAATGCACTATCCGCTGATTGCGAATTCCCTGCCACTCGCCGTTAGCAAATGGAAGCATACACAGTCGCCCAGGCTCAATTACCACGAACCAAAATCGCTTATCATTAAATGCGTTACACCATTGATCAAAAGCGGCAGTCAAATAGGGTTCTACCTGTTTCAACTTAATACTAAAACGTAATGCCAGCGCTTCAAGCTCATGATATAAGTCACGCGCGATCGCGGCGCACACTGTACCCCGATAGGGGTCCCAATCACTGATACTCATGACCCAGCCATCAACTCGCTCCCCGTAAACTTCACGCATGCGAAAATTGGCATAAGCCAACAACTCAGCAGGATCGGTAATTTCTTGCTGCGGCGGAACAACAACATACCGCATGAAATGATTTGAAAGCGTAATCCTCAGCTCAGCGCCCTTCAGAGCTGAGGAAGCATTCTCCTCCTCAAGCATTTGTTCAAGCTGCTGCAAAGAGGGTTTCCACATGGCAGCAGCTTGTTGATCGTCATAGACTCTCGAGATTCTGGGCGACTGCCTGGCTTTCATACCACGGAACGTCCTCACCATATCCACGCGTCCAGGAGCAAAAAAAATCTGAATCTGATCACGCCACAATCGTGACACGATTAGCCTCCTGCAAACTGGTTTGTCCTGTTTTGACCATCTCAAGCGCAGCTTCCCGCAAAAAATGGGTCCCATTCAGCCTGGCTGCTTCTTTGATGCGGCGAATGGTAGCCTGCGCGATAATCAGCTCACGAATCTCGTCATTCAATAACAATATCTCGGCAATCGCACTCCGCCCCCGATAACCACTTCCGCGACATTGACCACATCCTTTGCTGACACGAAACTTATAGTGCTCCACTTGTTCGGAAGGAATGCCCGATTCTGCAATCAATTGATCCTCGGGGCGCTCCTCGACCATACAGTGAGGGCACAACAAACGGACCAATCTTTGCGCAACAATACCGTTCAAGGCTGATACAAAACTATAGGGATCCACCCCCATATGGGAAAACCTTCCGATCACGTCGAATACATTGTTGGCATGCACCGTGGTAAAAACAAGGTGACCAGTCAGTGCAGCCTGTATGGCAATTTGGGCTGTTTCCGCATCACGGATTTCACCCACCATGATTTTATCCGGATCATGTCGCAAAATTGAGCGTAATCCCCGCGCGAAAGTAAGCCCCTTCTTTTCATTGACAGGTATTTGCAGAACGCCAGGCAATTGATATTCGATGGGATCTTCAATTGTAATAATTTTGTCATCACCACGATTAACTTCTGAGATTGCGGCATAAAGTGAAGTCGTCTTGCCACTTCCGGTAGGTCCGGTTACCAGCAACATGCCGTAAGGTTCCGAACTCAACCGGCGGATACTGGTAATGGCGGCCTGATTGAAACCCAGCTGGTTCAATGTCAATCCCTCGACATGATCCGTAAGTGCCTGCCGGTCCAGAATCCGCAACACTGCATCTTCACCAAAAATACTCGGCATGATCGATACACGAAAATCGATTTCCCGCCCCTGAATGGAAACCTTGAAGCGGCCATCCTGAGGAATGCGGCGCTCTGCGATATCGAGATCAGACATGACTTTGATGCGCGAAATCACCTGCTCCGCCAAATCATGGCCCTGCATCACACCGATCGTGGTCAATACACCGTCAATCCGGTATTTTATCGCCAATGCACCCGGCGTCGTTTCAAGATGAATATCGCTTGCCTGTGATTTATGCGCATCATACAAAGTGGAATGAACCAATCTCACCACCTGGCTCGTACCTTCATGAATCGTCTTTAACGACAGGTCTTCGATTCCTGCCTGCGCCATGCCGTGTTGCTCCGCTGGCAGCACGTTATCCATCGCCCGCATATTCTTTTCTTGCCGGGTGAAAAAGGCTGACAGATCAGCCGGGTGCACTAAATACCAGACCGCACCGACTGCAATGTATTCATCCGCCCAGGCGTGCAAATTAGGTAAAAATGGGTCAGCTATCGCAAGCAAGTACTCTTGATCTTTATGAAATAACACGCATTCCTGTTTGACGGCTTCGGCAAAAGGCAAAATTTCAAAAGCGGGATGCAATTCGTGCAAATCCTCCATCCTGAGCACTGGCATCCGCAGCAGCCGGCCCAACTCGACCATCAGTTCACTGGATGAGTAATCACACATTTCCTCCAGTACTTTAATGACAGGGGTTTTCTGGGCTAAAGCCTGCTGGCGCGCTTGGCCAAGCTGATGCAGATCGATAGGTGGTCTTGCAAGAGACTGTAAACTTGCTTCAATCAATTGATACTTCCTGCCAATTCAAAAATAGGCATATACATTAAAATAATGATACCACCGATCACCGTGCCGATAACCGCCATCAGCAGCGGCTCAATCAACTTGGTTGCCCACTCGACCCAGCGCGCGATTTCTTCATCATGAAAACCACCAATACGCTCCATCATGTCTCCCATGAGACCCGTCCGTTCGCCTACGCGCAACATCCGACTGCCTACTGGAGTCGTTAACTCTGCCATCTGCATCGCACTGGAGATGGTTTTGCCTTCACGGATGTGGGCTGCCGCCGCGATGACCCTGGGCCGGAAATGAGGCTGCAAAAGATTGCTCACCATTTCCAATGCTTTAGTGATCGGAATACCCCCTCGCAATAACATTCCCAGTGTTTTATAAAACCGGGCGAGTTGATAAACCCGCATACGCTCACCAATGGCTGGGATACGCCATAACAACTGCATTAAGCGCGCTCGAAACGCAGGCCGCGTGAAACCATAAGTGGTCAAAGCGAGGATGGCGGTAACGATTCCCGCTAGCATCCAGCCACTTTCGTGCACCAAACGCCCCCATTTAATCAACATAACGGATAGCCAGGGCAAATCCGCACCGATATCTTCATAGATGGCACTGAATTTAGGCACTACAACAAGCAGCAGAAAAACGGCCACAAGCAGTCCAAGCACTAAGAGCAAAACCGGATAAATTGAAGCACCCACCAGTTTCTTACGCGCCAAATCCATTTGCGTCTGATAGGCGATAAAACGCGTCAACGCTTCAGGTAAATCACCGGTTCGTTCGCTTGCCCTGACTGTTGCAACATACAATGCGGGAAATATCTGGGGGTGAGTCTCTAATGCATGCGAAAAGGTCATACCTTCATACAAGCGCGCGAGAATTTCCTGGATAATCTTGCGTATGCCACTATCTTCTTCTTTCTCGATGAGTGTCTCGATGCTTTCTACCAAACTGAGACCTGCCGTTAACAGAGAAAGGAGCTCCTGGCTGAAATGGGTCAGTGGAAAACGCGTTCTGGTTCCGGGTTTGGGAAGCCAATCCACGAAGCTCCGTTGCACACTCAGCACCATCCCACCCTGAGCAGCAATCTGGTGCCGAACTTCCTGCTCACTGGCCGCATCTAGTTTGAGAGATACTGTGCCTTGTTTAGCAAGAACTGCTTTTACAGTATAACGCATTGACCCTTTCTACCAGTTGGCGATATCGGCAGCCTCACCCGTACCGCCTGGCTGCCCATCTTTTCCTAATGAAAATAGATCAAACTCTGCATGCTCACCCGGATACTTGTATTGATAGGGTTTTCCCCATGGATCAGAGGGAGGTGTTTTACTAAGATAAGGTCCCTGCCATTTTGGCTCGCTACCAGGTCGTGCCACAAGCGCGTTCAATCCTTGGTCGGTAGTGGGATAACTGCCTACATCCAAACGGTATTGATGCAAGGCTTTTTCAAGTGAATCAATCTGGGCCTGCGCCATTTTGACTTCTGACTTGCCTACCTGCGAAAAATATTTGGGACCAACATAGGCAGCCAGCAAACCTATGATGACCATCACCACCAGTAACTCAAGCAGGGTAAACCCACGGACGGAACTTTTGCGCGAATTCTTAGAGCAGTACTCCATTTTTGACCTCTCAACTAAAGTAACTATTTTGACTTGTATTAATGTAATCAATGCAATCAGGGATAATAATATGCTACTTAGCCCAATGCTGCTAAAAGCTAAGTCTATCCAAGAATTATTAAAATCAGATTTTTCATTAGAAAATATGAGGATAAAAAAATGGATATGAATTTGACTGATATATCAAAAGCTTTTATGCCTATGAACATTTCTCAATTTGATATTTGAAAGTATACAAATTATAAATCACTATACATTGTATCAATTTTGATGAATTGCACCTCGTTTATCCATCTTACTGAAAAATGTATAGAGAGACAGCAAGGTTTTCATGGCACCCACAAGTCTTTATCCAAACTCGATATTATATTCCCAGAACCCAAACCAGAACATATTTGCCGATTTTTGGCAATCCGTTGAAATAACGTGAATTACGCTAATAACGCTCCGCAGAAAGTCTGTTGGAAACTGTACGTTTATATTTCTAATTTCATTATTGGCCACACCGCGTTAGCCACTTCGCTCAAAACTCGCCCGCAAATAAGTCTATATCAGCCTTTGCATCATATTATAGACCAGCCTGATGAAATAGCCCGGCTAGGTGTTTACACGTATTGCGATGGTAATGAAGATAAGAAACAATGATCATGGTATCAAGAAAACATTTCGGCAATCGGACCACTGGCTTTCATTTCTGATGGGGAGAAAAACATGAAAAGGCAATATTGGGTGAACATACTGTGTCTTGCTTTATTGATTTTTGCTGCAACGCTGACGCTGCCCACCTACGCTGAAGAAGAAGGCAATGCAACCAGCAATATGGAAATCTTACGTCAGAAGATCATCGCGGATAAAAAATTGCTGGTTGCCAGCAATATGAATCTGACCGAAGCGGAAGCAAAGGCGTTCTGGCCTGTCTACGACGCCTACCAGAAGGACCTCCAGCAGATTGATCAGCGCCTGAATAAGGTGATTAATGACTATGCCACGGCCTTCAATAAAGGTGCGATGTTAAATGAAACAGCGACTCAATTGATTGATGAAGCCATTGCCATCGAAATGGCCGAAGCTAATTTAAAACGGTTATATGTGCCCAAACTCAGCAAAGTTCTTCCTGGCACAAAAGTGGCGCGTTACATTCAGATCGAGAACAAGGTTCGAGCCATCGTACGGTACGAGCTTGCGGAATTGATTCCATTGGTGGAGTAAGACACTCAGAGTAACCACGCTTCAGGTATTTTTTGAATATATACAAGAGGCAAAGAAAATGATTTCGAAATCCATCCTATCACTCATGATGTTTGCAGCCCTTGTCAGCGCCCCGGCGAGTGCGCAACTGACTGTTTATCCTGCAAAGGAGCAGTCAATAGAACAACAGCAGAAGGATGAGGCCGAGTGCTATGCCTGGGCTAAGGAGCAGTCGGGCTATGATCCAGTGCAAGCCACGCTGCCAGCACAACAAAGCGTTGGTGGTGAACGGGTAGGCGGCGCTGCTCGCGGAGCGCTGGGCGGCGCCGCGATTGGCGCGATTGCAGGTGACGCTGGAAAAGGTGCTGCGATTGGCGCAGTAGGAGGAACGCTGCTAGGCGGCGCAAGGCAACGCCACAAGCAAGCGAGTAATGAACAGGCAGCAAACTCAACAGCAGCAGGCTATAGCACAGCAGCAACAACACTTTCAACGTGCCTATGCTACCTGCTTTGAAGGCCGGGGTTACACGGTAAAATAACGGGTCACGCTGAGCCGAGTCGCTGACGTTGTGGGAACACTATGGCGACAGCACTAGCGCTTTTCGGCGCCTGATCATTCCAGTGGTGACGATATGTTGCAATAAGGGAGGCGCAGATATGAACGTGGTCTTCACTCGACGAACAAACTTGTCATGTTGCTTCCATTCTGCTTGCAGCGGCGACCTTGGAAGCAATATCAGGCCGGCAGGCTTCTCCTCATGAAGAGCCCGCGGATTCGATTTACCCACATTGCGGGCCTAGTGTTGCTCAGTTTGCTGACGATAACGGCTGGCGGATGGGGTGTGCTCGCCCTCATTTTTTCAGGGTCATCCAGCGATATGGTGCGCAGTATTCTGGCCGCAGCATTTGCGGGTGTATCGCTCGCAGCGTTGATTGCATTGGGCTCTCGCCGTTGGCGCTGGCAAGCTGTTGCCGGTTACTTCGCGCTATTCACAGTGCTATTAGTATGGTGGCTCAGCATTGAACCATCCAATGAGCGAGACTGGCAAATGGACGTCGCGGTGCTGCCGTATGCTACGATCGAAGGTGACTTGATTACCGTGCACAACATCCGCAACTTCGATTACCGCAGTGAAACTGATTACACGCCGGCCTACTACGACAAACACTTCGACTTGCGCGAACTGGAGGCAGTGGATATGGTCGCCTCCTATTGGATGGGGCCTGCCATTGCACATATATTCTTGAGCTTCGCCTTTACTGGTGGCGGCAATCTCGCCATTTCCATCGAAACACGCAAGGAGAAAGGCGAGGATTATTCCTCCATCAAGGGTTTCTTCCGGCAATATGAACTCATCTACGTAGTGGCCGATGAACGCGACGTAATACGGTTGCGCACCAACTATCGTCATGATCCACCGGAGGATGTTTATATTTACAGGATCTCCGGATCGATCGAGAATGGTCGCCGGTTGTTCCTTGAGTATATGCGCAAAATCAATGCACTAAAGACCCAACCCGAGTTTTACAACACACTGACGACCAACTGTACGACGAGCATATGGCTGAACACTCGCGTCAATCCGACGCATCCGCCATTCAGCTGGAAAATTCTGGCAAGTGGTTATGTACCGGAACTGTTATATGAATACGGTCGCTTGGATGCCGGCGATTTATCTTTTTCTGAATTACAACAGAAGTCTCATATCAATGCCCGCGCGCAGCCAGCTGATGATACCGCGGATTTTTCACGTCGTATTCGAGAGGAGTTTAGAAATGACGCTCCAGCAACGCACTGAGTCCAGAAATAACCGCTTAACTCATAAAACCATGATGATAAACGCTTACCATTCAAGTATAAAGATTATAGGGTTAATTATCTTTCTCTCAATCGCCATTTTTTTATCAGGTTGCGCCAGCATCAGTAAAGGGGTGACGCAAGCTCTCCTGGAAAAAGCTGAAAGTGAAGATACCCGAATATGTCAAGTGCAAGGTAAACCTTTTGCAGGGATTGAACCAAGGCTGGGCAAAAAAGAGGGAGAGACCAAAGTCCTGATGGTGCATGGTGTAGGTTATCATATTCCGGGATATTCCACTGAATTTTTGGAAAAATTAGGCAAGGCATTAAACTTGAACAGTCGTTCGGGAGATTCCAAGAATATCGCTTTGGCCGCCCCATTGTTTCCCGACCAAAGCCTTGGTAATTTGCGCATAACGCACCTGCTGAATGAAGATGCCAGCAAGAAACTTACCTTTTATGAACTCACCTGGTCGGAAATTTCCCGACCAGAAAAAGCATTGCTAGCTTTCGATAACTCTGGAGAACACGAGTTTCGGAGAGCCAGAATTAACAGCGTGCTAAAAACATTCATCAATGACACCACGCCCGATCCCATTATTTATTTAGGAAAAAGCAGGCAACTTATCCTGGCGGCATTTGGCCAGTCATTCTGTTGGATGGCAACACAATATTGGCAAGATCTCCCTAAGGAGGGCAAACATGTGTGCCAAGGCTTGGGCGATGAGCATATCGACAAGTTAAGCCATGATGATTATGTTGTTATCTCACATAGCCTAGGTAGTCGTATCACGATTGATGGTTTCCAGCGTATTGCCGATATGTTGGAAAACCCGGAAAAGTATTTTAGTTTACTACCAGAAGACCGGCAGAAACTTAAGACCGCAGCCTCTACCAAAGCAATGGAAGTACTCCGAAACAAACACGTCCCTGTTTTCATGTTATCTAATCAACTCCCCGTACTGCAATTGGGCAGAGAGCTTCCCGAGGTGATTGGGCAGGAAGCGGCGTATTGTGAACCTGAAGGCGCACATTACAGTCAGCGCATGCTTAGTGAAACATCCATTATCGCCTTTAGTGATCCCAATGATCTATTAAGTTATGGAATATCCAGGGATTTTAGTGAGAAATATCTCGATTCCAGATTATGTGCCAGCATCACCAATGTCACTATAAATGTGGCCAAAATCATTAATGCGTTTAATGTTCAGGGTCTTGCTAATCCGCTGGAAGCCCATGTGGGCTATACCAATGATGAACGGGTGATCGCACTGATTGCCAATGGGATCGGCAATCCCAATACATCCCCGCTTATTAAAGAAAGGTGTGAATTTACCAAAATAGCCGAGTAAGTGATTGCTATTGCAAGAACACATCATCGTTAACCGGGATTTTCCATTAGGAAAATCCCGGTTAAATTCAAAATATACAATTTCCAGAAAAATTGAGAATCCGGTATGGCGTCACAGCACGCTGCTGAATATCAAGTAAATTGCTCCTTGGCATACCTGCCACCTCCCTGTGTTCTCCAGGCGTGATTTTTATAATGATCAACATAACATCTTGGGACAACTATTGCCCTGTCATGAGCAGATAATGAATTTAAAATTCTCTTATTCTGTTGATTGTCGTTAGTTGGCTATAGGTTAAATAACCTTATTTGAAATTCGGTTTCATTCCCTTCAAAAGGAAACGCTGGATTGAAGTAATGTTTATCGTCATATCTATTGTTGATAAATGTTTTTGTCGTACACCCAAAGCAAAAACCATTAACAAACCCGACTTTTATTGGATTTTCATTTCTACTTCTGCCGTTATGAGAATATTGTTTTTTCTCACTTTGATGAAAAAGATGATTGAATGTCCAACGCCTGCTCTTGTTAACCCAGGCATGACCAGGATTATTTGTGATCGGTCCATAAATAACATCATCAGCAATGAGGGACGAAACAAAGTGCTCCCATGTTTCATTAATTAAAATATCATCATTCATGATAAAAATAATTTCGCAGTCGTTTTGAATGCATAAATCGACTCCTTTATTCCAGGCACCCGTCAAGCCACCATTTTTATTTTGATCATCTACCCGAATATAGCGAAAGTCATTTCTGGCATTACAAAAATCTGCAACTTTAAAATTGTCTTTATGGCTGGATTCGTTATCGAATACACAGACGAATTTTTCACACTTAATGTGATCAACTATAGAATTTAAACATGGCAATATGAATTTGTTCACAAAATTGTGGTAAGCCAGGACGATTCCTATTTTCATAATATGATGTTTTTATAGACTTTATTGTGTTAAGTGTAGAAAATTCACTCCGGAATCAGTCCGGAGCCTTTTCATTTTCCCGAAGAATTTCGCAGATTATTATGGGCTTGAAAAATGCCACAGTATAGGCTATTTCCTGCATGAAACATCTCGATTAGCAACGTCACATCTCAATTAAAATTTTTTGCCTAATTTTTTATTAGTTTGAATAGTACTTGCCGCTACCCAAAGCTTGTCCCATGCTTCCATCAGGTCCTGCTGCGGGCGTTCATACCACTCATCCATACGGTTGCGGAAAGCCGCAACTTCTCGGGTTAGATCAAGACAAGTATAGTCTGGAGAGGTAAAAACTCTGGATACGAGCGCCCGGTCAGCCCTCAAACGTGGATATTGGGCGTAGATGAGGTCAGATGGAATAGGCAGGCGATCATCTTTTACCCGACCAATGCCACCAAAACCAAAAGGAAGACCTGCGTTATGAACGATGTCTGAAAGGGTATTCATAAATTGGTAGCGCAGGAGTTCGAAGTGACTCTTCAAACCAAGATCAAGATGCAAATCGTTCAGTCCAATATGAATCTCATCAATTCCTTTAAGCCGCACAATATCATCAATACGCACGGCGGCGGCGGCTGTTTCGATCAGTAGCGAAACTTCTGCTCGACCATCAACATAGCTAATGAAATCTGCAGCTTCTTCAGCGGTACGGAACATTGGGAGCATGAGCACTTCTGCGCCAACCTCAATGTAACGATCAACTTCATCACGCAAGCCGGGATGGGGTGGATTGGTTCGCACAAAAAGTTTAGCTTTCTTCAGGGTCTGCCGCAAAGCGGGTAGCTGCTCTTCCTTATGATCAGAAATCCAGGTATTCAAATGCTGCTGCCGTTCAGCTTTACCCAGCATTTCAAGATCAAGGCCAATGCGGTTGATTCCTGCCGCATCAGCGCGGCTAGCCAATTCACTATCATTGGTAAAAAGTGTCAATACAAAATCATTTCCGTAACTCATCCTCAGCCCCCTCCAGCCAAATCATCCAGAGTAATCATATCCAGCAGTGCTTCGCCTTTCAAATAGCTTCTAACCTGATTTTCAATAAATGCTTCCAGTTTCTTTTGGTATTCCGGATGAAATACTGCCACCTTGGGCGTAATAAGCAGGTGGGGTGTAGCCCAGATTGGGTCGGCCGGAGAAGAAGGAATAGGGTCAATGACATCAAGTGCAGCACCTCCCAGACGCCCTTCCCGCAGTATGCTAACCAGCGCATCGGTATCAACCACTCCACCTCGGCCAACGTTAACAAGTACAGCATGCTGGGGAAGTGCTCGCAAAATAGTTTCATCAAAAAGATGGTGGGTATCTTTGGTCAATGGCAGCGTAATAAAGCAGAGATCCGCACGACGTAAATGTTCACGCCAGTTGTTATTGGCGCAAAATAATTCATCGCAGACAGCCTTTGCTTCAGGAGAATACTTTCTCGTCACACCAAGGACTGTTAATCCATTTCTACGGAGAATCCTGGCCAATTCTCTTCCGATACAACCCACACCGAAAACCATAGCGGTTTGAGGAATTGGCAGCATATTGAAAGGCGAATGCGCCCATATGCCTTGTTGCTGGGCCTTAATCGCCTCGGGGATACGTCGCACCATGGTTAGCGCCAGTGTAAAGGCGTGCCATGCAACGATATCTGAGAAAGCAGTACAACGGGTTAGTATGGGATTAACCCTGCGTAAGTCAGAAGATAGCAAATGATGCGGTCCGGCCGCAGTACTTTGAATCCATTTCAGGCATCGCACATGTGGAAGTGTTTGGCGCAAATAACGGTGCCCCAGGATGATCTCAGTATCGGCAGCATGGCGAACGGCAATCTCTTCTGAATCAGCAACAACCACTTCCATATCTTCGCGCAGCGCTTTTAACCGCTCGATATGCTCCTGAGAGGGCCGTAGATTACTGTACATAAGTAAAAGCTTGCTCATTTCTATTTGCTCGATTTTTTAAGAATACGCCGAAGCTCTGTATATCTTTCCAGGAATTTGCGGAGTTGAAATTCAATTCTTCCCATCGCTTTTACTTGGGACGATACTGTTGAAAGCGGTATTTCAGAAGAAGCCTCCTGAACAGCCAGGAATTCTTTTTCAATTCTTTCCTTATCTAAAAGGTACTGATGCCCCCACTTTTTTTCGATGTCTACCTGACTCAGTCCTGTGCGAAGTTCCGCATAGCGTGTAACAAGATAATCAAGTCCAAGATATTTGTAGTGGAGCAACTTGAGATCTCTTTTTTCAGGAAGCACCACCCGGCCGGTTGGATTGGCTCTATGTCGACCTGGAATAAAATTAGTCTCCTCGATGGCATCAGGATTAAATATGCAAAGTTTATCCATCTTCTTATAGCGCATGCCGCGAGTAATCAGATCGCATAATCGTCCAGCAGCGTCCGGGAAGGAATCTGAAACCATCTGATAACCCTCTGCTGGAATAGCGGTGATTCCAGCATCCTGGCACTGTTTGAGATAGCGGAGTAAATTAGCATGATAAAGGTGCTCATCCATACTACAAAGGATTACCCAGTCTGCTTTGTTGCGGCTTCGTTTCCAAATATTGTCATTAAAGACAGTAGCGCTTGCCACTAATGAATTAGATTGCTTGTGAAAGCGGTCGATTTCAACCTTTGGTTGCTTGCCTAAAATATCAAGGGACGCATCCGTAGAAGCGTCGTCAAAAATGAAAAAGCGATCGGCAATGGCGTCATAGTGCCGAAAGTAATAAGGAAGCATTCTTTCCTCATTCCAGCAGAGCGAATAAATATGAACAATCATATATCTTGAACTCCAGATAGCGCATCCGAATTAATTGGAAGTACACTCACACTATGATCTTGATCTCACTATACGATCATGCCAGTGGAGCGTCACACAAATGCCTTGACCCAATGAAATCGATACCTCCCTCCATCAAACGGAACATGAATCCGCACCCACATTGCATATATGATAAAAGGACGCCACGCTACCCCGAATATTTCATAAATTCGCGTGATGATCACGCAGGATTTTGATTGATAGGGAAGTTTTGAGAAAGAGGGGTGTAGTAATTCATACACCCGACTGAGCAAAATCTTTCTTATTAATCAAAAGGCAAGTGAGGGCACGTGCCAATTTATGAAATATTCGGGCTACATAGCAAAAGCAGGCACGAGCTAATGTAGCGGCATTTACGAGACTATACTAGATACGAGTAAATTTAGGTTTCTTTTTAAAAAGCTTGCAAAGCTGCATGGGACCAAGGTCTGCATAACCTGCCCCCTGTCTAGCCCGAATATTTCATAAATTGGCTTATAAAATATTCGGGCTAGGTGCGACTAGCCGGTCATTCTGAACGACAAAGTGTTTTATTATCTCCAGCGTCGGGCAGCACATCGGATCTTGCGGGCCGTGCGTCGTCATCGCAACTGCAACGCGGTCACGTTCGATTGCCACCGAATGCACCTTGACTCGGTCACCCAGAAGAACTGTGTCAGTATTCGTCCAGCCTTGAGCGCTTTCAATTAACAATGCCAGCTCATAGAACGTACCCGTTCCGTCCAGGGTCGTTACCACCATGATCGCACCCACTGATCTGCCGTTCAGCATTCCGAATGCTCGCTTATCGGTAAGCTTCACCACCACTTCGGACGCAGACTCTGGCGCGGCGGACGCGCGATACTCACCCTGCGCAAGTGTCACGGGGCCAGCCTGAAACACCTTCGATTGGAATGTCATCGATTCAAGATCGCAGAACGCCTTCCCATGAAAAGGGACCGAAAGCGCCGTGACCCAGACCATGGCAAGAAGAATTTTCTTTCCAGCGTGTGTCATGGCGTCTCCTCAACCGTTGCTTGAGACTTCCGCATCTATCGAGTGGCGGTCGTGTTATGCGTCAGCAGAAACCACGCAATGCGCGCCCCATGCTGGCCGATCCCCATACACTCCCGTCCTACATATCTCATTCGTTCTTCTCGTGAGCCAAATTGTCAAGAAATTGATCCAGACGAGTATACTTCGACGATGTTTTTCTGGTCAGCAAGTCGGTTAACATACTACCGAACGCGGCTCGTGCAGCATCTTTAATAAACATGGGATCCAGACTCGCTGTTTCGTTTAGCACGGCAGATTCAGCCGCAGAGGACCAAATGGGTTCGCCGCTCACGGTGTCCCACAGTTGCAGGGAAAGTCTCATGACGGCAGAACGAGTCTGCAAGACCAGGAATGGCGCGACCGGCGCTTCCAAACGGTTCGTCATGGTTTGTGAAATATATGCCACCCGGGGCTGAAGCACGTACCGTGCTCCGATACTCTTTCCGATTTTTTGAAGCAGCTCTCGATCCAGTATATGGCTCTGATCAGCACCCTGGCGCAAGCGCGTATATTCTTCTCTCAGGCCGTGACGGTTGATCAGACCGATCGTTTGCTGTTCGTCTATAATCTTCCAAGCCGGGGCGACTTTCTTGATGGATTCAGCAAGGTAAAGACCCAATCCTGCTTCATCCCCCCGAAGGAGGGGCGCCGGTGCCAAGGGCGTGAACAGTGCCACCGCTTCCTGTTCCAGGCTTGCCAGATCCGATGGGGAAGAAAACAGTGTCGACGTGGTGCGCACCGTCCACCTGGGCTGGAGACTTTCACACCCTGTCATGAAAAGAATGAGAAGGACAAGTCCTGCTACCCTGATCTCTGTCCGCAAAAAAAAGGTGTGAGTCATATCACCAATGCCTCCTGCACGGATGAATGCCGATTGTTGTAATTCCATGAATGGACTTACTCGTCCGTCATCATTCGATAGATCAGGCCCACAAATAATAAGATATCTTGGAACCGGGCTGGTCCAACAACCGGTTCAGATTGTGGCGCCGCTTCGCTCGCGCAATCCAATCTTATTCGTTAACTTGATTCACTTTGGCCCATATTTTCTCTGCGGGCAAAGTAAAAATAGGCGCCCACCACGAAGAAATTGGTTATCACCGCGATGGTATTCCAAAGAATCACGGGCCTTGAAAGAATCAGCAATCCGTAGTAAACCCACAGGATTTGGAAAGTGCCCATAATGGCAGCCATCCTCGGATTTATGCCTTTGCTTGATCTCCGCCTGAGCATCCCGATCAAATCCGGCAGGGCGGCAAAGGTTGTGCCTAATCCCGCCACAAAACCGACGACTTCAGACCTATAAAAACCGGGGAATAATAGACTATTCACATCGTGAATGGCTAATTCCCCACAGCCCGCAAGCATGAACGTGCTGAAAAAGATACAAAACAACCGAATACTCTTAAGAGAAACCATGTTTACCTCCGTTTTAGGTGACTGCCAATCAGCTCATACCATTCCCTCAAAACCTCCTATCGTTATCACCGTTACCTGAATCCTGTTTGATCAACGGCTCTCGCAGTGAAGAACGTGACAACCCCACGGCTCCAGATCCACGTGCAGACCCGATGTTTGAAGTTCATCACCCGCCCGATCAAACACTGTTTTCTGTAGCGGATCAGTCAACCGCCAGGAACAGTCCGCGAGATCCCCCCATGGCAGCCTAATTTGCGCCTGGGAACGGCTTGCTGAAAGATTGATGACGATCAGGTGGCGATCAGCTTCTTTCTGCCAGCACCAGGCGACCACGTTCGAAAAAATGTCATTGTCCGGCCAACCGATCCGCTCACACAGTCTCCACTCCCCGTCCCTGAAGTCTTTGCTGCGAAGGGTTTCAAGAAGAGTGTGGTAGAACTGCTGAAGATTCTGGTCCGGAGTTTCATCGGGACGGCGGCGCAGGAACACAGGGAGTCTCACGCGGCGTCCCTCGAATTGCCCTTCGTGAAACAGTCTAGCGCCAGGTAGCGTTGCAAACGTCACTGCAGCCGCCCGCGCCTTCTGTTCAGTAAACGTCGCAGCGGCGCGCGGTTCATCGTGGTTCTTGATGAAGCGAACGAGCTTCTCCTGGTAGGGCAGATCGGCACAGAGATGCAGGCGCACGCTCTCGGCCGGACCATGCTCAAGACGATCATAAAGGCGCTTGTCGTAGCAATAGTCGAAACCCTGCTGCTGAAGCTCCCATTCCTTGTCCCAGTAAGCTTCAGCCATGAAGAGGACATCGGGGTAATGCTGCCGCACCCCTTGGATCACCTCCGACCAGTATTCTTTCTCGGGACGCGGCCCGGCGCGGGAGCCCCAGGTGCGCTCGAAAATGGGCGTCATAAGCAGCATCGCCATATCGCAGCGCATGCCGTCGCATTGCCCGGCAATCGATCCCACAGTCTCGATGATCGCCTGGCGCAATCCCGGATGAAAGCCGTTGAACTGCACCACATCAGGCCAAGGCGCAAAGAACGGATCTCTCCCCAGCGCCAGGACCTTGCCGCCGGCCTCGAAAAATTCTCCCGGCTTCTGTGCCAGATCATCACTGTTGCCCTGGATGAAATAATCAGGATGCTCCATGACCCAGGGATGATCCGGCGCCACGTGATTCGGGACGAAATCCAGGATCAGTCGCAGCCCCCTCTTGGCCAGCTTCTCTCTGGCAGCGGCAAGCCCCTCCGGGCCTCCCAGATGGGCATCCACGACGTAGCGCCGCACGCAATAAGGTGAACCGACATTGTCCTCTGGCGCAAAATCGGGAAGAGCCCGGCGGAAATCCGCAAGCAGCCCTTCGTTTCGCATCGAAATGGCGATGCCGGCAGGACTCCGCTCCCATACGCCCATGAACCAGACCGCATCAAAGTGGAACGCGGCAAGCGCATCCCATTCTTGATCGGGAACCGTGGCCAGGGTCACGGGCTGCCGATGTGTCCGGCTCAACTCACTCAACCACACCCAGGTATTGATCTCATAGATCAGCGGGTACTTCGGCCAGGTATTCATACGTTACTTCCTTCGGCAGCCTTTGTGAACGCAGCCTGCTTACCCCCTTCCAGAGCCCGCTTGGCATCCAGGAAGCCGAACAGTTGGATGAGTTTTGCCACGCACCCGGTCCAACCGGTCTGATGGCTCGCACCCAATCCGGCACCGTTGTCGCCGTGGAAGTATTCATAGAACAGGATGTAGTCGCGCCAGTGCGGGTCGTTCTGGAACATCTCGTTGCCGCCATACACAGGGCGTTGGCCGTGTTCGACTCCGCCGGCAGGTAATCCACGCGATACTCCTGACCGCTCACGTGGAAGACATACGGATGCTGCTCGTGGAACTTGGACAGCGCGCGCAGGCCGTAGGGGCTGAGGAATTCATTTTCGTCGAGCATCTTGGTCAGAATCCGTCTTAGCCGATCTGGGGTGACCATGGCCGCGATCCCGCGATCCGCGACACCGTAGTGCCCAGGGCCGGTAGGGTGCATGGTATTCATGAGTTCGGGAATTCGGCGCAGGCGTTCCACCATGAGGGTAAGCGCCTGCGGGATGCGCTCCCGCTGCCACGCCTCGATAACTGTCGTCGCGCACAAGGGCAGCAACCCCACCATCGAGCGCACCTTGAGCCGCGTGGCGCTGCCATCGGGCAGCCGCAGCAGGTCGTAGTAGAAGCCGTCCTCCTCGTCCCACATCCCCTCCTGGCCGGGACGGTTCATGGCCGCAGCAATATAGTAGAAGTGCTCTGCAAACTTCAGCACCATGTCCTCGTAGGTCGGGTCGTGAGTGGCCAACTCGACGGCAAGTTCCAACATATTCTGGCTGAAGAGAGCCATCCAGGCGGTGCCATCCGCCTGCTCCAGGTGACCACCAGTGGGCAGTGGCGCGCTGCGGTCGAACACGCCGATGTTATCGAGGCCGAGGAAGCCGCCCTCGAACACGTTCTTGCCGAAACGATCCTTGCGGTTTGTCCACCAAGTGAAGTTCAGCAGCAGCTTGTTGAACGCCAATTTGAGGAACTCCACGTCCGTCTTCCCGTGCAGACCCTGCTCGGTACGGTGCAGGAACAGGGTCGCGAAGGCGTGCACCGGGGGGTTCACATCGCTGAAATTCCACTCATAGGCGGGCATCTGACCGCTAGGATGCAGGTAGACGCCGCGCAGCATCAGTTTCATCTGATCCTTGGCGAAGTCGGGATCGACGATCGAGATCGGAAGCGTATGGAAGGCCAGGTCCCAGGCCGCATACCACGGATACTCCCACTTGTCAGGCATGGAGATGACGTCCTTGTTCAACATGTGGAACCACTCCGTGTTCCGGGCATTTCGATACCCAGTATGCAGCGGATTAGAGTTGTGCTCGCTCAGCCAGTTGTAACCGTCGAAGAAGAAGAACTGCTTGCTCCACAGCATGCCGGCGATGGCTTGGCGCATCACGTTGGCCGTATCTTTACTCACTGATGGTGGCGTCACGGACTGGTAAAACTCATCGGCTTCCTGGAGCCTGTCGTCGAAGACTCTGTCAAAATCCTTGCCAAAGGATTTGTTCTTCTGCTCTGGAGAACTCCTGGAGAGCCGCAGGCGAATCATTGTGGTCTGACCGGCGACAATATTGACCTGGTAATGCGCCGCAACCTTGGTACCCTGCTTGCCAGGATTGACCGCTTCTTGTCGACCTTGCACCACATAATCATTGATGCCGTCCTTGACGTACGGACCCTCGTTCGGATACCCAGGAAAGAGCCGATCGTTGTTCGTTACGTTATCGGTGAAGAGCAGCGGCACCTCGCCTTCGCAGGAAAGGATGAATTCACCCAGCAACGGATGCATTGCTGTAACCGCGCTCGTGTCTTTCGCTTCCTTGATCTGCTTGAGATTGGGTTTCTCGGGTGATCTGTTGGATTCAGCAATCCACGACGACCAATCGTTGCGAAACCACAGTGTCGGCAGGAGGTGCAACCCAGCCGCTTCCGGTCCTCGGTTGGTTGCCGTGATCTTCACCAGAATGTCTTCCGGACCGGCTTTGGCATACTCCACGAAGACGTCGAAGTAGCGATTGTCATTGAAAACACCCGTGTCGAGCAATTCGTACTCGAAC
Organism: Nitrosomonas sp. Nm58; assembly: GCF_900107335.1. NCBI lineage: Bacteria > Pseudomonadati > Pseudomonadota > Betaproteobacteria > Nitrosomonadales > Nitrosomonadaceae > Nitrosomonas > Nitrosomonas sp. Nm58. Next base: position 149,811 of record NZ_FNPQ01000001.1, on the reverse strand, counting down.
TCATTCCGCGAACGCCGTCGATTCGTCTCCACCAAATCGACGTAAGGATAGGCCGTTTGGGGATACTTGTAGAGATACCTCATGTAAGAGTGCGTCGGCGTGCTGTCGAGATAGAAGTAGTATTCTTTCACATCTTCGCCGTGGTTGCCTTCGCTGTTGGTCAATCCGAACAGCCTCTCCTTGAGAATAGGATCCTTGCCGTTCCACAGAGCCAGGCTGAAGCAGAGGTGCTGCTCGTCATCAGAAATGCCAGCGATGCCGTCCTCTCCCCAGCGGTAGGCGCGTGAGCGGGCTTGATCGTGAGTGAAGAAATTCCAGGCATCCCCCCCTTCGCTGTAATCCTCGCGCACCGTCCCCCATTGACGCTCCGAGAGATAGGGACCCCACTTCTTCCATGGCATGCCTTCAGTCCCACCTGTTCGGCTATGCCTGCTACATTCATCGAGTCGCTTCTTTTCTATATTACTTTTCGGAATTGACATTTGATCCTCCGTTTTATTAATACATTCAGATAAATTAGCTTAGTTACTCGAGCAATGGGTGCTGCCGGTTGCCGTTACATCGACTTCGGTGAAAACTTTTGCAATGCGGGTGGCCTGCCCCCTCCTGGATCAGATGCTGTACTGCCCCAATATGGCAGCAAGCGATACGTAACACGATCTATTTTTCCGGCGAGCCAGGAACTCAAATCGCGGTCTAGCAATCGGGACAGAAGCTGGACGTCGGGTCGCAGCGTCTCGCGCACGACGGCGGCCACCTGAGGGGTCAACGGTGCGGGCGATTCGGCGATCGTATTCCAACCAGCCACCCGGCTGATCAGACTCCGGCGCTTTGAACCATCCTGATGGTAATTGGCTTTGTGGCGCCGCAACGTATCGATTACTTTTCCACGGCGCATCACTGGCAGGTAAAGCAGCTGCTGCAGCCAGCGATACCGATACATACGACTCGGGTATTTCCGCTCGAAACGCGTCTGGCCGTCATAGTCGACTTGAAGGAACTCGAGGGCACGCCGGTAGACGTTGAGCGGGTCGGTTACGAGATCATCGAAAACGATGACGTGCGTTCGTTCACGCCCGGCGATGGAATAGAGTCGCTGTACTTGCGCACCAAACTTTGCGATCTCACTATATATCAGCAGCCGGGCATCGAGACATTGCTTCGGGATGTTCTCCCCTCGGGCGCGCGCCTGCTGGAGCGCCCACGCTTTCCCGAAATCCGGTTCATCCTCTTGCAGCAGGTACCGCAGCCGCTGGTGATAGGAGGGTAGCATCGTCAGCGGATCGCGAACCAGGACGATGAACCGTGCATTAGGATTAAAGCGCAGAATTTGTTCAATCGCTTCGGGCAGGTAGAGGTATGTTACCGACCCCTCGCCCACGACGCGGCAATCAGCAGCGCAATGACCGAAATAGCGATCAAGGTAGTCCCGCCGCAGCTCAGTCTCGGAAGGCTCATTATCGAGCCGAGCGAAGTAGTGTGTTTCTTTCGGCTGCGAGAAGCCTATCTGCGGGTTGCGCGCAAGGTAACGGCAGAACGATGTGGTGCCACAGCGCGGCGCACCCACCACGAAGAAATCAGGAAAGCGAGAAAATTGAATTATCTGCTGATTAGCTTGCATAAATATATGCCCTTTTTATTAAGCGCTCGTGCTTTAACAGACTATTAAAATATGCTGATTAAAGAAATACGTACGAGCACGTAGGGATACTCTTTATAGACAAGCCATCAAAAAATTCTGTGGTTTAGGGAATTCCTAATAGCTGACGCAGCCAACCCCAATATTGCACGAAGGGAAATGTCAGTTCTCTTATAATTCTTTATAATTCAGTTACCTATGCCGAATAAAGAAAAGGAATTGCCAGTGACAAAGTGTATCCAGGAATCATTTAATTTTCCAGATGTAAAGAAGCGCACTGTTGAAGTGAATTTCCAGGGTGGAGATATCAGTGTGCCGCAGCAAGCGGCGTAAGAGATGAAAGCATGGCCCCTCGCAATCGGCTTGCAGGAGCAGGTTGCAAACCACCATAAGCGGCCCTGGTCAAGAGCCTGGGTCGTGAGCGTTATGGAAAAGGTGCTTTAATGCATCAGGTATGGATCAAGGAAGACGAACAACCGTGAACTGCTGTTCAAGTGGCTACCTATGTGAAATGTCAATAGACCCTAGTCAAAAAGAATAGATTTTTTATCACTTGTTAATAAGGATTATACCTACGTGTTCACACGTATTTATTTAGTCAGCGTATTTTGATAATTTATTGAAGTGTTACGATATGTCAAAGAAAACGGTATCTATTTTTCCTATACGTTGTTTTACTGAAGATTTTAGAGCGGAGTTGGCATTGTTGTTGCTGGCTTGTCTGGACAGTAAATGTGAAATTGATCTCATATCAAGGAGCAAGAGAATGAATAGAAAAGCAAGTTTTCAAGCTGTCGTATCCAACTTAGCCATTGCAACTGCATTATTGATAGCACCGTTGACGAGCTACGCAACCGAACAAGGTGAGCAACGCCGCGAAGCCCGAGACATAAAGCAGGATGCCCGCCAGAAGGCAAGAGAGACCAAGGCTGAATGCAAAGCGGGAGATGAAAAATCTCGGGCGGAATGCCGGCAGGACAAGCGCGAGACCAAGCAGGATGCTCGCAAGGAAGGACAGGACATCAAATATTAGCAGTGGAAAATACCTGATCTGGCCGAGGAAGCCCTATTTAACTATATTCGTGAGAAGCCGCGCATAAAATAGTTAACCCGAGTATTTCATAAATTGGCACGTGTCCTCACTTGCCTTTTGATTAATAAGAAAGATTTTGCTCAGTCGGGTGTATGAATCACTACACCCCTCTTTCTCAAAACTTCCCTATTAATCAAAATCCTGCGTGATCATCACGCGAATTTATGAAATATTCGGGTTAAGTGGTAGCATGTTGGGTCTCTTCAATTTTGCCCTGCTTGCCCTTCGGGATACTGCCTCGATTATCCAGATCACCTGAACTTTATTGCAGAATGATCTTGCTTGACGATTTGAGTAAGATATTTGACGCTTCAAACTGAATTCTCAAATCCCAGGTTCGAGCTCTGGTCTGGGGGGAGTCAAAATAAATCATGCGACAATGATATTAAGCAGTTCTTAGTAGGCGTATAGTAAACCGGTTGTGTAATTTACAATCTAGTTAAGGGAGCAAACAGAAAGAACGGATTCTTTCGATCTAAAACTGAGTCAGCTTCATACTTATGAAGGTAATTACAATAAAATTACCTACCATGATAATGGTTTTTGGAGTATTTCTTACTTTAAGGCAGATTGAAAATCAATAATGTTGAACTGAGAAAACTTTATCAACAACGCTGGCAACCCAACCTAAAGATACCTTTATTTTACTTAATCTGGATCGGATTGGGAGTAGTTTGTTGGAATTCTCCCCACTGGATTATTACGTGGCTGTGTTATCTTGCAATGGGGTACATGCAGATGGGTATCATGACTTTTATGCATGAATGCACTCATAGCGTTCTATTCAAAGCAACGTGGAAGAATTGGGCATTTGGTACTTTCGCCATCATACCCATGTTTATTTCATTCATTTCATTCAAAGAAGATCATCTCATTCATCATCGCCATAATCGTACTCAAAAAGACCCCGATGCATTTACAATGGGCAAACGTGAGATTGGTGATTATATCCTTTTCTATGCGTACGCCTTGGTGGGAATATTTCTTACTGCGATTCAGTTTACGTTTATTTTTCCAGTACAAAAATTTAGAGGTGTCAAGGCTCTGATTCATTGGACTGAAATTGTACTGCATATAACTTTAATGGTCGCCGTTTTTTACTGGGCATCTAATCAAAGCATCGCATCTGAAGTTTTTGCAATTTGGTTTTGGCCACTCATATTTTTTGGATTTTTTAATAGCATTCGCTTTGTGGCAGAGCATTACGGAACGCCCTGGAACTCTGGACAACTTGCCGGCACTCGAACCATTATCAGTAATCCGATAAATTCTTGGTTTTGGAATAATATTAATTACCATATTGGGCATCATGTATATCCTGCTGTACCTTGGTATAACCTCCAGAAATTACATGCTTTGATGTTGCCTGAAATCGAACGTCAAAACGCAATTATTGATAAAAGTTATTTTTCTGTCTTTTTGAATGCCATGATAAGAGGACCGGAAAGTCTAGAACAAAATAAAAAACTCAACGCTGCTCGTGTAGTTGTAAACTCATTTTGACGTCCTCACCTGCCTGAAGAAAGGTGATTCCTACGGTGCTAAACAAGGGCAAGCCGTGGCTTTACGATGCCATCATAACTGCGGTTGCTACCACGAATTCTTCCTGAGCCATCAGCTACGCTTGCGTAAGGATCTTCCTTTTGCCTATTTTGGGCTCTGTTGCAGAAAATAAGAAGAGTAGAATCATTGGGTTCAGTATTATGCTCCAGCGATGGAAAAACGCCTGCGGTGGCTGTGGAAACCGACCATGGGCTATAGCTGGCGGGTGGATGAGACTTATGTGAAGGTCAAAGGAAAGTGGACGCATCTATACAAAGCCATTGATAAGTGCGGCAACACGATCGACTTGTAAATAGCGGAATTAATGTCAATGATCTCTCGCATTCGATCCAACAATGGGCTTTGATCTTTGCTGAACTGGCAACATGAATTAATGTTCTCCACCGAAGCGGTATTGCCAGTTAATTCCCATTGCGCTGAAATCACTGCCAGTACGAACCGAGACACCGGTATGGAAGAAAATCTTGACCGAGTTATAGCGGTTCACAGGCAGCGCAAGCGTAGCACCTATGCGTGAATTTTCCAGCTTGTCGTTATTTTCCACACCATCGAGCGTGGTTCGTCCGCCAGTATAAAAGGTGCCATCCACCGCTGCCCAGATACCGTAGCCGAAGCTGTAAGTGAGGTGCCCCTGCAGAGAATAGAGCGGATCCTGTTCGCGGGCTCTGCCACCGAAAAAATCGTCGTTTTCTGTGTAAAACCGGATGCCTCCGGCTAACTCTAATGTCAAGCGCCCCAGGCTCTTGGAAACCCCGATCTCCGGCTTGATCGACCAGCGGTTGGTGCCGATATTGAGCAGATGGTCTTCGTCATACTGGCCGCTGGGTGCGGTCACCTCTACACTCGCGCCGACTATCGTATCCTGTCTGTAGTTTGCAAAATCTTTCATGGAAAGTGCGGGCGCGCCATAAAGATTGACTGCAAAGCGAAATCTTGTATCGGCAGGTCCGGATACTTCACGCTCGCCAGATTGGTCCTTAACCGTGGCACTGCCCGAGGCCCAGGCATAGGGCTGCACCACATCGAACTTGGCGGACTTACCAAAGAAATCCAGCGAACGCGCGTACGCAAAAAGCGTGGTATGAATCTCAACCTGGGTATTCTCAATCGGCAGAGCAGGATCGGTAGCCACGCCGCCTGTTGTATAGTTGTAGCCCGCAATCAGAAAATTAAGCCCTACCGGGGCATTGGTATAGGCGCGCGGTTCGATTTCCTGCCCTTTGGCAGCCAACGCAGTCAGAGCAAGCATCGCTGCAGCAAACCGAATTAACCTTAAGCCTTCATGCCGATAAAGCCTACTCATTCGACCCCGTAGTCAATAAATAAGATGCGGTGGTACTGCTCTAGCCCGAATATTTCATAAATTGGCACGTGCGAATTTATGAAATATTCGGGCTAAAAGGCTTCAGGATAACCTATCGATGGCAAACCTTTTTTAGTTGATTGCAAAAAGGGCCGGGGTATTACCCCCGGCCCAAAAGATTTGATCTTTCAATATGCCTAGTCGAAGTAAGCGGCCCCTCGACTCATTGCCTAAAAGGGTGCGGGTACAGGCATATACATGACGCCACTGCTCCCGTAAGCCTGAGTATACCAGGCAGTCCCACATTGATAGTAGGTCACTCCGCTGACAACGGTCGTGTTGGGGGTGCAGGGCAAGCCTGCGGAACCGGAAGGAGGAGCGGTATAAACGACTGTTGAAGAAGGTGCCGCAGTCTGCTCGGCGGATGACTGACCCGCTGCATACCCGACCACCCCACCTACCACTGCAGCACCAATCGCGAGCGCTGCCACTTCACCGTCATCCCAGTCATCGCCATCATCGTAGTGTCCATGATCGCCGTAATAATCGCCGCGGTGCTCCGCATAAGTCTGCCGGGTATCCGCCCGGGCTTGAGCGCGTTCCGTACTGCCCTCCTGCCGGGACTGTGTGCGTTCTGTACGTCCCTCCTCGTGTACGCCAGCCTTCTCAGTCGAAGCCTGCTGCCGGCCTTGCCGGGTCTCCCCTCGGCTTGTGGACGCGGTTTGCGCGGCCTGAGATCGGCTGGCCGTCTGCGCGGTCTGAGATCGGCTGGTTGTTCGCGATGCGGTCTGCGCAGCCTGCGAACGGCTGGCCGTTCTCGATGCGGAGGCGGCTGGAGCTCCGGTGCTCCTTGCGCCGGCTTGAGCCGGAGTTCCGGCACTCCTTGCGCCGGCTTGTGCTTGCCTAGAACCGGACGAGAAGCTGCCGCTCGCGGCAGCGCCACTACGAGAAAAACTGCCACTAGCCTTCTTCGCCCCGCCAGTGGATGCCCTTCCCCCCCCTCCACCGCCGCCACGCGTACGGGCCTCGGCCTCAGCCACGGTACCTATCAAAAAAATGAGTGTGACCGCGATCACGGTCATGATCAAGTAAGATTTGGTCTTCATTTCCGCCCCCCGGTTTTCGCTGGATTGGTTAATCTCTCCGCTGCAATTTTGGGCAACTCTGCGGCAAAGGAAATCCTCTGCCCCCCCTTAGGCGGGGTAAATGCAAACAGGGAATCCTTAACCTCAGGCGTCAGATTCCAGTTGGAAAACTGTGCCCGGTAAGCCGGCTGACCTTCTGCATTTTTATAAGTCAACACTATCCGAAGCGGCAATGGTTGAACGTCATCAGCAATCCAGACCTGATAATCGACCGTTTCAGTGCGTCCTGCCAAATGATGGGTTAGAACCCCATCAATAACGGTACTCTCCACATAATCAAGCTCCTGGGTACGGCGATCGAGTTCTGTTGGGAACTGGCTTGTCAGGAGCATAGCGAGCGGCAACCTCATACCGAGATCCCTGAGAAAATACCTGATTGCCTCATCGATCCCGCCGGGTTTGGATGTCTGCGCATAAACATTCTTTGACGGACTGAATACAGTGATTTCCTTGCCATCGTACTGGACCAGATGCTGCTCGCCATCGCTATGCTCTACTTCGACGCGCAGTCCGTTAGGCCGGCTCACGATGACTTTCCGGCTCTCGCCGAATTCAATCTTCTGACCGGATTCCTGCAGCACTTCATAGCTCGATTCGAGGTTAACACTGAACCGTGGCGTCTTGGCCAGGAATTCGGCCATGCCCATGAGGATATCCTTTGCTGTCAGCTCTGCGACCACTTCCGTACCCGCTTGCGGGGCTACCAAAGGCTCGGGTCGTGTCAGCGCATGTTGATGGGCACAACCTAGGGTGGTCATCAGGACCGATACGTACAGTAAAGTACGTATGCACGTTTGTCTTTGGGTCTTCATGGGCCATCTCCTTTAACTGATAATATCGATCCGGTCAGGGTGTAATCCGGGAGATCTTAGACCCCTGCAAACCCAGGCCAGCCATTAAACCTTGCTGCCCAAAAATATAGGCATAGACATCATCCTTAAGCGTCGTAGTAGTTAACGTCTTGGCCACGCCAGCATCCACAATCACGACACTCGGGCCTATGCCGACTTCAAATCCAGCGCTGCTATCAAGAGCGGCAAGCACCTTGTCGTTCATGAAGAACATCGCATAGCTAAACGACTGTACGCCGGCTTGCAAACCGTATGAGCCCGCAACAATGTTATAGTACCCGGTTGTTCTACCCCCTTTACGCATCGCGCCTTTCCCGTACTGAGCCCCCGCGATAAATCCTGCCTTGAGAATATGTGGAAACACCAGGATCCCTTTCGCGCGCGCCGCCAAGTCCCTTGCCTCGGGCTGATTCTGATAAAGCTGCGCTAAAGCGATATCGACTTCACGGTCAATCTCTGCCGCAGCCTTTAGATCTCCTTGCCCGCTGCCGGTAGCGCAGCTAACTAGCATCGAAGCAATAATCAAAATTGAGCAAATCATTAAGTTGGTTTTCATACTGCTTCTCCTTTTGATGTTACGTTGGTTTTCATACTGATTCTTCTTTTGATCTGGTTATGTCGCCGAACAGTGAAGAGTGAGGAAATATCTCAATGGCGGCACGAAGAAATAACGCAAGCGGCAATTCCTGGGACTTGGGCATCCAACGCTTAAGCTCGGCTTTAGCCGCAAGCCAGTCATCGGGATCATGATCGGGAGTGTAGCCACGCTTTGCGTAGTGATAGTAGGCAGCCGCGCGAATCATCGCTTCGTGCTGCTCAACATTTACAGTCTCTCGCCACATCATCTTGGGATCGCTTTGCTGGTTAATCACGATGCGTGTCTGTTTAGTCATATTTGTGTCCTCCATCGTTGAAGATGAGGGGTACGAAGCGCGGACAGGCTACGCCCGCCTGCTAAGCACCCCTTAGCACCCTTCGGGGCTGTCAGGTTAGCTTGACAGCCCTAACCACACCGACCAGGGCCTTTGGTATATAGAAAAAATAAACGTCTTTTTTTATTAAGCTTTGATGCTTTACTAGATTATCGAAATATGCTCACTAAAAAAATACGTGCAAACACGTAGAAGCAACCTTTATTAACCAGCGATCAAAAAATCTTTTTTGGACTCAAGCTATGCAATACGTCAAAAGCTTGATGCCTTCCTGCCTTTCAGGCGGATCTGCCCAATCACCAGAAGTGGTAACCCATACCCAATAGGTATTGGCAGCACCCGTCACCTCAAATTCTCCACGCCTCCTCGCTCCTTTTGCCAGTTTTTGACTTTCAAGGTGATTCCATACTTTTTCTGAGGGCTACCAACACCCGATCCACGGAATCGATCCGAATCAGACCTAAACGAGGGTATTCGATATTGAGGATCACATAGACCGTGCCCGCAATGATGGCGGCGAATATCACCGCATGAGTCAAGCTATGTCCCCGTGCGCCTGCCGTCGTATAACCGGCCAATACCGAACTTATCAACGCCAGACTGAATAGCATCACGAAGATGATGGTCGGTGGATGCATCTCCAGCGCAACAATAGTGCGTTGCGTAGCGATGTCGAACATTTCATTTAATGCCGCCAACAGCAAGAGGGCAGGTGGAATTGATTCCGTCTCCTGGTAGGCTTTTACCGCTGCTGACCAAATTTCACCTTGCAGCGCATTCGCGCGAACCAAGGCAGCTTCCGAAGCTGCCAGATCAGGTAGCTTCTGATAAACCTCCAGACGCGCATCCAGGTATTGCCGAAACAAAGCGCGCAGTGCCGGCTGCGCTCCGACCGACAACAAATCCAGCCGGAGGTAAGCAGTTCCGATGGCATTCGCCTCTTTGATCACCAAATCTTTCCGATCATCAAATCTTGAAACGGCTCCGGAGAAAGTGAAGGCAATCAGCAACCCCAACAGCCCGAAGATGGCACCGTCGAGCAGCCCCGAGGAAGTGTGCTCGCTTTCCGATTCTGGCAGCCATCGAGCGCCTATATACCGGCCAATCCCAAAGGCAAGCAGCAGGCCGATGAATAACCCTAGTGAAGAGAAGCCCACAATACTTACAATTTGAGTGTATTCAGTGTAATTCATCTGTTAATTTACCCTGCCTATCTGGTTTTATACCTTGTCAGGATTTCGGCTTGTCGACCAGCACCCTCGCAATTTTCCTCTGTTTGTTATAGATGAGCATGGCTGAAACATCCATTTGCTCGACAGCCGCAACCATGCCGACATCAGCTACAAAAAACCGGTACTGGGTATCATTGAGCGAGGCAGGACCTATCTTTCCCTTGAAGGTCCATTTGACCAGAACCGCATCGAAGCTGCCTGCCGGTACCGTGACTTTATAGGCGCCCATGTAACGGTAATCGATGTTCAACGAGCCCGTGTGAGTTTGTTCGTCCGGGTTGCTCAAGTCGAAGACTTTCATACCGACCGTTATGTTACGTTCCTTACCAGGCGCCAATCCTTGCAGCATCAAAGGCTCGCCAGGCAAATACTGAGTCATGACGCCTTCCTCGTTATCGGTAGCACCCGTCACGATATAATCGCCATTAGCCTTCGCGTTGATGAAAAAAATGAACCTGGCTCCGGTGTCATATCGCCAGGTCGTTCCGCCGCCGTCTTGTTTCAGCAGAGTAGTTTGATGATGCTCGACTTTGCCTTTATCCGGCCCGCTCACGAGACGATAGTTTCTAGCGCTAACATTAATAGCAAGATACCGGGTAGTATCGGCAAGCGCTGGCGCAGGAATAGCTTCCCCAACAACCCCCTTTCCCAAATACTTCTCGATCGCCAGGCGATCCTCTTCCGGCAAAGGAATTACTGAGCCATCTCCTGCGGATTGAGCAAGACCACCCTGCAACGCAAGGATCATAAATACAAACAGAGAAGACCCTATATTGGTTTTCATTGATTTAACTCCTGGTTTGTTTATCAAAAATTGCTGGCAGCTTAGCGGATACTCCTTTGTTGCGCGCCGATCTCAAGTCGATTGAATTTATCCGGGCGGCGCGGATTCTTTCTCGTTGAGGAGCGCCCGCTCAGTAATCTCTTTATAAAGATGCACCGCCTGTGCATACACCCCCTGGTATTCCGGATTCCGGTCAACGAGGGGCTTAATCTCTTCGGCTCGCTCGAGCAGCTTCTGGAGAAAATCGATATCCCACTCGATCAATTGCTCGCCACGGTCAACCTTTTTCTTGATTTCAAAGGCTCTTGGCAGTGTCTGCGTGGTAAGTCGCTCCAAAAGCGCTATCCCCACCCCAAGATCTTTCTCATTGCCGGTCATGTTTTCCTCCTCATAATGGATTTAAAAAGATCGCGCTGGCAGCCCTCGCTGCAACAGCTGTCGTAGTAACAAAAATCATGCAACGCTTTGTTCCCGCCAGCACTGCGTTTACAGGTAACGTTGCGCCTCCCGCCAGAGATCCCGCGGTTCCGGTATGTCAGCTCGTGCAATACGTCCTAAAAGTATGATTCTTCGCTCCCCCGTACCTGAAAAAATCTCGGTCAACACAATTTCTTTTGATGCTGCTGATGAATCTTCAATCTTGATTCCCATGGAATCAAGGCGCAGGCGAATCTCACGAGAGGCAAGCCAGGCTGCAGGATGGCTTAAGGTATCAACAACACAAGCAAGGCTCTCTTCCAGATCAAGATTATCGGTATGAAATTGTCCAAGTTCCCCATCAATGGTTTCGATCTCCGCTTCCAGAGCGGCAAGGTCAGGGTGCTGCCGCTCGAGATCGGTCAGCATTGCATCAAGCCCCCAACTTCCTGTCTTCATGGCTGCGAGCTTTTGTTTCAGGAGATGCCGTTGGCGATCCAGCTCCCTGCGTTTGCCTTGCTCACCTGCAATGCGCTCCAGAGCCTTTTCGATCAAAAAATCAAAGGCGCGTTTCTTCAGTTCGCGGCGAGTATCCAGCTCACTGCTGGCGGGCCCAAGGTAACGATAATTGAAAAAATTCACAGTGACTTGCATGACATCGCGGCGCAGGGTGTCACCAACGAGTTCTACCCCGAACACCTTGCGCTCCTCCATGTCCATACTCAGCAGACCGAAAATCTGCTCGGGAACCGGCCCGGTCAAATTCGTCAGGTAATCGCGTACAGTTTTGAAGCCCCCGAAAACTTCGCGCAAGTGGTCGGTGGAAACAAAGAATGTGCGTAAAAATGGATTCGCGCCAAATGCCCGCGGACTTATTTCTATCGGTGCAGGCAAGGCGTCGACAAGGGAGATCACGTAGGTGACAGCGCGTTCCGCAGGCTGATGAAGCCGTTTTCGATACTGCCCAATGGCACGGATACGCCGATCCGTGCCGTCCACTGCTCGCTCGATGGCTGTCTCGATCAAGGCCTCATCCAGACCTTCCGTCCGCTCCGCTGGCGTTGTGAACAGCGAACTCAGAAAACGCAACATACGCTACCTCGTTATAAGATTGAGGATCGCTTATAGGAAAAAATAAGCAGTCTTTGTTATTAACCCCTGATGCTTCAATAGATTATTAGAATAGGCTGATTAAAAGAATACGTATAAACACGTAGGGACAAGCTTTATTGACAAATGATCAAGAAATTGACCTGATCAAGTATTTTGTAATCATCCAGTTAAGTAACTTTTTTAAGTTGCTGCCATTTCAGCTTCAAATTGGATCGGACTTTTATAATCCAGATAAGAATGTAGTCAATGACGGTTATAGGAATGTACTAGCTCACATTGAGGCACGCTTCGGCGTATCGCTCAGTGACGGTCAAGCCATCATAAGTTCTGCAATGCAATCTTGAATCCACTTCATTAAACAGTTACACCGTTTGGGATTAACCTTGGATTCATGCGATCATAAGTGACCGAGCGGTTGTTATTTCTTCGATCAATTTGTTCCTCTATTTTCTCTAACTGGTTTCTGAACCGCGTTATCGCATCGCGTGCTTCAGGATCGAATTGCTGCAGGGGGTACTGCCCAATCCGGTTGACACGGAAATTTGTCAGGAAATAGGTCCACGTTTGCGAATAAGCAGCCCGGAATGCTGGTTGGAACTTCAATAGTTCAGCCGCATCGATTCCAGTGTTTTTTCCCATCGGAGGGGGCGCATAAGCCGAATACGGCATATTGGGAACAAATCCCGGATATTTGTATTGATTGAAATGAATGCACGAATGAAAAGCAGTGCATAGAAAAATGATATGACCAAGCGTCTCGGTGAGTTCTTGCTTAGACTCGAATTTGGCAGGAAACCCGGGGATTCTACCGCGATCTTGTACGCTGATATCATTTGCCCATGCCTGAATTTCATAGTCCTCGGTAACATCTGCTTCAGATTTGTAATATACATCGACATATTCTTTGACAAAGCTTTGAATTGCGTTCCATAACAAAATTCCATCATCGCGATAAGGATAAAAAAGATCAGGATTATCGACTTCCCGGTTCGCAATATCATTAGGAAAAGCGGATGCTCTAAAGTTAAAGCTCGTCATGCCATTGGCCATGCACTGAATCGTCGCGTCATAATCTCCAGCAAATAACTCCCCGAACCGGCCAGGACGTCCCTTTCGATCTTTCAGGAAAGTGTGCTGGTGATTAACATTGAGTGTATATTGAAGATGTGGATTTAATAGAACATAGAGTGGATGAGATTTATAAAGCTGCCTACGTGAGGCCATAATGATGGCTTCCATGACATAATGAATACGGGTCGCATGGGTATAAAGTATGTGGTGGTTGCCGTCAGCAATTTGAGCAAACATTTTTGCCGCCAACCAAAGATTGCCGTCTTTTGAAGTATAGATTGGATTGTCGGGCCCAGGATCTTGATATAGCTGTATTGCGATCGGTCGCAACATGCCATCTGATTGCAGAAATAACACTACAATCGGCGTTGTGACATATTGCTTGCGGCCACCATCGATATGCCCGGGGTTTAGCTGCAATATATCCAGGGCCGCATAGTCCAGGACATACACGCGTTTTTGTTCAATGGCCGCCGCATAATCAATCTCATCAATTTGATCCTCAAAAATGCGTCGCATTTGAAATTCTGACAGTTTTTCTGGTAGAGGATGCTGATGGGTTACGGCGCGCAATACGACTGGATTTACCCCAATAACACGTTGCAAACCAAATATCAGATCTTGCTGGAAGCTATCGACCAGATCTGGGTTTGGCGGACTAAACGGATAAAAAACATAGTCTTGATAACTTTCCATTGGCTTGCCGAGCAAATAGCGCAAATAAGTAGCCAATAGGCTAGGCAAGCTTGGAATCAACTGTAACAGATTTAACCCTCCACGCAGCCAATACCCAATGCCGGGTATCTCCCGGCACGGTAACTTACGTACGACAGCGATAGTATTGGCATACTCATATGCGTATTGATATTTAGCCTGCATATCAAGAAGATAATTTTTCCGATTTTCTATCTTGCGTATATTTTCTTCATTTTGTGGTAGCTTATTCATCGTGCGATGCTCCTTTACAAAAGAGGAATTCGTTCGGTTTCCAGGATTATTTCGCTATCACTTCCACATTTAAGCTAAACAACCTCTTAACCCGAATATTTCATAAATTGGCACGTGCCCTCACTTGCCTTTTGATTAATAAGAAAGATTTTGCTCAGTCGGGTGTATGAGTCATTACACCCCTCTCTCTCAAAACTTCCCTATTAATCAAAATCCTGCGTGATCATCACGCGAATTTATGAAATATTCGGGTTAGCTGTCTGATGACACAGCAGATGTTCTGAAGCTTGCAACGATGTCGCTGTCCTTTACATTACGTTTAACAATATCCTCAAGCGCGTTTGTTTCCTCGATAACGAATTGTCCAACTTTCGAAAATGTCATTTCGTTATGTACATAGGTCGATACAAGGGGGTTGGTCAGCGCGTGGGTAAATGCATCGTACCCAACCATACGTACCATAAGGCGGCCAAGACTAAAACCTTCATCATGATCTTCGGCAAATATACCGACTTGCCATTCCAGATCCTCGATCCGGTCATGATAGAGTTCCTTCAGTTCCCGCTGTAGTTCGGGATCATCCGTGAGTTCCTCAAAACTCCTCAAGCGAGGCATGCTGAATGCCTCGCGATAATCATTGAATGAACGCAACTTGGCCTGCCGTCCCATCTCAATGGTGTGCTCCATGACACTTCGATTATCATCACCAATGGGTAGCGGATCAAAAAAGAAACCCGGGGTGTTGTATAGCCCAACACGGCCGGCTCTTTGCATCGAAGCAGCCGTTATCAATGGCCCAACACCATATTGCGTTACTAAAGGCGTATTGTTACGAAATTCATCTAGCTTGAATCGCTTATTACCGACCATGTAGTATTCCGGCACCATTGAGTGCCATCGGTAGAGGAGATTAAATTCCAAGGAGATCCAGTTGGCGCGGTACCAGCGCTGCCTTTCCGCCATACCCGGTGTGGGATCAAGGGTAAAATCAAACCGTGTAAAGTGCGAAACGTAATCCCGTAAGACGACTTTAATCAGCAGGACAATCATGATGTTTCTAGCTGTCTGAAATAAGCGCTCATCATCCCACTCTGAATAGGTTTCTTTCAGCAAGTCACAAATTCGATTGTGTTCGCGCAGCATGATAGTATTCATTAGAGTATAGCCAATCGACGAATTGCCGTGCTCCAATCCTGTGGCAAACATGCGTTTTAACCGCTCCTCAGGAACATTGTTAAAAACAAATTCCAAAACAAAGCGGGGATGCAGCTTCTCAAATTCCTTATCAGCGAACACCCAATTACCCGTGGTCGTTTCTTCAACGTTAAAAAGGTAAGGAGGAAAAATTTCTCCATCGATCATTTGATGCTTCAGCTTTCCATCTTTTTTTAGCCGCAAATAATGGGTAATTTCTTCACGCAAACCATAGATCTGGCAAAGATCGATTTCGTGATTTGAGGTATTTCTCCGGCGATCGCGAAAATCCGTCCTCAGAAAACTGTCAGTAAACCATTGGGCGAAGAAAGAAAACAATATGCTGGTATCGACCGACGGGATTTCTTTATTTTCTTTTCTTCTCCATAGATTAGCGACTCTCCCCATACTCGGAAGATTCTGTTCTCCTTCCGCTTCTGGCAGATGCCGCCCAGTGAATGTTCTATCCGTCAATGATTGCCATGTTGTATAAGGTGCAGCCATGGAAAACGGTCTAGGACGAGGGTTCGTGGCATAGGCCTGCCAATTGATATAATTGTCACTGATAAACCGCCGCAGCCAGGTTATGCGCGAGGCCATCCTGCCAATCCATGGAAACCTATTTACCAGCCGAAAAGCAATCTGAAAAAGAAACTCGTCCATAATCTCACCCCCTTTTTATTTATGTGGCAAATCATTGATGGCTTACATTCTTCTTAGTCCTTAAAACATATGCGGTCGATGGTCACGAACAGATAGCGTTTGCCTGCTTCCGTCTACACTTCGACGATATCGATAGGGATGTAGCCGATAGGCTATTTCTTGAATCTTTTCTTCGCAAGCTGCCCGCTTTCGATCTCCGGTAGGCGGCAGGAGATGCCGTGCCGTTGCAGGGAGGCGTCGCATAGCCTATTCCTTTCTCCAGGCACTCAAATCCACGGCAGCCGGGTTCATCAGGAAATCCCCTTGAAGCGTCGATAGCGACGGATCAGTTGATTGGTGGAACTGTCATGTTCGAGTACAGGCTCTGCCTGGCTTTCCAACTCCGGGATGATACGCTGAGCCAGCACCTTGCCCAGCTCCACTCCCCACTGGTCGAAGGGATTGATTCCCCAAATCGCGCCCTGAGTAAAGACCGAGTGTTCATAGAGGGCGACCAGCTTACCGAGCGTCTCGGGCGTAAGCTGCTCGGCGAGGAGGGTGTTGGACGGGCGGTTACCCTCAAAGATGCGATGCGGCACAAGCCAATCTGGTGTGCCTTCAGCCTTCACTTGTTCGCTGGTTTTGCCAAAGGCCAAGGCTTCAGATTGGGCAAAGACGTTTGACATCAGGATATCGTGGTGCCGCCCGAGCGGGTTAAGCGTCTCGATGAAGGCGATAAAGTCGCAAGGAATCAACCGGGTGCCTTGATGAATCAACTGGTAAAAGGAATGCTGGCCGTTGGTCCCCGGTTCGCCCCAATAGATTGGGCTCGTGTTATAGCTGACCCTGGATCCATCAAGCGTAACTTGTTTGCCGTTGCTCTCCATCGTCAGTTGCTGCAAATAGGCAGGGAATCGTTTCAGGTACTGCTCATAGGGCAACACGGCCACGGCCTGAGTGCCGAAGAAATCGGTGTACCACAACGTGAGCAAGCCCATCAGCACCGGCAGATTGTTCTCGAATGAAGCCGTCCGGAAGTGTTCGTCCATCTGGTGAAAACCATTGAGCATGGCACGGAAATGGACTGGCCCGATCGCCAGCATGGTCGAGAGACCGATGGCCGAGGCCATGGAGTAACGCCCGCCCACCCAGTCCCAAAATCCGAACATCTGGGCAGGATCGATACCGAACTTCGCCACTTCCGCCGCATTCGTCGATACCGCGACGAAATGCCTGGCGATCGCCTTGCGGTCTCCCCCGAAAGCAGCGAGTGACCAGTCGCGGGCCGTGTAGGCGTTCGTCATCGTCTCGAGCGTGGTAAAAGTCTTGGAAGAAACGATAAAAAGGGTCTCTGCCGGATCCAGATCGTGGACTGCTTCCGCGAAGTCGCTGCCGTCGACATTCGATACAAAGCGGAATGTCATGGTCCGCTCGCTGTAATGTTTCAGTGCCTCATAGGCCATCACCGGACCGAGGTCGGAGCCGCCGATGCCGATATTGACGACGTTGCGAATGCGTTTGCCGGTATACCCCTGCCACGCGCCGTTCCGAACACGGTCGGAAAAGTCAGCCATCTTGTCGAGGACGGCATGCACCTGGGGAACGACGTTTTCGCCGTCCACGATGATGGAAGCCCCTTTCGGTGCGCGCAGCGCCACATGCAGCACAGCGCGGTTCTCCGTGATATTGATTTTCTCACCGCAGAACATGGCGTCGATCCGCTGGCGAAGTTCGCATTCTTCGGCGAGCTGCATTAAAAGCTTGAGCGTTTCGTCGGTAATGAGGTTTTTCGAGTAATCAAGGTAGAGACCCGCCGCCTCGGCCGTCATATGCTCGCCGCGCCGGGGATCATCGGCAAAGAGCGTCCGGAGATGGAGGTGGCGAACATGTTCGTAATGCGCTGCCAAAGCTTTCCATGCATTACGCTCGGCGAGGGGCAGGGTTTGTTCTACTACAGTTGTCATGATGAAAGTCTCCTCTAATTTGCCGTCTGCATGGCCGCGCCACTTTGAAACATTACCATGCGTCGCTCACTGCAGCGCTCACGATTTCCTGCGCCTCGCTCACGATCGCCTCCAGGTGAGTCTGATCCTTAAAACTCTCCGCATAAATTTTGTAAATGTTCTCGGTGCCGGAGGGACGGGCTGCAAACCACCCGTTGTCAGTCACCACCTTGAGACCGCCAATCGGCGCGTTATTACCCAGGGCACTGGTCAGCTTCATCCGGATGGGCTCGCCCGCGAGCTTGGGTGCTGCAACCGCTTCCGCTGACAATTTTGCCAGTTTCGCCTTCTGCGCAGGGGTCGCAGGGGCATCGATCCGCGTGTAATACAGTGTACCAAACTCGGCCTCCAGTTCCTGGTAATGCTCGCCGGGGTCCTTTCCTGTATTGGCCGTGATCTCGGCCGCCAGCAAGTCCATGATCAGACCGTCCTTGTCCGTGGTCCACACGGTGCTGTCATGCCGCAGGAAGCTGGCTCCGGCGCTTTCTTCACCACCGAAACAAAGCGAGCCGTCAAGCAACCCTGGCACGAACCACTTGAAGCCCACCGGCATCTCATACAATGGATGGCCCAGCTTGTTGACCACGCGGTCAATCATGCTGCTGCTGACCAGAGTCTTGCCGACAGCCACGTGGGCAGGCCATTTCCGGTGAGTTAGCAAGTAGTGAATAGCGACCGCCAGGTAGTGGTTGGCATTCATCAACCCTACGGACGGCACGACCACGCCATGCCGGTCGGCGTCCGCGTCGTTTGCAAAAGCGAGACGGTATTGATCCTTGAGACCCAGGAGCCGGGCCATGGCGTAGGGACTGGAAGGATCCATGCGGATTTTGCCGTCATGGTCGACCGTCATGAATGAGAATGTGGGATCGATCGTCGGGTTCACGACAGCAATATCCAAGTGATAGACGGCGTTGATAGGCTCCCAGTAAGGTGCTGCCGCGCCGCCGAGCGGATCGGCAGCCAGCTTCAAACCGGCTGCACGGATGACGTCCATATCGACCACGTTGCGCAGATCTTCGACATAAGGCATCACAAAATCATCCTGATGCGTCGTGTCTGCCTGGAGAGCGGATGCGAAGGGTTTCCGCTTGACGCTGAGGTTCTCTTGGCGCAATAGCTCGTTGGCCCGCTGCTCGACCCACTTTGTGACATCGACATCAGCGGGCCCACCGTGGGGTGGGTTGTACTTGAAACCGCCATCCTCTGGCGGGTTATGCGAGGGCGTGATGACGATACCGTCAGCGAGATGTTCGTTACGATCCCGGTTGTAAACGAGGATCGCCCGTGAGATCACCGGTGTCGGCGTGACGCCGTCATTCTTCTGGATGATCGTTGTGACACCATTGGCTGCCAGCACCTCCAGCGCAGTCCGCTGAGCTGGCCCCGACAAAGCGTGCGTGTCTTTGCCCAGGTAGAGCGGCCCGTCAATACCCCGGCCCTGCCGGTAGTCACAAATGGCCTGGGTAATCGCCAGAATGTGCGCCTCGGTGAATGATCCGTGCAGCGGCGAACCTCGATGCCCACTGGTGCCGAAACTCACTAACTGGGCAGTATCTGTCAAGTCGGGACGGCGCGCGTAATACTCCCGTTCAAGTCTTGCCAAATCAACGAGTATCTCTTTGGGAGCCGGTTTGCCTGCATCAGGGGAAATCGCCATAATTCGTATCCTTTGATGATAAGTAGCATAACATAATTAAAACAATCATTTATCTTCCGGCAAGCTATCCTCTCTCACCGGTTTCACCGTCATGAACCGTGGCTTCGGCGCGAGCTTCTCGGCTTCGTCAATCCAACCGCCGCCCGTTGCCTTATAGACGTTCACCAGTTCAGTATAACGCGCGGCCTTCGAGCGCACTGCGGTAAGCTCTGCGTTAAAGAGTTCGTTCTCCGAGTAGAGCACCTCGATATAGTCCGCATAGCCGTTATCGAACTTGAGCCGGGAAAGACGCGCGTACTCCTTAAGCGCCATGGCGCGCTTTGCCTGAGCCTCGGCTTCTTCGCGCCGCTTCACTGCGCCAATAAGCGCGTCGTTCGTTTCACGGAAAGCGTTGAGGATGATGGCCTGGTAGAAGGCAAGCGCTTCCTGCTGGGCTGCTTCCGCGGTTTTCACCTGTCCTTCGATCGCGCCGAAAGTAAAGATCGGCCCCGCAAGTCCGGCAGCCACCGACCATGTGCTGGCCGGCCCTGTCAGGAAGTTGCCGAATGCGGTGCTCGCCGAGCCGAGCAGACCGGTGAGCGTGATGGTCGGGTAATAAAATGACTTTGCCACGCCAACATTGGCATTGGCAGCTACGAGGTTCTGCTCGGCCTGCACAATGTCGGGCCGGCGCTCCAGCAGCGTCGAAGGCAAGTCCGGGGGAACCGCTGGAGCGATGAGTTCGTCGATGGTGCTGCCGCGCGGGATCGAAGTGGGATTACGTCCGAGCAGGATCGAAATGAGATTCTCCTGCGCGACGATCTGCTGCTCGATGGATGGAATCGCGGAGAGGGCCAGCTGGTATTGCGACAGTGCCTGGGAGAGTTCCACCTGCGACACCACGCCGCCTTGGTAGCGCAGCTCGAAAATCCGCAGCGTATTCGCGTAGTTGGCCGCGCTGGCACGCACGATCTCGAGCTGGCGGTCGAGCGCGCGCAATCCAATGTAACTTGCCGCAACGCTCGTCACAACCGAGAGGATGACCCCCCTGCGGCCCTGCTCGCTGGCAAATACCAGCGCCTGGGCAGCTTCGCTCTGGCGGCGGATGCGCCCGAACAGGTCGATCTGCCAAGACGCGTTGAGTGCGCCACGATAGAGCGCGTAATAGGGGTCAGTGCCCGGCGGAAGAGGGGTCAGCCCACGTTCCGTGGCGCGGTTACGGCTTGCGTCCGCGTTGTAGCCGATCTGCGGGTAGAACTGCGCGCGGGTGGTTTGCAACGCGCCGATGAACTGATCCACCCGAGCGGCGGCGGCCTGGATATCCCGGTTTTCATGCAACGCCGTCTCAATGAGCGCGTTGAGCGCCGGATCGCCGAACTCAGCCCACCAGCCGACGTTCGCGACCGCTGCCGCCTGCGGATAGTCAACCCGCCATTTCTCGGGCGTCTCGATCACCGGACGCAGATAATCGGGGCCCACCGCACATGCGGTGAGTAAACCAGCTGCGAGCATGGGAAGAACGATACGGCGCATGTCAATCGCCCTCCACTTTTGCAGGCGATACTTCTGTGGGCGCGGATGCGGGTGCACCCTCATCCTGCCCCCCCTCAGGCGCTTTCTTGCCAGCGAACTTCGCGCTCATCGATTCCAACAACCAGAAAAACAGCGGCACAAAAAAGATTGCGATCAGCGTGGACGCGAGCATCCCGCCAATCACGCCGGTGCCGATCGCGCGCAGACTGTTCGCGCCGGGCCCGGTCGCGATCGCGAGCGGCACGCAACCAAGGATAAAGGCGAATGAGGTCATCATGATGGCGCGCAACCGCAGTCCCGCCGCCTCAATAGCCGCCTCCCGCGGCGGCATGCCGTGACGGACGCGCTCAATCGCAAACTCGCAAATCAGAATCGCGTTTTTTGCAGACAGCCCGACCAGTGTCACCAAGCCGACCTGGAAATAAACATCGTTCTCGAGCCCAAGCAGCCAGGTCAGCAGCAGCGCACCCAGGACGGCGAAGGGAACGGTGAGCACCACTGCAATGGGAAGCGTCCACTTCTCGAACTGCGCAGCGAGCAGCAGAAACACCACGATCAGACCGAAAATAAAAGCTGATGAAGAAGTCCCCCCGGCACCCTTTTCCTGCAGCGCCTGTCCCGCCCAAGCGTAGGCAAAGTCGCCAGGCAGTATATCGCGCGCCACTTCCTCCATCGCCCGGATTGCGTCTCCCGAGCTGTAACCGGGAGCCTGGCTGCCAGTAATCTTCACCGCCGGAAAGCCATTAAAGCGCGTCATCAGCTTCGGCGAGGCAATATAGCGAGTCGTGATCAACGATGAAAGTGACACATTAGCGCCATTTGACGAGCGAACATAGACCTTGCTGAAATCCTCCGGGTTCACACGGTAGGTCGCATCAGCCTGGATAATGACGAACCATACGCGACTGAACTGCGAGAACTGGCCAGCCACCTGGGAACCGAAGTAGGCCTGCATCGTGTTGAAGACATCGGCCACGTGCACGCCTAGCACTTCGGCCTTGTTACGATCGAGATCGACGAACAGCTGTTGGCTGTTCGCACTGAATGTCGTGTTCACTGCCTGCAATTCCTTGCGCTCGCGCGCCTTGGCAAGGAACGCCTTGAGCGCAGCATCAGTAGCGCGCGGATCACCCGAACCGCGGTTCTGGATGTAGAACTCGAAACCACCCGTGGTGCCTAAGCCGGGGATCGAGGGCGGATTGACCGCGAAAGCCTTGCCATCCTTGTGTGTTGCGAACTGCGCGTTAAGCCGCTTCAGTGTATCGAATGACAGCAGACTCGCATCCTTGCGTTCCTCAAAAGGTTTCAGCAAACCGAACATGAGCGCAGCGCTGTTGTTCTGCTGACCATCGACAAAACTGTAACCGTTGACCGTACCGACATCCTGTACGGCGGGATCCTTGAGCACGATCTGCTCCAGTTCTTGGCTGAAACGGCTCGTGACGTTGAGACTGGCCGTGTCGGTAACCTGGGCAAGCACGAAGAAATAACCCTGGTCCTCTTCCGGCACAAAGCTTGCCGGCAGAATACGGAACATCAGCAGGATGCCGACCACCACCCCGCCGAACACAATGAGAGAAACCGGCCACAGTTGCATGACGCGAGCAACGTTACTCAGGAATCCGCGCTGGAGAGACTCGAACGTGTTTTCGAATGCCTGGAAAAACCGGTTCTTCTTGCCGTGATGCGCCTTGATGATGATTGCGGCCAGCGCCGGTGACAGAGTCAACGCAATGATTCCCGAGATCACCATCGAAATGGCGATGGTAACCGCGAACTGCTTGTACAGCGTTCCAGTCACCCCGCCAAGAAATGCAACTGGCAGGAACACTGCCAGCAGCACCAGCACAATCGAAATCAGCGCACCCGCAATCTCTGTCATTGCCTCTTTGGCGGCGGCCAGTGGGCTTAACCCTTTCTTGGTGATGTTTGTTTCGACGTTCTCGACCACCACGATGGCATCGTCCACCACCAGTCCGATCGCGAGAATCATACCGAACATGGTCAGCATGTTGACCGAGAACCCGAGCATATACATGCCGACGAACGTGCCAATGATCGACACCGGCACCGCCAGGATCGGAATGACGGTCGCCCGCAGTGACTGCAGGAAGACAAACACGACCAGCACCACCAGCACCACCGCCTCAAAGAAGGTATGCACCACCTTATCGATCGAGTAGAGGGTAAACTGGCTAGTATCGAGCACGATCTTGTAATCCAGGCCGGTAGGAAATTTCGCCTTCAGCTCCTCCATTTTCTTGCGTACGCCCTTGGCAGTTTCCACTGCATTCGCGCCCGGCTGCTGATAGACGCCGATCGTGGTCGCAGTCTTGCCGTTCATGCGGCTCGGCATGGAGTAATCCCGCCGGGAAAGCTCGACCCGCCCGATATCCTTGATGCGGACGATGGCAGCACCCTCCTTGGCAGTGCGGACGATGATGTTCTCAAACTCCTCCGGCTTGGTGAGCAGGCCTTGCGCCGTCACCACGAACTGCTGCTCCACAGAGGGCGGCACCGGTGGCGCGCCAAGCTGGCCAATGCCGAAAGTTTGATTCTGACTCTGGATCGCGCTACTCACTTCGCTCACCGTGATGCCAAGCTGGGCCATGCGGTCAGGACGTAACCATACACGCATCGCAATATCGGGGAGCCCGAACACCGAGGAGCGGTTCGCCCCTGGCACACGCTTCAACTCATCGAGCACGTAGAGATTGGTATAGTTGGCGATATAGGCTGAGTCGTAGCGTTCGTCGGGCGAGTAGACCGACACCACCATCATGATGCTGGGCGATTTCTTATCTACCGTAATCCCCTGCTGGGTCACCACCTCCGGCAACTGAGGCATCGCCTGGCTTAAGCGGTTCTGCACGTTGACCTGATTAATATCCGGGTTGCTGCCTTGCTTGAACACGACGACGATCTGCACGTTGCCGCTCGAGGAGCTGGTTGAATAGAAATAGAGCAGATTGTCCAGCCCGTTCAGTTGCGCCTCGATGGGCGCCGCTACATTGTTTGCGATCACCTCAGCGGTGGCGCCGGGATAGCGCGCATCAATCGTAACCTGCGGTGGCGCCATATCGGGATACTGCTCGATTGGCGAGACAGACATCGACACCGCGCCTGCGAGTACGATCAAGATCGAGATGACAGCGGAGAGAATCGGACGGTCGATAAAAAAGTGAGTGAACATGGCGCCGCCCCTACTTCTGCCCAGCCGCGACGGGATTCACCACTGCTTCATCCTTGTCCGCAGCCGGCTCCATGATCTTGACCGGCTGACCGGGAACCACCTTGAGCACGCCGTCCACCACGATCCGGTCTCCGGCCTGGAGTCCAGTCACGATCACGATGTCTTTCTCGCCCTCGTAGTCACCGACCACCACTGGCCGCACCTCTGCAGTCCCGTCCGGCTTGATCACGTACACAATGTGACCATTCGAGCCCTGCTGCACCGAGAGCTGCGGCACCACGACCGCGTTGGGCCGCAGCGCACCTTTCAGGTATGCCGTCACGAACATGCCGGGACGGAGCTCCCTCTCTGGATTTGGCAGCACCGCGCGCACCATGAACGAGCCGGTATCCTGGCTGAACGAGGGATCGGCAAAATTGATCTTGCCTCTCTCTGCAAATGGCGTGCCGTCAGGGAGAACCAGCTCTACCTCATAATCTAGGCTCTTTGGCATAACAATCAGCTCTTTTTGGCTTTCCTCGCGCCAACGTGCCATCAGATTCTGCGAAACGCTGAATGTAACCCAGATCGGATCGATCGCGGCAACGTAGGTAAGGTTCGCAGTCTCCGTCATCGCATTCACATACGCCCCCTCGCGCTGGAGTGAGCGGCTCGCCAGACCTGTTACCGGAGAATGGATGGTCGTATAACTGAGATTCAGCTCAGCTTCTTTGACTTTCGCGCTGGCCGCAAACACGGCCGCTTTCGATGCGTCGAATTCGCCCTGCGCCCGATCCAGATCTGCCTGGGAAAGTGCGTCCTGCTCGGTGAGCGGCTTGACGCGCTTGAGATTGGCACTCGCTGTTTTAAACCTTGCCTGCTGCGCCTGCAGCTCACCGCGGGCAGCCTCCAGTTGAGCCTTGAACGGCTTGGGGTCGAGCTGAAACAGCACTTGCCCTTCCTTCACCAGATCACCTTCCTGGTACGCAATGCGGTCGAGGAAACCCGAAACGCGAGCGACAATATCGACTTGGCGCGAACTTTCGGTCTGCGCAACGAAACTGGGCGTATAGGAAATATCCCGTGGCGTTACGGTCAGCACGGTCACCTCGGGCGCCGGGCGTGGCTGTGGTGCAGACGTTTCCTTTGAGCAGCCAGCGAGCGCGGCGAAAGCAACAAGGGCAAGGATAACAGCGAGGACTCGTGTGCACATAGAAAAACTCCCTTGCGGTCGCCGTATGGCGCACCGGCATTCAAAATGGTGTCCAGGAAAAATCAACGCCCTCTTTGATTACACTCTGTTTCTCTAATAGCTTATTAAAATACGCTGGTTAAAGAAATACGTACAAATACGTAGACGCAGGGTTTAATAAATCTCTGGAATCCAGCGCCGGCCGACCATGGTCGTCTGATCATCATAGGCACGCTCCGTGATGCGCTTGGGCAGTTTGATCTTCTTGTGCGGTATGCGCTCGTAGGGAATCTGCTTCAGCAGATGCGCAATCAGATTCAGGCGCGCGCGCTTCTTGTCGTCCGAATGCACGATATGCCAGGGCGCGAAATCCGTGTCGGTGGCGGTTAGCATCTGGTCGCGCGCGCGCGAATAGTCGTACCAGCGCTCGCGCGAGGGCAGATCCATCGGCGACAGTTTCCATTGACGCACGGGATCATCGATGCGCGCGCGAAAGCGCCGCTCCTGTTCCTCATCTCCGACTTCCAGCCAGTATTTGAGCAGGAGGATGCCGCTTTCCACGACTTGCTTTTCCACAAATGGCGTCAGCTCCAGGAAACGGCGATGCTGCGCTTCGGTACAAAAACCCATCACATGCTCCACGCCAGCGCGGTTGTACCAGCTGCGGTCAAAGATGACGATCTCGCCCGCCGCGGGAAAATGCGCCATATAGCGTTGAATGTACATCTGCGATTTCTCGCGGTCGGTAGGCGCCGGCAAGGCGACGACCCTGAACACGCGCGGACTGACGCGCTCGGCGATGGCCTTGATGACGCCGCCCTTGCCGGCTGCGTCACGGCCCTCGAATACAATCATGATGCGCTGACCGGTGGCGATGACCCAATCCTGCACGGCGCATAGTTCCGCCTGCAAATCGAGTAATCCCTTATCGTAGTCCTTACGTTTCAATTTGGATTTGGATTTGCCGTGCGTCTCTGCATCCTTCTCCCCAACCTTTTCCGGAGACTCATTGTTATGCCCCTTTTTCATGTTCACTCACTCCTTTTAGTAATGAATTGCCATCATCTGCAGCACTCCCCCGTTCCTCCCGCGCCAGGATAGTCTCGACGGCAGAATGGACGGAAAAGAAAATATTGTCCGCACCGATCTTCTGACCTAACCCCATTGGCTGTCCGTACTTGCGCATATACAACTTCGGCCGCGCCACCACCAGATGCACACCGCGGATTTTCAACTCGGTGACCAGATCGTCGACGGCCTGTGCGCCGGTACTGTCAAGCTGGCTGATGGATTCCGCGTTGAGCACGAACCAGCGCGGCCTGGGTTCGGCGCCATCCACCAGAGAGAGTATCCGCACCTTGAAATAATCAGCATTAAAGAACAGCAGCGGCGCATCGAAGCGGTAGATGATCATGCCTGGAACGGGCCGGGCGTCCTCCGAAAAACTGAGGTCGTTGTAGCCTTCCAGGCCTGGAACAATGCCCTGCAGCGTATCTGCGGGCCGGTAAATCTTGATGAGCACATTCAGCAACGCCAGCATGATAGCGATCACTACACCCGGCAGCACGCCGATGGTCAGCACCCCTATCGTCGTCAACAAGGACAAACTGAACTCGAAGCGATCGATCACGCGCAGACGGCGTATACCGGCCGCATCCAGCAGGCTCCAGGCGGAAAAGATCAGCACCGCGGCCAACGCCGGGATGGGCAAGTGTCCTAGCGGTTGTGTCAGAAATAGCGCAACCCCGGCCGTGGCCAACGCAGCAATCACGGAAACCAATTGAGTCTTGCCACCACTGGCATCATTGACCGCCGTACGCGAGTCGGCGCCAGTCACCGCGAATCCACCGCACAGGCCCGATGCCATGTTGGCGAAGCCGATCGCGCGCATCTCCTGATCGGCATTGATGTTATAGCCATTGCGCGCTGCAAAGCTACGCGCTGTCAGCATGCCGCTGGTAAAGCAGACAATCACCAGGCCGACTGCGCTCATAAAAATCCCTTGTACCCCCTCATAACCGAGACCTGGCAGCGCGAATGACGGCAGTCCGGACGGAACCTCCCCGACCAGCTTGACCGCGCGCGCATCCAACCCCAACAGAAATACACCCAGACTGGTGGCCAGCAGCGCGATCAGCGCAGCCGGCGCCCGGGGAAGATAGCGCCGGGTTAGAACCAGCAGCGCCAACGTTGCCAGCCCCACGCCCAGGCTGTAACCATGTATCTCGCCGAGGCGTTTGGTCAGTTCCAGCAGCGACGGCCCAAAATCCCGGCTCACCACCGCGATACCCAACAGCTTGCCCAGCTGTCCGGCGATGATGCTGAGCGCAATGCCGTTGAGAAAACCGATCAGGATCGGGCGCGAGAAGAAATTGACGATGAAGCCCATGCGGGTCATGCCACCGAAGACCATCAGCAGACCCGCCGTGAGCGCCATGGCAGCCGAGAGCTTCAGGTAATAGTTCAGATCGCCCTCCGCTATCGGCAGCAGCAGCGCAGCGATCATCGCGCAAGTAGCCGCATCCGGCCCGAGCACCAGCTGCCGCGACGAACCGAACAAGGCATAAACCAGCACCGGCAGTATGCTCGCGTAAAGACCGACTTCAGGCGGAAAGCCCGCCAGGGTGGCATACGCAATCGCCGTGGGCACCTGCACTGCTGTCACCGACAGCCCGGCGACCACATCATGCGTCAACCACTCCTTACGATACTGGCGCAGATCGCGCAACAACGGTATCCAGTCAGTCAACATGATGCCCACCCTTTCCGCTGATTATCAGCAGCAAAGTATGGCGCGCGATCATCAGTTCTTCGTCAGTTGGAATGACCCAGACCGGGATGGCGCTGCCTTCCGTTGAAATACGCGGACCGCCGCGCGCATTGGCAGCGGTATCGAGCGACACGCCCAGCCAGGCGCAGGCCTGCAGAATATGCGCGCGGATCACTGACGAGCGTTCGCCGATCCCGGCGGTGAATACCAAGCCGTCCACGCCGCCGAGCACGGCCGCGAGCGCGCCGATCTGTTTGACGGTGTAGTGCACGAAATACTCGACCGCCAGCTGAGCACGCGGCTCTTGGCTTTCCAGCAGCACGCGCATGTCGTTGCTGATGCCGGACAAACCGAGCAAGCCCGATTCCCGGTACAGCAGCTTCTCCAGGTCGGCACCCGACAGGCCGCGCTGATTGATGAGGTGCAGCAATACACCCGGATCGAGCGCACCTGGCCGCGTTCCCATCGGCACGCCATCGAGCGGCGAGAAGCCCATGGTCGAATCTACACTCTTGCCTGCTCGCAGGGCGCACAAGCTGGCCCCGCTGCCGAGATGCGCCACGATCACCCGTCCGTCGGAAATCCCGGGCGCGACCTGCGGCAGCATCGCCGCGATGTATTCGTAGGACAGTCCGTGGAAACCATAATGCCGCACGCCGGATTCATAGTATTCCCAGGGCAGCGCATAGAGATCGGCAATCTGCGGATGCGTTCGGTGAAATGCCGTGTCGAAACACGCCACCTGCGGCACCTGCGGTTGCGCCTCGCGCACCGCGCGGATCGCCGCCAGGTTGTGCGGCTGGTGCAGGGGCGCGAGCGGGATCAATTGCTCCAGTGCCGCGAACACCTCGGCATCAATCAGCAGAGGATGGGAAAATTGGGCACCGCCATGGACGACGCGATGGCCCACGGCAAGCAGTGGTTCATGTTGAAAGCGCTCGTGCAGCCAGGCACCGGCGAGCCTGATGGCGTCTTTCACACCCCTGACCTCGGCAACCGCGAAATCGCGCTCGACCACGACGCTCCCCGTGGCATCTGTTACGCGCAGACGCGGGCGCGTACCGATCCCATCGATTTGCCCGCGCGCGGCCAGCTGTAAAGTTGCCGCATCGTCCGCGCGAAATACCGAAAATTTCAGACTCGATGACCCCGCATTGACGACCAGAACGATACGGCTGCTCATGCGCGCGCCTCGAGCACCACCACGCTGCGCGGTGCCACGGGGTAAACCCTTGCCACGACTGGCTGTTGGCGCTCGCGAGCAAAAATATCGGCAGGAGAAGATTGAACGGTGTCGAGCGCCAGATGCCAGCGCCGCCCGCGCATCAGCGGCAAAGGCGCTTCTACGGACTGATCCGACATATTCAGGATCACGTGCAGGTCCTCTTCGTCATCGCGCAAAGCAGCGATCGTATAAGCCAGCAGCCGTGCCTGCGGATCGTGCCAGGACGGCTTGTTGAGGCGCACTCCATGCCAGGCGATATCGGGCATATCCCGCCCGGGTAGCGGTGCGCCCGTAAAGAACCGGTCGCTGGTAAGGCTGGGATGGCGGCGGCGCAACGCGATCAGCTCACGGGTATAACGCAGCATGCCGGCATTGCGTTCGGTGAACCGCCAGTCGAACCAGCTAAGCGCGTTGTCCTGGCAATAGGCGTTGTTGTTGCCGCGCTGCGTGCGCAGCACTTCGTCACCGGCCAGCAGCATGGGCACCCCGCGCGACAGCATCAGGAGGGTCAAAAGATTTTTCGCCTGCCGTATACGCAATGCGTTCACGGCAGAATCGCCGGTCTCGCCCTCAACGCCGCAGTTCCAGCTCAGATTGTCGTTGCTGCCATCACGATTGTCTTCCCCGTTAGCTTCATTATGCTTAGTGTTGTAGCTCACCCAATCGTAGAGAGTGAAACCGTCGTGGCAGGTAATGAAATTAATACTGCTAACCGGCTTGCGTTTGTCGTCGGCGTATAGATCGGCACTGCCGGTGATACGTGTCGCCACTTCACCAATGAGCCCGGGGTCCCCGCGCACAAAGCGGCGCATCACATCCCGGTAGCGGCCGTTCCATTCCGACCAGGCCATACCGGGAAAAGCACCGACTTGATACAACCCGGCTGCATCCCAAGCCTCGGCGATCATCGGCACCCGCGAAAGGATGTGCGAGGATTCGATGACCCAGGGCAAAGGCGGATTGGCGAGTGGTACGCCATTGTCACCGCGCACGAAGACGCTGGCAAGATCGAAGCGGAAACCGTCCACTCCGAGCACCTCCACCCAGTATTCCAAGCAATGTACGATGAATGCCGTCACCAATGGATGATTGCAGTTCACAGTGTTGCCGCAACCGGTAAAATCAAGGTAGCGGCGCTGGTCGATGGCATCGAGGTGGTAAATAATGTCGTTGGCAAGCCCGCGGAAATGAATCACCGGGCCCGCTTCGCCCCCCTCCGCCGTGTGGTTGAAAACCACATCCAGCAGCACACCGATATCAGCCGCATGCAGCCCATCGACCAAGTCGCGGAACTCCTGAGCGGCGCGCGCTGGATCAATGCAATACCCCGGATGCGGCGCCCAGAAACTGTGTGTACTGTAACCCCAATAATTATGCAGACCACGCTCCGCCACACCGGGCGGCACATCCTGCGTGTCGAAAGCCATCACCGGCAACAGCTCGACATGGGTCACACCCAGCGCCTGCAGATAGGGAATCTTCTCCTTAAGTGCGGCGAAGCTGCCAGGGTGTCCCACTGCCGCCGACGGATGGCGGGTGAAACCGCCCACATGCAACTCATAGATCACCGCGCCTTCCAAGCTGACCTGCTTCCAATGCGATGCAGATGTTGCTCGCGGGAGCGGCTCGGCGACGATGGCGCGCAAGCGATTCGAGCGACTGTCCTGCTCAGTGCGGGCGAGCCCGCGATCCCACAGCGCATCGCTCACTGCCCGCGCCCAGGGATCAAGCAGTTCTTTTTCAGGGTAGAAACGCCGCCCGGTCGTGGCAGTGTCGCCCGCGCCATCCATGCGCCAGGTGTAATAGGTCCCGGCGGGCAAGCCCTCCACGAATACATGCCAGAAGAAGAAACTGCGGTTCTGTTCGGAATCAAGCGGGATGATCTGAAACGGCGCGAGACTGTCCGCACTGGCATACAACAGCAGATCGACCCGGCTCGCATATTGACTGAAAATGCAGAAGTTGACGCCGCCCGCCCCGGCAGTGGCGCCAGGCGGAAACCGGGATCCCGACTGGATCGTATGAGGCGGCGAAGTCTTGTGACCGATCGCCGATATCAAATCGGTTTCGTCTGCGTTGCGCGTGCTTGGTGATCTCGCTTTAGTTTGCGACGACATGGCCATGCTCCCTACAACTTCACCGTTACCGGATGGACATTCCAAATTTCGTCGCAGTACTCGCCGATAGCGCGATCGGAGGAGAATTTACCGCTGCGCGCGGTATTGAGGATCGACATGCGCGTCCAGTTTTCCTTATCCTGCCACGCAGCACTCACTTGCTCCTGGCACCCGATATAGGCGGCGTAATCTGCCAGCACCAGGAACGGATCAGACTGGGTCAGGTTGTCGACAACGGAACGAAATACCTCGCTATCCCCCCGGGAAAAATGACCGCTGCTGATGAGTTCCAGTGTCATGCGCAACTCGGCGTTACCAGCAACGCAGTCAGCCGGCCGGTAGCCTTCACGCTTGATGCGCTCCACTTCCTCGGCGGTCAAGCCAAACAGGAAAAAGTTCTCCGCCCCCACTTCTTCGCGCATTTCCACGTTGGCGCCATCGAGCGTGCCGATAGTGAGCGCGCCGTTGAGCATGAACTTCATGTTGCCGGTACCCGATGCCTCCTTGCCGGCAGTGGAAATCTGCTCCGACAGATCGGCAGCCGGATAGATAAGGTGGGCATTCTGGACATTAAAGTTGGGTACAAAGGCTACTTTCATGCGCGTATTCACATCCGCATCAGCATTAACCGTCTCAGCCACGGCATTGATGAGCTTGATGATACGCTTGGCCATGAAATAGCCTGGCGCGGCTTTACCGCCGAAGATGAACGCGCGTGGCGGAATCGCTAGTCCCGGATGCGCTTTGAGGTGGCGGTAGAGCGTGACGATGTGCAATACGTTCAAATGCTGGCGCTTGTATTCGTGGATCCGTTTAACCTGAATATCGAACAGCCAGCCGGGGTCGAGCTCGATGCCGGTGCGCGCCCGGATGTAATCGGCTAGGCGCTTCTTATTGGTTTCTTTGACCACGCGCCATTTGTGCCGGAAGGCGGCATCATCGGCCTTGGCCTCAAGCTGGCGCAGCTGTCCCAGATCCGCCGGCCACTGCTCGCCAAGCGTGTCATTGAGCAACCCGCGCAATTCCGGATTGGCGAGCACCAGAAAACGGCGCGGCGTGACGCCGTTGGTCTTATTACTGAAGCGCTCCGGCCACAGTTCATAAAAATCCTTCAGCACGCTGGCCTTGAGCAGATCGGAATGCAGCGCGGCGACGCCATTGATGGCGTGGCTGCCGACGGTGGCGAGATGTGCCATGCGCACCCGTTTGTCATCCCCTTCGCCAATTAAGGACATCCTGGCCACACGCGCCTCATCGCCTGGAAACCTGGCACGCACCTCATCGAGAAAACGGCGGTTGATTTCGTGAATGATCTCCAGATGCCGCGGCAACAACGCCTGGAACATCGGCAGCGGCCAGGTTTCCAGCGCCTCGGGCAACAGCGTGTGATTAGTGTACCCGAAGGTCTGCACGGTGATCACCCAGGCCGTATCCCAATCCAGTCGCCGCTCGTCCACGAGCAAGCGCATCAGCTCAGCCACCCCAATGGAAGGATGCGTATCGTTAAGCTGCACGGCAAACCGTTGGGCAAAATGCTCCACCGGAACACCCGTGAGATCGAGCAGGTGCAGCATATCCTGCAGTGAGCAGGAAACGAAAAAATACTGCTGTCCCAGGCGCAGCCGCTTGCCGATTTCCGGCTCGTCGTTGGGGTAAAGCACCTTGGTGACCGTTTCGGAAACCACCTTGTCATTCACCGCCTGATAGTAATCACCGGTATTGAACGCCTGGAAGTTGAAAGATTCCACCGCTTCAGCGCTCCACAGCCGCAAGGTGTTACAGGTATTGACACCATAACCCTGAATAGGCGTGTCGTAGGCAGCGCCCCTCACCACGCGGTACGGCACCCAGCGCACGCGATCGCTGCCCGCTTCATCGCGATAATGTTCAGTGTGGCCCCCCCAATTGACGTAGTAGGCAATTTCGGGCTTGGCAATCTCCCACGGATTGCCGTAGCGCAGCCACTTGTCGGTGATCTCCGCCTGCCAGCCATCCTGGATCTCTTGGTCAAAGATACCGAACTCATAGCGGATGCCGTAGCCAATGGCAGGACGTTGCAATGTCGCCAGCGAGTCGAGATAACAGGCGGCGAGCCTCCCCAGGCCGCCATTACCCAGCCCCGGCTCTTCCTCGCAGGCCATGATATTGTCGAGATCCTGACCCAACTCGGCCAGCGCGGTGCGGGCTTCTTGTTCGATGTCGAGATTTACCAGATTATTACCCAGGTGGGGCCCCATGAGAAATTCCGCCGAGAGATAGCAGGCAATCTTGCGGCTGAGATCAAAATAGGTCTGGGTGGTGCTCATCCAGCGCTGCTGCATGCGATCGCGCACCGCCAGCGCCAATGCGCGGTAATAGTCATGCGCAGTCGCCACCGCCGCCAGGCGTCCAACGGAATAGTGCAGATGGTCCATGACCGCTTGCTTGAGCACGGCAGCCTGCATGCCAGTGCGCACATCCGCATCGATCAGACCGGTAGCGGCCGCTGATTCCACAGTTTTTGCTTGTGCTTGTTTTGGGGGTGTTCTACCGTTCATGATTTTGATTCCTCTCGATGTCTTTTTGAACTCTGTCCAGCTTCGGCCATCTTTGTTCCGCAGTTGATTCTCGTCAGTGAGTATGCGATCCACTCAGCGACTTCATGACCTAACCCGCAGTCTTGCTTTTAGCATGCTCGGCTAACCAGAGCACATGGTGTTCTCGAATAAGGGCAATCGCCTCATCGGCGCTATCCACGCAACGTGGAATCTTCATGTCTGCGGCGTTGGCCAATTCGAATCCCGGGCGCAACATCATCTGCGTCGCCCAGTCGACCAGACCCTTCCACATGGGACCGGTAAAGATGAGCGGGGTATCGTGCAGATGCCTCACCTGCAACAGCTGCCAGATCATCGTGGACTCAAGCACCGTGCCGATGCCACCTGGCGCGACAATAAAAGCATCAGACAACAGCACAAAGTGATGCAGACGAGTAAAAAACGTCTGATGTTCAAAAGCCTGCTCAACGAATGGATTGACCTCCTGCTCAAACGGCAGCTTCACGCGGATGCCGATGCTCTGCGCCCGTTCCGGCGCGTTAGCCGCCTCCGCGCCCTCGTTGGCGGCCTGCATCAAGCCCGGCCCTCCGCCCGTCACGATGTCGCAACCCATGGCTGCCAGCGCCTCGGCCATGCGCTTAACCTCTTGATATACCCAGTGTCCGGGTTGGGTGCGCGCCGAGCCAAAAATTGTGACCCGGTAGCGTTCGCGCTTGGACGGACGCAGACGGGTTAGATTGTTTACCGACGCCCACAGGCCGAATATCGTTTCAACGAGGATGCGCTTGACCGCTTCCTCGTCAGCCAGGCTTACGGTTGTTTGCCGCGGGATAGGTGAAGATGGTTGCTCGCTCATATGGGCCCCTTCTCAATACGGCCACACCCAATTGGTGAATTCATCGCGATCGGTGCCATGCTCATGCGCATAGGCGAGATTCTGGATGATCTCGTTCTTCATCTGCTCCTTCAGATGCGCGGCTCTCGCGGCAAGCCCGGGCACCCGGTCGATGACATCGATCACCAGCGTAAAGCGGTCGGTCTGATTCAAGATCGCGAGCTCCAGCGGCGTATTGATGTTGCCGCGTTCTTTGTAACCACGCACGTGAAGGTTTTCGTGATTCTTGAAGCGATAGGCAAGCTTGTGAATCAGCCAGGGATAGCCATGAAAATTGAAAATCACCGGTTTGTTGGTCGTGAACAGACTATCGAATTCGCGGTCCGTTGAGCCGCACGGGTGTTCCGCCACCGGCTGCATTTTATAGAGGTCCACCACGTTGACGAAGCGCACCTTCAGATCAGGCAAGTGCTCGCGCAGCAAGGCTGTTGCCGCAAGCGCCTCCTGGGTCGCCACGTCGCCGCAGGAGGCCATTATCGCATCCGGCTCGACACCCTCATCGTTGCTGGCACGGCGCCAGATGCCGATACCCTTGGCGCAGTGCACGATCGCCTCGTCGATGGTGGTGAACTGCAGGTGCTTCTGTTTATCGGCGACGATGACATTGATGCAGTCCGTCGAGCGCAAGCATTGATCCGCGATCACCAGCAAGGTATTGGCGTCGGGCGGCAGATAGATGCGGGTGACGCTCGGGCTCTTGTTGGTGACCAGATCGATGAAACCCGGGTCCTGGTGCGAAAAACCGTTGTGATCCTGACGCCACACCGTGGAAGACAGCAAAATGTTCTCCGATGCCACCGGGGCACGCCAGGGCACATGGTTCTTGGAGATATCCAGCCACTTGGCGTGCTGATTGAACATGGAGTCGATCACATGGGCGAAGGCTTCATAGGTATGGAAAAAGCCGTGCCGTCCGGAGAGCAGATAACCTTCCAGCCAGCCGATCAAGGTGTGCTCGGAGAGCATTTCCATCACCCGTCCATCGCGGGACAATTCGCCGCCATCCGCGTCCTCGGGCAATAATTCCGCCATCCAGACCTTCTTGCTCACCTCGTAGATCGACTGCAGGCGGTTGGACGCCGTCTCATCGGGACCGAACACGCGGAAGTTGGTCATGTTGTTGCGCATCACATCGCGCAGGAATTCACCCAGCGGCTTGGTATTTTCGTACAACACCTTACCGGCCTGTGCGACCTCCACCGCATAGTTGCGGAAATCCGGCAGTTTGAGATCCTTGCGCAGCAGGCCGCCGTTGGTGTGCAGGTTGGCGCTCATGCGCCGCTGTCCCTGCGGGGCAAGCGCGCGCAGTTCCGGAATGAGCCGGCCGCTCGCATCAAACAATTCCTCGGGCTGATAACTGCTCATCCAGTTTTCCAGCAGCTTCAGGTGCGCGGGATTGGTGCGGACATCCGAGAAGGGTACCTGATGGGAGCGCCAGGAACCTTCAGCCTTATGGCCATTGATCTCCTTCGGCCCGGTCCAGCCCTTGGGCGTGCGCAACACGATCATCGGCCAGCTCGGCAGCTCGGCCTTGCCGCTCGCGCGCGCTGTCTTCTGGATGGCGCGGATCTCAGCGATGACCGTATCCAGTGTCTGCGCCATGGTCTGGTGCATCGCATCGGGATCGTCCCCCTCGACAAAATAGGGTGTATAGCCATAGCCGTGGAAAAGCGCGGCCAGCCGGTCGTGACTGATGCGCGCAAGGATGGTCGGATTAGCGATCTTGTAGCCGTTGAGGTTCAGAATTGGCAGCACCGCACCGTCGCGGATCGGATTGATAAATTTATTCGAGTGCCAGGCGGTGGCGAGCGGCCCGGTCTCGGCCTCGCCATCGCCCACCACACAGGCGACAATCAGGTCAGGGTTGTCCAGGCAGGCGCCATAGGCATGCGACAGGCTATAGCCCAGCTCGCCGCCCTCGTGAATGGAGCCGGGCGTTTCCGGGGTGACGTGCGAACCGATTTGGCCAGGAAAGGAAAACTGCTTGAAGAACTTGCGCATTCCCTCCGCGTCTTCGCTCTTGTCGGGATAGACCTCGGAATAGGTGCCTTCGAGATAGGTCGGCCCAATCACACCGGGCGCTCCGTGACCCGGGCCAGCCATGAAAATCACATCGAGATCGTCGCGCTTGATGACCCGATTGAGGTGCGCCCAGACGAACGACAGCGCCGGACTCGCACCCCAATGTCCGAGCAGCCGATGCTTGACATGCTCGATCTTGAGCGGCTCCTTGAGCAGCGGATTGTCACGCAGGTAGATCATGCCCACCGAGAGGTAATTGCAAGCGCGCCACCAGCCGTTCATCGCGCGCAATTCTTCGGCACTGAGCGGATTGCTGGCAGGGGTAGATCTTTGTTCGGCGTTGGTCATTTTCAGCACTCCTTCTTTCTATCAAGGGATATAACAAAATAGATTATTGAAATACCCTTACTAAAGATATACGTGCAAACACGTAGACTCAGACCTATTTGAGACGAGCGATCCATCCATCCTTTTATGGGTTCAAGCGACGTAACCTATCAAAAATAGGATATATTTTTGTCTATCCGGCAAATGACAGCCAAGGAGAAAAATGCACAACAGTTTGGATCCAGTTTGACTCGAAGAACCCGTTAAATCTGAACAGTACCTGGGCGGCCAGCAGGCTGAGAAAGTTAAAAATTTTGGCGATGACGCTGAATGTGTGTTTTATGTGAGAGTGGAGTGCAACGCCGATACTTTCTGCTCTGCTCAGATAGTTAACGCGAATTTATGAAAAATTCGGGTTAATCTGAACGCTTGTCAAAAAAAGTTTAAATTCTAGGTGTTTGCACGTATTTTTTTAGCCAGTGTATTTCGATAATCTAGGGAAGCGTCATCGCTTAACCCGAATATTTCATAAATTCGCGTGATGATCACGCAGGATTTTGATTAATAGGGAAGTTTTGAGAAGGAGGGGTGTAGTGATTCATACACCCGACTGAGCAAAATCTTTCTTATTAATCAAAAGGCAAGTGAGGGCACGTGCCAATTTATGAGCTATTCGGGTTAACAATTCAAGGCGTTTATACTGCCTATCCTCCTCAAACTGATCCTTTTCTAGGAGATAAACCATGTTCAATTCAATATCCATTCGCTTGGCCATCGGCGTTTTCGGTGCAGTTTTTGGCAGTTGGGTGTTAGCTCAAGGTGATCCTTTGCTTCAGCAAGCCCAATCCGAGTGCCAGAGCATTGCCCAGCAACAAACTGGCTATAATCCCGGCGCTACCCAGCCACAGGCGGGCGGACGGGCGAAGGGTGCGGCGGCTGGCGCCATGGCCGGAGCCGCCAAGGGCAAAAGCAAGGCTGACCAGTACGGCAACGTGCCCGAAAGTGTCGCCGAGGAATACACCCATAGCCAGATGGAAGAAAAAGCGAAGATGGGGGCCGCTGCGGGTGCGGCCAAGCAACGCCAGCAGCGTCGTCAGGACACAGCGGCCCAGGATGCTTACAACCAGGCGTTTGCTTCCTGCATGGCCGCTAAAGGATTTCCGACAGGGAATTAAACTGCTATCCACTAAGATAGTACAGACGATTAAAATCGTCTGTACCCAACTAAGCGCGCATGAGTCCAAGTATTTAAAGTGAAAGTTACTGTCTAGAGGCGGTTACCTTAGCCGTGTGAGGAAAATCAATGGCTTATCTGTCCTAGCGTAAGCTGACTCTAATCTGTGATCCAGCAAGGGCCAAGCAATATACGTAACCAGGACATATCATGGCAAATCTGAAAATCACACGAAGGGAATGGCTAGCCGGTACTTGCGGATTAGGTCTGGGGATAGCTTTAAGCATCGCAACCAAAGCACCCTCCTCAAGATCAGTTGACATGGAGTCTTATCCGCGAAATGCAGACGAGGCGCTAGCACGATTGAAGAACGGGAACCGACGCTTCATGGAAGATAAGTCGCTTCATTTACATGAAAAAGCTTCCTGGCGCAGTCAGCTAGTTGAATCGCAAAAACCTTTTGCCACTGTTCTGGGTTGCAGCGATTCGCGCGTACCACCCGAACTCGTCTTTGATGTGGGATTCGGAGATCTTTTCACAATTCGACTAGCTGGCAACATCATCGCAGAAGACGTGATTGGCTCCTTGCAATATGCCGTGGCACATCTCAAAACACCGCTGGTTGTCATACTTGGCCATGAAGGTTGCGGCGCTGTTACCGCCACCGTGGAGAAAATACTGCACAAGACCAAAGAACTTGAGCATATCGAGGCGCTGATTCAATTAATCAAACCTGGACTAAAGAAACTTGATCTGAAGCTGGATCACGATAGATTGTTAAGTGCCGCCGTAGAGATGAATGTCCGTTGGTCCATGCAGCGGCTGTCGACTCTACCGGAAGGCGAACGCGCATTGCGAGAAAAGCGTGTCACGCTGGTTGGAGGCGTTTACGAGTTGGTAACGGGGCGCATTCGCTTTCTCGAATAAGAAGCTGCCTGCAAAATGGTCTTCGCAAGATAAGCATCACAAAAACCATCGTGAGCGCCATCCTGTATGTCATCACAGGTTGTATCCAGTAACCAGGCGATGCCGAATGATTTTCCGCCATAACGGACTGATGGATGATCTTTTTACCAGATGGAACAAGCGGGCTACGCCGGAAACCGAATCAACTGAGCGAATAGAGCACTTATTGAACATTGGATCTCTCCTCGCCTGGCGAAGGTAACTGCTGTGATCCGTTTCCAGGAGTAAAGCATGACACAAGAAAAAAACCTGACTCACAATCGCTTGAAGACACCACGCGCGGCCGCTGTTGCTGGTATTGTATTTTCGGTGTTGTATATCACGAGCCTGGTGCTCGTCCGGCTTTCGGTCCCGGCCGATCCGCACGATGCCGGAGCGTGGCTGGCGAGTGGCACGAAGACCGTCAAGCTGGCGCTGTATCTGCTGCCGTTCGCAGGCATCGCCTTTTTATGGTTCATCGGCGTGCTGCGGGACCGGATTGGTGCCTACGAAGACCGCTTTTTTGCCACCGTGTTCCTCGGCAGCGGCCTGCTGTTTCTGGCCATGCTGTTTGCTTCGGGAGCAGTGGCGGCAGGTATCATGATCAGCTACAGCGCTGCCACGCCCGACAAGCTCGTCGAATCTGGCATTTACACGTTTGGTCGCACTGTGGTATATCAGATCGTTAACGTCTATGCGATGAAAATGGCAGGGGTATTTATGATCTCAATCTGCACAGTCGCTGTTCGTACCAAGATTTTCCCGCAATGGATCGCGTTTCTCGGGTATGCCATGGCGCTGCTGTTGTTACTGAGCATCGGATATTTTTACTGGACGCCGCTGGCGTTTCCACTGTGGGTGCTGCTGGTCAGCTCGTATATTTTGCTGACAAATCTCAGGAGCAAGCCGAACGCAGCTCCCCCAGCGGTTAACCCGAATATTTCATAAATTCGCGTTAAGTCATAACAGCCTGCAAAACGACACTGCGCGGCTTTGATGCGCAGGTCTACTGGGATAATGATTCCATATTCAACCAGGCCTGAAACAGCTTGTAGCTCAACGCCAACACAATAGCACCGACGAACAGCCCGACGATACCGGATAACAGCATACCGCCGATCGCGCCTAAAAAGATCACCACCATGGGCACGCCGACACCGCGTCCCAACAGCAATGGCTTTAGCACGTTATCCAGCACCATAATCAACGTGCTCCAGATCAGGAATAGCACCGCGGTAGGCGTATCACCGGTTGCGAATACATAGATTATGGCTGGAATGACAATGAGTCCCACCCCGATCTGCACCACCGCCAGGATCAGGCACAATAACGCCCATATTCCGGCGCCGGGCACGCCGGCAAAGATAAAACCGAGACCTGCCAGCAACGACTGGATAACGGCAACGCCCAACACGCCACGGGCGACGCTGCGAATGGTGGCTTCGGCCAGGTTGGCGAAGTCATCGCCGCGCTCGCCCACCAAGCGCCGGGCTATGCCATGAGCAAGCTGATAGCTGTTGGCGGAATGCGCCAGCAAGACACCGGCAATCACGAACGCAGCAATGAACATGATCATGCCCAGGCCCGCGCTGGCAGCGGCGTTGAGTAGCCAGGCGCCTACCGCCTTGAATTGGGGTTGCAGCAGTTTCAGGGCATCGGTCAAATTCGTTGAAGCAAGGTTCCATATTTTCGCGACCGGCTCCCCAATGAGCGGCCAATTCTTGACAGTCTCCGGCGGTGGCGGAATAGCAAACTGCCCCTGGTGAAATTGCTCCGCCAGTTCTACCACATTTTCCACCAGCAGCTTTGTCAACGTGACGGTGGGTACCATTAATAGCGCCAACAACACGGTGATCAGCAGCGTCGCTGCAATGACGCGGTGACCAGCCAGCAGATTGATTAGCTTGAGATAGAGAGGATGGATCGCTACTGCGATAATGATTCCCCACACCACCGGGATAATAAACGGCTGCAATATTTGAAAACACCAGATCAGCACGATCGCCAGCACACCCAGGCGTATGGCCGTTTCCACGGTTTTGCTGAACAAATCGTCGTGCGGGGGAGGTACGATATTTGAAGACATTGGGAGCTCCTTGTGCATTGTTTTGAGCTTGCGCCCGATGCGCCGGTTTCACTCCCCATCACCCGAAAACGTCTCAGAGGCATGACAGATTAGCGACATTGATGGCATTCGGTGACAACCGTCGGCGTACTGTTCCATCATTTCACTTTCCGTGGCAATGGATAGGGAAAATAAACGCCATTTTTTATTAAGCTCTGATGCTTCAATAGATTATTGAAATATGCTGGCTAAAAAAATACGTGCGAACACGTAGCAGTAAACCTTATAGACAAATAATCAAAAAAATCCTTTTTTGGCTTAAGCCATGCCATAGTTCAAAAGCTGGAGGCATTTTTTGCCTTTGAAGCAAATTAGAAGAGATCGCAGACCTTTACAAGTTAGTCTGAGCAGGAACAAATTTGCGCCATCGCGCTGCGTCATTG
The DNA here is from genome assembly GCF_900107335.1 of Nitrosomonas sp. Nm58. Classification (NCBI taxonomy): domain Bacteria; kingdom Pseudomonadati; phylum Pseudomonadota; class Betaproteobacteria; order Nitrosomonadales; family Nitrosomonadaceae; genus Nitrosomonas; species Nitrosomonas sp. Nm58. The sequence continues at coordinate 107,825 of NZ_FNPQ01000001.1, read as the reverse complement.
ATCTGTATTGATCTTTGTGGATTATAGCCAACCCTGTGAACGATACCACGCTATGGCATCGCGGGCGGCCTCGCGTATCGGGTGAGGCCGCAGTCCTAATTCATACACACTCACAGATTAGAATCAAGACAGAGCGCCTTCCGGTAAATTATCTGCCAGATACTGAAGATATTGACGCTGCGGTTTCAGACCTTCCCGGCTCACTTTTTCAACGAGTGCCAACACGGCGCGGTTTAACGGACAGGGAAAGTCTCCCGCCAGTCGAATCAGATAACCGTTGTAAGCCTCGATTTCCGTACGGCAGCATTGAACGTACATATCCGGCGCCATCGAGCAATAGGTGCCGCGTAGCGATGATTGAAAAAATCTGGCCAGAAATGTGCTCAAAGCGGTAATGCTTAGAATTAAAGAAACGGTGTCGGGATGAAATGGTCCGATGCGAGCAAGTTGAATGTGCGCATGCTTGAGAATGGCATAATTTTCGCGCAGCATGCTAAAAAAGAGCTTTTTAGCTAACAAGTCGGTCAATAATGCGCCATTATCTACACCAGCCACGGCCGCAAGCGGTGAAATGGCGGCATTGTACATAAGTTTGGTCGCTTTGTAGGGGCGAATATCTGCAACCAATTCGACGGGAAATAACTCTGCCTTTGCCAGTGCTTTAGCCAATGACACGATTTCATCCCACTCAGCAGCAGTGACCGATCGGCGTGCGCCAATATGCAGGCTACCCGGTCGGGTCATTCGAGTTACGGGACGATCGCGCAAGCATTCTGACACAAATGAGGCGATGCCTTCGCACGCATGATTGCGCCGCTCCAACCCCGGATCGAAGCCATTCTGAATCGGCACCAGGAAGGCGTCGTCAGGCAGGCGTGCGAGCACTTCTGGATTATCATAGGTTTTGGTGCAGAGCAGAATAAAACCTTCTTTTGGCGCGCTCCAATCATCGAAAGTCATGAAAGGTATCGCTTGCGTTCCCTGTCCGACAATCGTTACACCATTCTTTCTACCTTCGGCCACTTTGCCAGGATGGTTGTCAACCATTATCACGGAATAACCTTCCCGCGCCAGGGCCCAGCCCAGGACGCTACCAATACCGCCAATGCCCAGAATATGAATGGGTTTGCTGAGTAAATTGATCATCTATAGATCCCGATCCGAAAAATTATTCAAAGTAATTTGTGTCTCCATTTATCGATAAAAGAATCAGCAGCTTATTTTAATTGTCCATATCTCAAGAGAGACTCCTAATCCTCAGAGTCAGACTCAATTATTCCGGGGGCTAATGCGAGTCTTCGCGTACGCTCCTGATTACTTTCTAGCAAGATATCCAAAAATTGCAGACAAACAAATACGTGCAAGCACGTAGGCGCAAAGGAAGGACAGGTCTACATTTTATGATCTAAATTGGGTAGCCAATGATTTTAAAAGCTTAACCATTGGCTCAAACATACCCTCGTTGCTCCGGCTGATCAGTCTGGAATCCAATACTGGCTGGAAAAGATCACCGCCGGGCTTCAAACTGAACGCCATGTTTTGTTCCTCATCAGGGATCAACCCTCGTGGCATGAAAAGCTCGGCAGGCAAATAATGAGTGATGATGTCTTCCTCGATATCCGCAACACCGGTCACGATATAATCACGATTAGCTTTATCGGTGATGAAAAAATTCAATCTAACTCCCGCATCATATCGCCGGGGAGTCCCGCACGCCACCTGTTTATGGCGGCAATAGACAGAACGCCAGCAACGAGCTGCGCACAGCAGTAGCTGCTTGGCCCAATGATCCAGATTGCCGATTCATAATTACCCTCCTTGCTTATTGGTAATGAGTAGACAGCAAATTTCTTTGGAATGGCGCGCGCCAGCTACTTCAGCACGGTAAAAATCAATACCCGAGTCGTGCTGAAAAGCATCGGCATGAATCTGAAAAAAGCTGCCAATAAAATTTTCGTGGATGAGCCCTCCAGAAGGGGAGCAGTCCAATGCAGCATAAGGGGGAAAAACTCCCTTGAAAAAGAAGTAAAGCTTCACTTTTCTGCTAAAAAAAACGCGTAAAAATATCATCTGGAATTTCTCTCCCGCCACGCCACCACAGCAAAATTTTCAGGGTTGTGCAGAGGTCTTATCAAAGGAACTGGTGATAATTCCCCTAGAATCAGTTTGGCTCGCTATGGATTACCAAGGGTTTGAGGCTCTTCTTGAGCAGAGGAAGGTTTTATCTTAATCCGGCTGATTCAAAGAGCACAGGATTTTCTGGGAATATCCAGCCAGCCTGAAATTGCCGGGCTAACATGAACAAGCCATGTATTTTAGCTGCAACTGATACTTATTTTTGATGCGATCAAAGCATTTTACGAAGGCTAACTGGGGGAATTTGCATCGATTCGCGGTATTTTGCAACAGTACGGCGCGCAACAATAATTCCCTGCTCTCCCAGAATTTCTGAAATCCGGCTATCAGTAAGCGGCTTCTTCTGATCCTCGCCTTGTATCAATTGTTTGATTAAGGTACGAATAGCAATCGCAGAGCAGGTTTCTCCGGTATTGGTTGCAACATGGCTGCCAAAAAAATACTTGAGCTCAAATATGCCGTGGGGGGTATGCATAAACTTTTGTGTAGTAACACGTGACACGGTGGATTCATGCAAATTCAGAGCCTCTGCAATTTTCCGCATGATGAGCGGACGCATGGCAATTGCGCCATGCTCGAAGAAAGCCTGTTGGTGCTCAACAATGACAGAGGACACTCTAAGTATGGTTTCAGAACGCTGTTGAATGTTCTTAAGCAGCCACTTGGCTTCACTAAGCTGATTCATCAATATTTGAGTCGAATTGTTTCGATCGCGCTTCAATATATCAGCATAAAGTTGATTAATACTGAGATGAGGAATCGATTCAGGATTAAGTCTTACTGTCCACGTACCATCCAGCTTGCTCACCATCACATCAGGGATGACATAGCGCGAGATCGCTGAATCGAATGCCTCGCCAGGCCTGGGATTCAACTGAGTGATCAGTTGCTGCACCGAACGCAGGCAATCATCATCACAATGCAATAACTTTTTAATTTGTTTGTAGTCTTTTGAAGCGAGTATCTCAAGATCATGCCTAATGAGCAAAAGCGCCTGCTGACGATAGGGCGTTTCTTCACGAAGCGCCTGTAGCTGCAAAACCAGGCACTCTTGCAGATTGCGCGCACCTACTCCGGGGGGATCCAGTTGCTGCAAGTATTTCAGCGCAGCCTGCAAGTCTTCCAGATGAATACCCAGCTCCACCGGCAGCATCTCTAATAGCTCCTGCAGATCTTGTCTCAGATAACCATCATCATCCAGACTATCGATTAATATCCCAACGATATGACGGTTACGCTCGCTGATCTGGGTTAGGCTGATCTGCGTTGCAAGATGCTCACGCAAATTGGGAGGAGTGATCGCTTGTTGTGCAAAATCGCCTCCCTCTTCATCGCTCTCGCGATTACCGTAAAAGGTTTCATAGCCATTAAACCCATCGGCATCCTCATTTGAGGGCAGCATCGAATCACGATCATTTTTCTCAGAATATGCCACATCATTTGATTCGATTTGTGAATTCGGGATATCTGGGGATAATGCAACCGGGTAATCTTGATCACGAATTTGCTCATAATCAGCACTATCGCCTAGTTCCAGCAGAGGATTATTTTGTGTAATACGCTCTATTTCCTGATTCAGCTCAAGTGTAGAAAGTTGCAGTAATCTAATTGACTGTTGCAGCTGTGGCGTCAGCGCAAGACCGGGAGTTAATTTAAGCTGAAGAGTGGGCTTCATGGTTCTGAAAAAGCAGCAATCACTGAGCTATCTTCATAGATTCAATTCTCATGTTCAAAGCCGAAAATGTTCTCCCAGATAAACTTCCCTGACACGCTCATTATCGATGATGTCATTGGGTCTTCCGCTGGCAAGCACGGTCCCCTCGCTGATAATATAGGCGCGATCACAAATTCCTAATGTTTCTCTCACATTATGGTCAGTGATCAGCACACCGATGCCACGTTCTTTGAGAAAGCCAATCACTTTCTGGATATCCATGACTGCGATTGGGTCTACGCCTGCAAAGGGTTCATCCAGAAGAATAAAACTTGGTTTGGATGCTAAAGCACGCGCAATCTCCACCCGCCGCCGCTCACCACCCGATAAACTAATGCCCAGGCTTTCCCGCAAATGACTGATATGCAAATCGTGCAGCAAATTATCCAGCCGTTGCTGAATTTCAGCATCGTTAAACCTCTGTAACTCCAGTACCGCCAGGATATTATCTTCAACTGAAAGACGTCGAAAAACGGAAGCTTCCTGAGGCAAATAACTCAAACCCAGGCGCGCACGCTGGTGAATCGGCATTTTGCTCAAGCTACGTTCGTTCAAATATATTTCACCATCGTCTAACGGAATCAATCCTACGACCATATAAAAACAAGTGGTTTTACCTGCTCCATTAGGACCGAGCAAACCTACCACCTCCCCACTTCCGACAGAAAAGGACACATTCCGGACGACAGCGCGGGATTTATAACTTTTCTTTAAATTATCGGCTTTCAGTACGCTCATGGTATTTTCTGAATAATCTCTCCAGTTACACAGAAAAGATTATTCTTCAGTGTCTATTGTTTGGGGTGACTTTGTTTTGGGTTGAATAATCACCTGCACTCTGCTTCTTGAATCTTCCTTGGCATTTTTCTCCTTGTGTCCCGTAACCTGGAAGAAATCGCGCGTAACATTATAAGAAATATAATCACCCTGCACCTCATCCGTTCCCCGCTTCAACCGCGCCTTGCCAAATAACTCGATTTTGTTGGTTTTATCATCATATTCGACACGCTGGCTCCAACCCTCAATATATTCGTCAACACCATCGCGTTTCTGCCGGAAACTGACAAGATTGCCGTAGCCAGTCGCATACCGGAAACCTTTGAGATCCTCTTTCATAATGACCTTATCCGCGCGAATGATGAGCGTCCCTTGAGTAAGAATGACGTTACCCGTAAAAATACTCGTGCGAAAATTATCCCTGCGTTTGTAATCTTCGACTGTGGCGCTATCTGCTTCCAGATGAATCGGTTTATCACGGTCAGCACGTTCTGCGAGAGTGGCATCCGCAAACAGCGTGCCAATGACTAGTAAGGCGAAAAAGAATACATTCATTTTTTATGATGATTTAGTTTGACTCGCTACTTCTTGTTCGAAGGTCGATCAGCGCTCCCGGGCTTTTTATCATCTCTCGCTTTTACCCTTGATTTCAGCTCGATACGTCCCGTTCGGTTGTTTAACTCCATCCCTACCGCATTCACGATGGTATTCATCCTCGCTATCGTCACAGGCTGGTCAGTTTTTGCAATGTCAGCGTCAGGGATGAGATGTAGAAATTGGGTGCTCATCGTTATCTTATCTGCCTCTTTCTCTCTCGAGACGACGACATCTCCCTTGAGATAGATATCATTCTTACCGGCAGTTAGTTCTGCGCGATCAGCGTTTATCCGTGTCACCGGCTTATCAGGTTGGATAATGAGAAAATCAACCGGCTCAAGATAGGTGATATCTCCTTCTGGAAAATGAGTCATCACGTCTGCGGAAAAAATATGCTGAATCGCTTTATCATGAACCACCTCGACACCCGAGAGATTCTCAATAATATAGTCAGGGTTGTTATTTAAACCATTATCTTCACGAATCCTTGGCTGTTGAATCGTTTGATTCAGCAAGAACGTTAACAATATAAGTATAATCAGAAGAACAGCCGGACCTGGGGGCAGACGATGAATCATCTCACGATACTACTTTGTTTCCCATGATATTTTCCCTAACCCGTTAATGAAAAAAATAACTGGAGAATCGTTTGGAAGTAACAATTTATATTCGTTAACTACAAAAAAGCTTAACAAGTTCTTATGATTTATTTGCTTGGATCATTATAGCAAAGTCACACTCTAATCAATCAAGCAATCAGGCAATCAAAAACGCTTTTAATATTTTTATCGCAAGGTGACATTCTTTAAATGGAAAAAGCATCCAAGACTTCATGTAGAATTTTTTACATTGCCCTCTTTAAACTTGAATCCCTGTCACAATATGATTATGGTAATGTATTTCCTCATCAAATTTTGAAATAACCATGCACGCAAACGCCATTGATTTTGAAAATTATGAGCTTCTACAGGATGAAACCTGTGCGCAACGGATTATTGCTGCCAAAGAAAAACTGGGAAAACGTGCTGTTATCCTGGCGCACCATTATCAACGAGCGGATGTCTATCGGCATGCCGATCTAACGGGAGATTCTTTAAAGCTGTCTTATCTTGCCGCACAAACGGATGCTGATTATCTGGTTTTTTGTGGCGTACATTTCATGGCAGAAGTGGCAGATATCCTTTCAAGCCCGGAGCAGATCGCTATTCTACCCGATCTGGCAGCGGGTTGTTCGATGGCTGATATGGCCAATCTCTCCAAAGTAGAAAGAGTCTGGCGTGAACTGGCTGAAATACTTGATCCCGAAGAAGCGATTACGCCTGTGACCTACATCAATTCGAGTGCTGATCTAAAAGCTTTTTGTGGAGAACATGGTGGGATTGTTTGCACTTCCAGCAACGCCACTAAAATTCTGCAGTGGTCGTTTGCACAACGCGAAAAAGTGCTATTTTTTCCTGACCAACATCTGGGACGCTGGAGTGGTTATAAGTTGGGTCTCTCACTGGAGCAAATGCCTGTCTGGGATTTTGATGAGCCCATGGGAGGATTAACCGAGGAGCAAATCAGAAAAGCCAAGATCTTGTTATGGAAAGGCCATTGTTCTGTGCATCAGATGTTCCAGCCGCAACATATTCTGCGATTCCGTAATCAGTATCCTGAAGGTTTGGTGATTTCACACCCGGAATGCAGTTTTGAAGTTTGCAAAGCTTCTGATTATGTCGGCTCTACTGAATACATCATCAACACCATCCGTGAAGCCGAAGCAGGAACACGTTGGCTGGTGGGCACCGAATTGAATCTGGTTGGGCGTATTGCGGAAGAATTCAAATCCCAAGGAAAAATCGTCCAGTTCATGTCACCGATGGTGTGCATGTGTTCGACCATGGCACGGATTGATCCTCAGCATCTGGCATGGTCGCTGGAAAATCTGGCGACAGGTAATGTAGTCAACCCAATCAGAGTCCCGCCGCACGAAGCCAAGCTTGCCAAGCTGGCACTTGAAAAAATGCTGGCGGTTTCCCGGTAGCGATGGCGCCCAATACAGTAAATGTCTCAGGAGGAGTAATAGAAAGAGAATTTTGGCTTTCTGATTATGTCATTTCTTAAGGCTGTCTATGATCGATAAACTGCATATTGCTACCTACAATATCCACAAAGGCTTCTCCTATTTCAATCATCGCCTGGTACTGCACGAGCTGCGCGATCACTTGCGCGCGCTCGATACGGATATCATCTTTTTACAGGAAGTGGTTGGGGAACATAGCAAGCATGCTTCCCGCTTTGAGAACTGGCCAAACCGTTCCCAATATGAGTTTTTGGCGGATTCGGTATGGAAAGATTTTGCTTACGGCAAAAATGCGGTATATGACGCAGGCCATCATGGCAACGCCATTCTCAGCCGCTTTCCTATTATAAACTGGGAAAACGAGGATATTTCGTCGCATCGGTTTGAGAATCGCGGTTTGCTTCACTGTGAAATCAGTATCCCTGGCTGGCAGGAAAACCTGCACTGCATTTGTGTTCACCTGGGATTATTCAGGCGTGGCCAGCGCAGACAGCTCCAGGCGATGGAGAAACGTATCAAACAACTCGTTCCACCCGATGCGCCACTCGTGATTGCAGGAGATTTCAATGACTGGCACGGAACAGCCAGTCGTATCCTGGTGAAACATCTTGAATTAACCGAGGTATTTGAGCAGACCCACGGTAAAACCGCCCGCAGCTACCCTTCCATTTTCCCATTATTGCGTCTTGATCGGATCTACGTACGAGGCTTCCGGGTAAAAAACGTATGCGTCCACCAAAGTCGCACTTGGTTGAGAATCTCTGATCATGCAGCTTTATCCGCCAATATCGTACGTGCATGAAACGCCTCGAGTTTATCGATGGAAACCGGATTACACTGTTGCACAATGGTACGGAATATTTCCCAGCGCTGGAAACTGCAATTGATGAGGCCAGGCAGGAAATTCATCTTGAGACTTATATTTTCAAATACGACTTAACAGGCATCAGCATTGCCAATGCATTAAAGCGAGCCGCCCAACGTGGTGTTGCCGTTCATCTGCTGATAGACGGATATGGCTCGCTTGATTTTCCCAAAAAAGCCATTCAGAGCTTGCTCACTGCGGGCGTTCAAGTTCTGCTATACCGGCAAGAGGTTTTTTCTTTCCGCTTCAGACGCCATCGGTTACGCCGCTTGCATCGTAAACTCGCCGTCATTGATGGCAGTATTGCTTTTATTGGGGGGATCAACATTATCGATGATTACTACAAACTTGGAGAATCCTCACCACGTTTTGATCATGCGATAAAAATAGAAGGACCTCTGCTCCCTACCATTCATTCTGCAGCCAAGCGTTTATGGATGCTAGTCGCCTGGGCGCATTTCAAGAAACGCTGGACTGCTCATCTCGAGCCGGAGCCTACCGCAACACCGGTTGGTAACCAGCGCGCAGCATTTGTTATCCGCGACAATCTTCGTCATCGGCGTGATATTGAACGCGCTTATCTCAAGGCAATTGCCACCGCCTACAATGAGATCATTATCGCCAACGCTTATTTTCTTCCTGGCAGAAATTTTCGTCGTGCCCTCATTCATGCAGCCCGCCGCGGCGTATCGGTCATCCTCCTGCTCCAGGGAAAAATTGAATATCGCATACAGCATCATGCCACACGCGCCTTATATGCCAATTTACTCGATGCAGGCATCAAGATTTATGAATACCAGAAGAGTTATCTCCATGCCAAGGTAGCTGTCATAGATCACTATTGGTCAACAGTCGGCTCTTCCAATATTGATCCCTTCAGCCTGTTCATGGCGCGCGAAGCCAATGTCATGATTGTTGATCAGGTATTTGCGCTGGAACTCAGAGCCAGTCTGCAACAGGCCATGGAAGACTCCAGACCGGTATCAAGGAAATATTGGGGAAAGCAGTCCTGGATAAACCGATCCTTGAATTGGATCAGTTACTACATTGTTCGAATTTTGCAAGGGATGCTAGGTAACGGCCAGGAAAGCACACGCGTCTAAAGCAGCACTCAAGCCATTGTTAGGCGGATACTGTTAGCGGAATTAGGCTGTTTCAGGTGCGCCTTCCGACTACAACAAGGCTATTCCGGAACTGAAACAGCCAGCCTGTTCAGTGCGCTCAGGTCAATACGCCCAATCAATGGCAGCTTAATCGCAGCGGGACTGGGAGAAATGCCGAACGTCAGTCCAAGCAAATTGATTTCGACCCCTTCAACTTCACTGACGATGACACCCAGCAGTCCATACAAGGACCATTGCCAGCCCCTTCCGCTGGGTGCGGCCGCAACCAGGCTACTGCCAAGGTAATCCTTGCCAATTGCCGTAGGGGGCAGATCGAGCCCGAGTTCTGGCACAGCACGCGAAACCCAGGCAGTAAAGGTATTCGAGTTTGGGCCAGGCCACATGGTGTATTCCCTTGCATAAGGATAGCTATGTGCGGCTTCTTCGATACGGGCAATCAATGCATCCACACTCTCTCCGCGCTTTTCAACCAGCAGGATTGGCATGCTGCCGAACCAACGCCTGTCAGGTTCATGCTGATGAATCGTCAATACTGAGCCGCCTCGGCGCAAATACCAGCCAATGACTTCATACACGGTGTATGTTCTGGCGAGTGATGGTTTGACCGCAATCCAAGTATGAACACCGAAATAGCCGCGCCAACCATAAGCACGCGCACCATAAACCTGTATGATCGCTTCCGGAGTTTGTTCAGGATCGGGAGCCAGCCCGACTGATTCGCGACTGGCGGTCCGCCAGCCTGCACTGACATGCTCCGTGACAAAATGAATCAATAAAGCCGTTGCAAAAACAGCGAACAAAAGAAGCTTGACGACAGTCTTTAATTTCATCTAAAACGTATAAAAAAGAAAATGTTTCTGAGATCGTTGATTCAGTTCTCAACACTATTGGACGATACGATTACTGACGTTCGGTTAACGATATCAGATTGATAAGGATGCGTGGACTTTTTGTAGCGCATTCTTATTTTTTCTACATAACTGACCGTTTCCTGATAGGGAGGGATACCCCGGTATTTTTCAACGGCGCCTTCTCCAGCATTATAAGCAGCCGCCACCAGAGTGACATCCCCTTTAAAAAATGCCAGCAGCCAGCGCAAATAGGCCATTCCACCCTTAATATTTTCTTCAGGATCAAGAGGATCTTTTACCCGAAATCGTTGTGCGGTTTCAGGAATCAGCTGCATCAGTCCCCGCGCATTTTTGGGTGAAACTGCTTGGGTATTGAACCCTGACTCTACCGAGATAACAGCAAGCACCAGTCTGGGATCAATCTGATAATCAGGAGCCAGCTTGTGTACCAGTTTAGAGACTTGGTCATCTGGATAGAAAACAGCTTTTTCATACTCATCTTCGATATCTGACTGCAGGCAAGCGGGTAAGCGCGATGGCAAGATAGCCGGTGTATAACGAATCATTTTTTGAGCATAAGCATGTCCCTGCTCTGCCGCCATCAAGAATAACTGGACCGCGATACTGTCATCTCGCTCCACCCCACGCCCGTTAGCATACATCCATCCCAGAGCGTACAATGCATCGGGTGATCCTAACCTGGCTGCCTGGCAGTAAAGTTCGGCAGCTCTTTCTCTATCCTGCGGGAAACCTTCAGCATGTTCATACTTGACTGCCAGCGCCACCAGTTCTCCAGGGTCGCTCCCAGTCATCATTGAATCCGACAGCACCTGGGGTAAGTCGCTGTTCGCCACCGCAGCGCCCGCCCAGAACATCAGGGTCATCAATAATATCAGTTTCCGCAAATACAACTGCATTTTCTCGCTTTGTTATCAGTGAATCATGCCATGTTAAAAAAGGGTTTCAACGAATTATTAGTTCGGCCAGCTAAAGATCTAGCCGCCAAATTAAATTTACAGCAATAAGCTTGACGCCTGAATAACTACTACCGGCGTTGGTGATCTTAACCCGAATAGTTCATAAATTGGCACGTGCCCTCACTTGCCTTTTGATTAATAAGAAAGATTTTGCTCAGTCGGGTGTATGAATCACTACACCCCTCCTTCTCAAAACTTCCCTATTAATCAAAATCCTGCATGATCATCACGCGAATTTATGAAATATTCGGGCTAAACCTCACCTGCCCGATCAAAAGTTATTCTTTCTTGAAGAAAATTAAAATAAGCAAAAACCTTAATTTGATCTAAGCACAATGCTTAAAAAAAACGGGAAATTTTGTAAATCGACGGTCTAACTTTGAAGTATCCTCTACAATAATTCACGCAGACCTTGGCTGGCGAGACTAACAATGTTAAGAGATAAAATTGTATGCATATGCAGTATTGTCTGTTTATTTGTTACCCTTTAGCATTACTATGCAACAAAGCTAGATTGGTTTGATCCGTTGCTCCCCCCTCTGCTTCAGACGCCGATCTGCTTTGTTGATTTTTTTACTGATTGCTCCAGCCAAATCATTGCAATAAATGGGGTGTATGAATCATGCTGCAAACACCGGTCACTTCAATGACTAGATCAATAGTCATTATAATCAATTCCTTATCTTGTACTTCCTGAGCTCAATTTATTTCCGCATCGCGATCAGTCAAGATTACTTTTTATTTTCATCATGATTGCTGATTTCACCAGGCCAAGCGCTAAATGGAAAAGGCCGTTGCTCACTATTAAACGTAAGAAAAATAATGATTTGATAAACGTATGCTGCCAGATTCTGGCCGAACTTGAGTAACTGAGCATTGATATTGCCAGACAGCACGATGGAAAAGAACTGAAACAGCATTACCAGAACAATCAGAAATTCAGCAAGGCCATAAACGAAGACAAAAAACAGCATATAAAGTCCGTGTATCCATGTCTCAGTTTTTTGTAATCGTTGTTTGATTTCATCTTTCATAAAATTTCCTCATAAAAGCATCCACGCTATCCAGGATTCCTAATCTTGTTTTTTTATCACGATCATACTCATTCTATCATTGCACCGATTATGCATTTGCTATAACGCCGGATAGAATATTTACTCATCACAGATCCTCTATTTTGTTCACAATCAGCATCAGTCTTGGCGTAACATATCACACCGCCGCAGGCTGGTGTTTGAGGATCTGATCCAGTGTTCTAACGGAGCTGCCAACGAGACCGCCGGTGATACCTTACTCTGCGCGTTCTGTTCATTATCGGTTATGGGAAATCTACTACGCGTAGTACCTGCGATTAACCCGAATATTTCATAAATTCGCGTGATGATCACGCAGGATTTTGATTAATAGGGAAGTTTTGAGAAGGAGGGGTGTAGTGATTCATACACCCGACTGAGCAAAATCTTTCTTATTAATCAAAAGGCAAGTGAGGACACATGCCAATTTATGAAATATTCGGGTTAATAAAGTCAATTTGAATCCGGATCTGAGAACCGATGCCTGATGAAATTGGCGGCAAGCGCTTAATCTACCACGACATGATCAACTCAAGTGCGCTATTCAAGTAAAACTATATACTCATCGCTCCCAAAAGGAGTCCATACTCTGATTTCAGCGGGCACCGTTTGACTTGAAGCATTGACTGGTTATAACAAAAGTGTCTCTAGAAGAATTAATAACAACATATGGATATAGCGCAATAGCTATAGGCGCATTTCTGGAAGGCGAATTCATGGCCAGATTTACTGTCACAAAAAATGCCACGGCTGCCACAATTGAAGGTATGAATAACTTGAGAAGCAGTTTTAAATGACTGCAAGAAAAGGATGTTGAAGTTTTGGCAGAGCACGCAGCTATGCCATACCCCTTCTCGCCCAGGAAATGCGGCTCTGACAATGCCCAAACTTCATCTGTATTTCATGCCTACGAGAGGCTAAACTTACTGAACTGATGGCAAATCTCCCGCCGTACATGGGCGATTCGCCAATCATGCCTTATTCCTAGAATTTCAGGGTAGCCATGGTATACCCATAATTGGTATCAGCTTTTTCAGGACCGTTCGGAACTTTGTCAAAGTAATCACCTTTGAATATATGGCTATACCCTATATCAAAGCTCACGCGTTTTAAAAAGCTCCACTGGGGATCCCATCCTACGCTGATATCCAGCATATTCCCCAAGAAGCTACCTGACCGACCGGTTCGGTCTTGCAGGCCGCTGCCTACATATGCGCCATGTTTATCAGCTAACCAATACGCACGGTGTGACATCATGAGTCTGACATTAGGAACGGGTAAAAGCACCGCACGGAAAGCCTGCGGGTGAGAAAAGATTGGAAGGGAAAAATGGTCCAAACATTCCGGTAGGGCCATACTCTACGCGGCGTTTTGCATACAGAATATCAAAATTCTTCCTTGGGTCAGGATCTCCTGATGCATAATCAAACAGGTAGATCAACCTGAAAGGCATTGCCGTTTCGAAGCTATATCCTATTTCTCCGTGATGGCGATGCGCGAAAATATCGATGTCTTGGGTGTCCCCAAACTGATACATGGACTCAATTTCATAATCGAAATTGCCTTTGACAGGTTTAGCAAACAACCTGAAACCGGGAGTAGATAAATTACGTTGCCTGACATTATTACTTTCATTTAGTTGAAACCAATATACGTCTACATTAGCCCAGCGCAAATCACGGTTGGTAATATGTGCGCCTGAAAAATAAGTTTCGGGAGTATTCCAATCCAAATGCGTCACTTCCCGATTGACAGGGCGGGTGCCAAATACATGAAAACCCCATTTCTCTTTATCGTTGCCTAACGAAAATCGTATTCCATCAAAAGTGGGTGTAAAAGGCCCCCATCGATGTCCCCCGACCAAGCGTGATTCCCCATATTCCAGAATCAGGCGCCCGACTTCAAATTTTGCGCCATATCCCGTTCCCAGAAAATCTTTGGACAATAGATCGAGGTGAAGTTGGGAGAAATCAAAATGGTTGGCAAAAGCCGGCGAGTGATCTTGTCCGAAATTCGCCAGTGGCGCACGGAAATCGGTCAGCTCAAGCGTAAACCGGAAAGGATCGATAATATTCCGAACCTCGAACAGAAATCTTGTCCGCTGATGAATCTGATCGTTAAAACCCGGAATAGCTCTGGTGAAACCATGATCATACACATCGTAGCGCGTCCGGTGCTCAATGGCCAAATTAAGCCAATCTGGCGCCATGGAAGCAAGCGGCGTTTTATCGTTTTCCATAAGATAGGTTAATCTGTCAAAATCAAACCGGGTACGTCCCACGGTTTCTTCCGTACTGAATGGCGCGCCATTGGGTGCAGTATTGTTTCTGACAAGAATTGATGATTTTTCAGCTTTCACTGCCTCGGTATTTTTCGCTTCCGCAGCGAGTGTGATGTTACTGCCTATGAAACATCCAATAATGGATGAGATCGCAAGCAAGTTATTTGTATATCTTTTTCGCATCATTACCTTACCCCCTCCTTTAAAATCGAGAAATCCAAGAAATATTGGTTATTCATGGATTTGATTAATTCTAAAACTGCAATCAACAGTTAATGCGCACAAGCTAACGGAATTAATGTCAGCCTATGAAGAATCAGAAAATAATTGAGAATTTAGCAAGGTGAAGATGAGAAATGCTTGTCTCGTCATGACTATTCTGTAATGCGACATACCATCGCTATATTGCTGATATTTGACGGTTCTACTGCTCTGCATTTTGCTCCCCCCTCTAAAAGGTAGCTTTCCTACGCATAAAATTTGCCCACAAGGCCATAGATTAATTAATGCAGGCAAATCAACTGCTTATCTCAAATAAAAATAATATGCAAGATTTCCTTTATCTTGCGTGCCGGGATATTTTGTTGGAAACAGTGTAACTCTCGGAAAGTAAAAATTTTGTGATGCCTTGCCGGAATATGCCTATGAACTATTTTCAGGTTAATCCGAGTGTGCGGAGAGGCGGCCCCGATTCCCTTGTGATCCCCCTGAAAATAGTTTGGTTGCTCCCTACATTCTCTATAAATGACTTGACCACGCCATCATTACTCGGTACGGTAATAACAGGAAATGCTTGCATTAACCATTATTTCCAAGGTTTTATTTTCCTCATAGCTATCTAATTCTGAATAGGTCGTTATCTGGGTTGGCTAGCAGGAGAGGAAAATCTCCGGGAAATTAGACAATCACGACTTTCAGCTTTCAGCACTTTCAACGCTTGACGCAGGCAAAATTTGATAAAAAGTTTCCAATTAAGCCCGCGCTGAAAGGTGTGCGATGAAGTTTCATTAACTGCCCAGGCTAGCGCCAGATGGCAACAAGCTGGGCAAGAAATGGATACTTCGGCAAATCAACTGCAAAAATAATCTCTATTAGAGCGCTACCGCTCTAATGCGTCGATTGACTGGCAATAGGAAGGATCTATGAGTATCACAGAAGATATTCTCTGGTATAAAGATGCCATCATTTATCAATTACATGTGCGCGCTTACTGTGACAGCAATGGCGATGGCATCGGCGATTTTGCCGGATTGACCTCCAAGCTGGACTACTTGAAAGAGCTGGGGATCAATACGCTCTGGTTGTTGCCGTTTTACCCCTCACCCTTGCGTGATGATGGTTACGACATCTCGGACTACCGCGGCATTCATTCCAATTACGGCACACTGGCCGACTTTCGCACCTTTCTGCACGAAGCCCACCAACGCGACCTCAAAGTCATTACCGAACTGGTCATCAACCATACCTCGGACCAGCATCCCTGGTTTCAGGCAGCGCGCGCGGCTCCCCCAGCTTCCGCCAAACGCAACTATTACGTCTGGAGTCAGACCGTCAAGAAATACGAGGAAACACGCATCATTTTCACTGATACAGAGAAATCCAACTGGGCATGGGATGAAGTCGCAAAAGCGTATTACTGGCACCGCTTCTTTTCACATCAACCGGATCTCAATTTTGCTAATCCGCATGTCGTCGAAGCCGTGCTGCGGGCCATGCGCTTCTGGTTCGACATGGGGGTAGATGGCATGCGGTTGGATGCCATTCCCTACCTGTGCGAGCGCGACGGCACCAGCAATGAAAATCTTCCCGAAACCCACGCTATCATCAAGCATTTGCGTGCCGAACTGGATCAGCATTATACCAACCGCATCTTCCTCGCTGAGGCTAATCAATGGCCGGAGGATGTGCGCGAATATTTCGGCGATGGCGATGAATGTCACATGGCTTTTCATTTTCCGCTGATGCCGCGCATTTTTATGGCAGTGGCCCAGGAAGATCGCCATCCCATCATCGAAATACTGGCACAAACCCCGGAGATTCCAGAGAATTGCCAATGGGCCGTGTTTCTGCGTAATCACGATGAATTGACCCTGGAGATGGTCACCGATCGCGAGCGCGATTACATGTACCTCACTTATGCATCCGATCCGCGCGCGCGGCTCAACTTAGGCATCCGGCGCCGGCTGGCGCCGCTGATGGAAGGCAGCCGGGCCAAGATTGAGCTGATGTACAGCCTGCTGCTGTCCATGCCGGGTGCCCCCATTATTTATTATGGTGATGAAATCGGCATGGGTGACAACATCTATCTCGGCGACCGCAATGGCGTGCGCACGCCGATGCAATGGAGTCCCGATCGCAATGCAGGATTTTCCCGGGCCGATCCGCAACGGCTATATCTGCCGCCCATCATGGATCCGCTCTATGGCTATGAAGCTGTCAATGTGGAAGCGCAAAACCGCAACGCGAGTTCATTACTTAACTGGATGCGGCGTCTGATTACCACGCGCAAAGCACAGAAAGCCTTCGGCTGTGGCTCCATCAAATTTTTGCATCCGGGCAATCGCAAGATACTCGCCTATCTGCGCGAATACCAGGACGAGAGCATTTTATGTGTGGCCAATCTCGCCAACAGCGCTCAGCCAGTTGAGCTGAATCTCGCTGCGTACAAAGGCCGCGTTCCCGTCGAATTAATGGGGCGCACCACCTTCCCTGCCATTGGTGAGCTGCCTTATTTACTGAGCTTACCCAGTTACAGTTTTTACTGGTTCCATCTGGCCACCGATGTGGAAGCCCCTGTCTGGCACCTGGACAAACTCCCCCGTGAATTATTGCCGGTACTGATCCTACCTGAAGGATTGCTGAGTGCATTGATGGCCAAGCCTGCAGGTGAGGTAACGGACGTTCTTGCCCGCAAGCCCCGCACACAGCTGGAAACCGAAATATTACCGCCCTTTCTTGTTACTCAGCGCTGGTTCGCAGGAGCAGGACAACACATCACAAAGCTGGAATTAGACTTGAATCAAACCTGGAAAACCACTGAAGGCAAAGGATGGTTGCCATTGCTGGTCAAACTCCTGCTCGATTCGGGTGCAACACAGAACTATTTTCTACCGCTAGGCCTGATGCTCGGGGAAGCTGCCGATCAGCACTATCATGCCTTGTCGCCGTGGATGCTGGCCAAGGTCAGGCAACGCGCGCGTGAAGGCATACTCTATGATGCCTTGGGCGAAGATGCCTTTTGTCGCTTCTTGCTGGATGCCATCGTGACAGAGATGCATCTCCCCTTTGCCTCGGGTGAGATGGTGTTTTCCAGAACCTCAGCGATCCCGGAATTACCGGAAGCAGTGGAGATCATTCGTTTGGCAGTGGAACAAAGCAATACCTCTATCGTTTATGGCGACCAGGCTATTCTCAAGGTCTACCGGCGCGTGCAAGAAGGCATCAATCCAGAACTGGAGATGGGGCGGTTTCTGACCGAAATATCGCCGTGCCCGAGTGTAACCCCGTTGGCTGGCAGTCTGGAATATCATGCCCATGATACCGTCACCGCAATTGCAGTACTGCACCGGTTTGTACCGAACCAGGGGACCTTCTGGAACTGCACGCAAGACTATTTAGGCCGCCACTTCAAGTCGTGCGTGGATGAACCCGAGCACGCCCGTGAGACCGAGGTGCATGCAGTCTACCTGGTGCAGATGGAAACGCTGGGCCGGCGCACGGCAGAATTGCATCAGGCATTGGCCAAGACCACAGGCAATGCCGCCTTTGATCCTGAGATTCAGCCGGTCAGCGAAATTACCGCTCAGGCGGCGCAGTTACGGATAAATCTTGCCACTGTTTTCGACAAACTGGAACAGGCATTATTACACCTCCCTGAACCGTCACGCGGGATTTGTGAACGCTTGCTCAGTCAGCGGCCGCGTATACTGGATCGCATTGCCTATGCACTGCCGGATGAACCTCCTTTATATAAAATCCGCATCCATGGTCATTATCACCTTGACCAGATATTACTCACTCATAACGATTTCACGATCACTGATTTCGAAGGCGACCCTGAACAATCTTTAGAAGCACGGCGTACCAAGCAATCTCCCCTCAAAGACCTTGCGGGAATGTGTTACTCACTGTCTGCCGCAGCGCGGCAAGCACTCAGCCGGCATCTTGCTGAACGTATTGATCACCGTGACTTGCTGGAAATCTATGCGCATCAGTGGGAACAGACAGCTACCGATGCTTTTCTATCTGGCTACCGGGCAGCGATAGCGGGATGCTGTGCTTATCCAGCCGAACCAGCACAGGAACAAAAACTGCTTGAGCTGTTCCTGCTGGAGAAAATACTGGATGAGCTAGATAAATCCCTGGCTGAACAGTCTACCTGGCTGGAATCTGCAATGCTGATTCTGCTCAACTTGATCGGGCAAGCCATGCTCTCTTCTGGAGGTGATACCCATGCCTAATCCGAAAATACTTGCAATGGTGATGGCAGGTGGCGAAGGTAAACGCCTTTACCCGCTTACCTGCGAACGTTCCAAACCTTCGGTGCCTTTTGGAGGCCGCTACCGCATCGTTGATTTCGTGCTGTCCAACCTGGTGAACTCTCATATCTTTGCGATCTATTTGCTGGTGCAGTACAAATCGCAGTCGCTGATCGAGCATATTCGCCGTTCCTGGGGGCTGACACCCATTTTTCCCGAACAATTTGTCACCGTGGTGCCACCGCAAATGCGCGAGGGCCCCGAGTGGTTTCAGGGCACGGCAGATGCGGTATATCAGAACCTCAATCTGATTCGCCAGCACGCCCCGGATCTGGTAGCGGTGTTCGGCGCCGATCATATTTACCGCATGGACGTGCAGCAGATGGCCCAGTTTCACCTGGAGAATAATGCCGACGTGACCGTGGCAGCGTTGCCAGTACTGCTTGCGCAGGCCAGCGCTTTTGGCGTGATCGAGAGCACTCGCGACGGGCAAATACGCCAGTTCCATGAAAAGCCTCAATATCCGCTCTCCATGCCGGAAGATCCGGCTCGAGCCTATGCTTCGATGGGTAATTATCTGTTCAGTACCGATACCTTGTTCGCCGCCTTGGAGGAAGGTAAACATCGCGGTGAGAAAGATTTCGGCCATCACCTGTTACCGCGTTTGTGTCAGCGTCACCGGGTATTTGCCTACAATTTTTCCGACAATCGTGTGCCTGGTGTGCGTGATTATGAGGAGCCGCACTATTGGCGAGATGTCGGCACGATTGATGCCTATTTCCTCGCCCATCAGGATTTGCTGGGGCTGGAGCCGAAATTCAATCTGTTTAATCCACAGTGGCGATTCGCCTCCAGCGAATATCTGGGTCCCTCGGCGAAATTCATCCGTGCTGAGATCGAGAACAGTATCATCGGTGACGGTAGCTTCATCAAGGGTGCCAGCGTCCACAACTCTGTTATTCGTCGAGAGGTGTTAATCGAAGAGGATGTTGAGATCGATGAATGCATCGTGATGGATTACACCGTTATCCGTCGGGGCGCACGACTTAAGCGCGCCATCATAGACCGCTATAACCTGATCGGAGCCGGCAGCCGAATCGGTTACGATCGACAAGCTGACGCCGCGCGTTACACCGTCACAGACTCAGGCATCGTGGTCGTGCCAAAAGGGAAATACAGTGGCTATATCGGTCATTATTTGTAATGAAATGAGTATGAAACGACAACATTGCATGCCCTTCGGCGCTGAGTTTACCCAAGAGGGCAAGGTACGTTTTCGTCTCTGGGCGCCAGCAGCCCATCAGGTCATGCTGCTGGTCGACAATGAAGCGCCGATGCCCATGCAGGCAGCAGGACAAGGCTGGTATCAGTGGGTAAGCGAGCAGGCGCGGGCGGGCAGCCGCTATCGCTATCAAATCGACAATGGATTGTGCGTACCCGACCCTGCTTCACGCTATAACCCTGACGACGTGCACGGAGCCAGCGAGGTGATCGACCCCGCTGCGTTCGACTGGCAGGATGGTGCCTGGCGTGGCCGGCCCTGGGAAGAGGCGGTGATTTATGAAATTCACGTTGGCAGCTTCACCCCACAGGGCACTTTCGCGGCTATCGAGCAAAAACTGGACTATCTGGCTGGACTCGGCGTCACCGCCATCGAACTGATGCCCGTGGCCGATTTTCCTGGACAGCGCAACTGGGGCTACGACGGCGCCTTGCTGTTTGCGCCGGACAGCGTCTACGGTACGCCAGAAGATCTCAAACGCCTAATACAAAGCGCGCATCAGCGTGGATTGATGGTGTTACTCGATGTCGTCTACAACCACTTCGGGCCGGAGGGCAATTATCTTCATCTGTATGCCCCGCAATTTTTCACTGAACGGCACCACACTCCATGGGGCGCGGCGATCAACTTCGATGGTGAGAATTCGCAGATCGTACGCGATTTCTACATTCATAACGCACTTTACTGGCTGGAAGAATATCACTTCGACGGCCTGCGGCTGGATGCGGTGCACGCCATCCTCGATGACAGCCAGCCTGATATTCTGGAAGCGCTGGCGCAGGCGGTGCGCGCAACACTCGGTGCGGAGCGCCACATTCACCTCATCCTGGAAAATGACCACAATGCCGCCCATTACCTCATGCGTAGACAGAACGGACAAACCATCCATTACGATGCCCAATGGAATGACGATGTCCATCATGCCTACCATGTGCTGTTGACCCATGAGCGTGATGGCTATTATGCAGATTACGCGGACCAACCTATCCACCATTTAGGACGCTGCCTGACCGAAGGATTTGCTTATCAGGGTGAGATTTCTGCTTACCGTCGGGGCGAATCTCGCGGTGAGTCGAGCGCTCAGCTGCCGCCCACGGCCTTTGTCGCTTTTCTGCAAAATCATGATCAGATCGGCAATCGCGCGTGGGGTGAACGCCTGACGGTATTAGCTGCACCGCAAGCTTTGCGTGCTGCCATCATTTTGTTGCTGCTGTCGCCCTCGGTGCCCTTGCTGTTTATGGGTGAGGAATGGGGTGCATGCGAGCCGTTTCCTTTTTTTTGTGGATTTAACGGCGAACTGGCTGAGGCCGTGACCGCGGGACGGCGCAAGGAATTTACCTGCTTCGCGCGTTTTCGCGATTCGACTGCACGGGAAGCCATTCCCGATCCCTGTGCAGTCCGCACTTTTGAGCTGGCCAAGCTGGATTGGCAGGCACAGAACCATCCGCCACACCGTGCATGGCTCATGTTATATCAGGAACTGCTGGCTTTGCGGCAGCAGATGATCGTTCCTCATGTGCGCGACATACGTGGCAGTGGTTTTGAAGTGCTGGCAGCGCATGCGCTACATGCCGGTTGGCAGCTTAGTGACGCTAGGCAGCTGGCAGTGTACGCCAATTTAGGAGAAACAGCGGCCAACCTGCCTGCCACGCCGCAGGGTAAATTGTTCTATGGGAGCGAGGTCGATCTTGATTACCGGCTTTCATCGGGTGTCTTACCTGCATTCACCGTAGCCTGGTATCTAAGGGAGGACCATGAGTAAGCTTGAAAACGAATTTGAGTTACTGACCCATCTAAGCGAACTGGCGGGCATCTTGCCCGCCTACACCGATAACTGGCAGCAGCAGCACCTCACCTCCCCTGCCACCCAGCGCATGCTGCTGGCTGCCATGGGGTTCGATGTGTCCACGCCGGAAAAAATCGCTGCCGCCATTAAGGAGCGCGAGTTGCATCCCTGGCGGCGAGCGCTGGAAGCGGTGTCAGTGGTTCGAGAGCAGGCAGCTTGGGTACGGCTGGTCACACAGGACACTTCCGCTGATGAAGAGTGGGAATGGCGTCTGGATCTGGAAGACGGTGGCAACCTGAGTGGCCAGTTTCAACCGCAAACCCTGCCGCAAATTGGAACCAGGAAAATCAATGGCATAGTGCATACTGCCTGGCAGCTAGCGATACCCGGACACCTTGCGCCGGGTTATCACCGCCTGACACTATCGCGTGCCGGCAAGCCCTGTGCAAAGCAGACATTCATCGTTGTCCCCGCTACCTGTTATCAGCCTGAAGCCATCACTCATTCCGGCCGCATCTGGGGGCCAGCCGTGCAACTGTACGCAGTGCGGTCCGAGCGTAATTGGGGAATGGGCGACTTTACCGATCTGCGGCTATTGCTGGAGCAATGGGCAGCACAGGGCGCGGATATCATCGGTGTCAACCCGATGCACGCCTTGTTTCCGCATAATCCGGAACACGCGAGTCCGTACAGTCCTTCCAGCCGCTTATTTTTCAATATCCTTTATCTCGATGTGGAGGCCATCGACGATTTTCACGAATGCGATGCAGCGCGCGCCATATTACGTACGCCCGAGTTTCAGATCCGGCTGGAAGGATTACGGGCGCCCGAGATGGTCGATTACGCGGGTGTCGCCGCGCTCAAGCTACCCATACTGGAAATGCTGTACCGCCATTTCTGTGAGCGGCACCTGGCAGCGGATAGCGAGCGTGCCGCTGCATTTCGCGCCTTTCAGACGCGTGAGGGTGAACGGCTGTACCGCCATACTCTGTTCGAGGCACTACAAGAGTATTTCCATAATCAGGATCCCAATGTATGGGGTTGGCCGGTCTGGCCAAAGGCCTACCGCCATCCTGAAGCAGCAGAAGTACATGAATTTGAGGCCCAACATCGGGATCGCATCGAATTTTTTGCTTACCTGCAATGGCAGGCTGACTTACAGCTTGCTGCCGTGGGATGGCGCTCACTGGAATTGGGACTCGGCGCAGGTCTCTATCTCGATCTGTCGGTCTCGGTCGATGGCGGTGGTGCAGAAGCTTGGGCCAATCAGGCGCTTTATGCCATTGGTGTGGGAGTAGGCGCGCCACCAGAGCTCGGCAACCAGCTCGGCCAGGACTGGGGGTTGCCGCCATTCGTGCCGGATCGCCTGCGTGAGGCAGCCTATGCGCCTTTCATTGCCACGCTGCGGCATAACATGCGGCACGCAGGCGCATTGCGTCTCGATCATGTCATGGGATTGATGCGTCAATACTGGGTGCCTGCTGGCGTATCACCTACTGAAGGCGCTTATGTACGTTACCCTTTCGAGGATCTGCTCGGGATTCTGGCGCTGGAAAGCCAGCGTAACCAGTGCCTGGTTATCGGCGAAGATCTGGGAACCGTGCCGGAGGAAGTACAGGCTGCCTTACCGCCTTTGGGCATCCTCTCGTATCGATTGCTGATAATGGAAAAAGAAGCGATGGGCAGCTTCACTGCACCAGAGAACTATTCCGCCCAAGCGCTTGCAGCAGTGACCACGCATGATTTACCGACGCTGCCAGGCTACTGGCAAGGACGCGATATCATCCAGCGCACGGAGCTCCGACTATTCAGCTCTGATGAGGCTCGCCGGACTCAGGTGGTCATGCGCTCCCAGGAACGCGCTTATCTCTTGCTGATGCTGGAGCAGACCGGATTGTTGCCGGAAGGGCTGACGGTTGATCCAGTGTCACTGCCAGTCGCCACACCGGAATTGATCCAGGCGGTCTATAGCTATCTGGCCCGCAGCCCAGCTCGGGTCCTGATGGTGCAAATCGAGGATATACTGGATGTACTGGATCAAGTCAATATTCCCTCCACCACCACGCAGCATCCCAATTGGCGACGTAAGCTCCCTATCAATCTCGAAGCCTGTGCGGCTGACCGCCGGATACTCGCGTTGGCTGCAGCCATGCGGCAAGAGCGTCCTCGCACCCGTACTGCGCCCGTGCTGAAACGGCGCTTACGCATTCCTCTTGCCACCTACCGTCTGCAGCTCAACCGTAACTTCACCTTTACGCAAGCAACGCAACTGGTACCTTATCTGGCAGCACTGGGCATCAGCCATGCCTATTGCTCGAGTTACCTCAAGGCGCGCCCCGGCAGCAGCCATGGCTACGATATCGTCGACCACAACGCGCTCAATCCGGAGATTGGCACCCAGGAAGAATTCGAAGCTTTTTGTACCACATTGCATGCGCATGGTATGGGGCAGATCCTGGATCTGGTACCCAACCACATGGGCGTGATGAGCGCAGACAATCAATGGTGGCTAGATGTGCTGGAAAGTGGTCCCGCCTCGGTTTATGCGCCTTTTTTTGATATCGACTGGCAGCCTCTCAAAGAAGGGTTGCGTGGCAAGGTGCTGTTACCCATCCTGGGACGATCCTATGGCGACACCTTGGAAGATGGCGAATTAAAACTCAACTTTGACAAGGCGTGCGGGAGCTTCAGTGTATGGTATTACCAGCACCGCCTGCCCATCGCTCCACGCGAATATCCCCGCCTGTTGCGGCATCGCCTATCCCTGCTGGAAGCGCAACTGCGGCCGGATGACCCGGATTTGCAGGGACTCGCCAGTCTGATTACGGCGTTTGATCATCTGCCGCCACAGGAGGCGACCACGCCCGATAAGATCCTGGAGCGGCACCGCGACCAGGAGTTGCTCAAACGGCGCCTCGCGGCATTGGCTGGTATTTCCCCATCCATCAGACAGACTGTGCTGGATACGGTCAATGACTACAACGGTAGTCCTGGCGATCCCGGTTCTTTTGCTTTGCTGCATGAACTGCTTGAAGCTCAGCCCTGGCGCGTGGCTAACTGGCGGGTGGCTTCCGATGAAATCAATTACCGCCGCTTTTTTGACATCAATGATCTCGCTGCCCTGCGCGTGGAAGACAATCATGTCTTTGAAGCTACCCATCAGCTGGTACTGAAATGGGTTGCCGAGGGCAAAGTGGATGGCTTGCGCATTGACCATCCGGATGGGTTATATGATCCCACGCAGTATTTTCAGCGGCTGCAGGAGCGCGTGGCGATGCGCTCACCCTCAATGGAAGGAGAAAAAGCCATTTATATCGTGGCAGAAAAAATCCTCGCCAGCCATGAACCATTACGCGAGGATTGGGCCATCCATGGCACTACCGGCTATGACTTTTGCAATCTGGTCAATAGTCTGTTCGTTGATCTCCACGCGAGAACAACGCTGGAGCGCACCTATCGCTCGTTTACTCACGCCCGGCCCGATTTTGAAGAACTCGTTTACCGCAGCAAGCACCAGATCATGAAATATAGCATGGCCAGCGAACTGAACGTCATGGCGGGACAATTAAGCCGAATTTGCGAATTGCGGCCGCATACGCGTGACTTTACCACCAGTAACCTGCGTCATGCCCTTGCCGAAGTGATCGCTCGACTGCCTGTCTACCGTACTTACGTGCGCGACGGCCAGGTTTCTGTGCTTGATCGCCGCTATGTAGAATGGGCCGTGGCTCAGTCCAAGAAGCTCACCCAGGCGCTGGATGTCAGCATTTTCGATTTTCTTGGCTCTGTGCTCCTGCTGGACGCCGCAGCCGATAGAGACCCGCCCTATGCCGCCGCGATTACTGCATTTGCCATGAAGTTCCAGCAGCTTTCCGGCCCGGTGATGGCCAAAGGCTACGAAGATACCGCGTTCTATCTGTACCATCGCCTGATTTCCCTGGACGAGGTAGGCGGCGACCCTCGCCTCTTCGGCATTTCGGTAAAGGCCTTCCATGCCGAGAATGCCAAGCGGCTGGAACGCTGGCCTTATTCCATGCTCAATACCTCCACGCACGACAGCAAGCGCAGCGAAGACGTGCGTGCGCGCATCAATGTATTGTCTGAAATACCCAGCCATTGGCATCTACAGGCGCTGCGTTGGCGACGGCTCAACCGAAGTAAAAAATTACTACTTGATCGCGAGGAAATCCCCAGCGCCAATGACGAATACCTGATTTACCAAACCTTGATTGGCATCTGGCCGTTTGCAGAGTTGATTGCGGAAGAGCATGAGACCTTGCTGGCACGCATTGAGGCTTATCTGCTCAAGGCAGTGCGCGAAGCCAAACAGCACACCAGTTGGATCAATCCGAGCATGCCCTATGAAGAGGGTCTATTGAGTTTTATCAGGAAGATACTGAATCTATCTGACAAAAACACTTTCCTGGCCGACTTCCTTCCTTTCCAGCAGCGTGTGGCCTACTGGGGAATGTTCAGCTCGCTCTCACAGACCTTGCTCAAATTGACCGTGCCCGGCGTACCGGACATCTACCAAGGCAACGAGCTATGGGATTTCAGCCTGGTGGACCCAGACAACCGCCGCCCGGTGAACTACACTCAGCGCCAGCAACTGCTGAAGGAACTGGAAGCATCTGTTGCCGTTCCTCAAGGTGCGCTGGCAAAGCAAGTACGGCAACTGCTTGATGACATGACGGATGGACGCGCCAAGCTGTATTTGACGTGGCGCTTGCTGCATAGCCGCAAGCGGTGGTCAAATGTGTTTCAGGACGGCGCCTACTTGCCGCTCATGACGACAGGATCGCGAAAGGACCATCTGTGCGCCTTCGCGCGCCAAGCAGACGAGATTACTCTGGTAATTGTCGCACCGCGCTGGTTTTCACGGCTGATACCTGCAGCGTCAGGTCAACTGCCTTTGGGCAACACCGTGTGGGGCACCACAACGGTTGAAGTGCCTAATCTTGCTGCAGGGATGCGGGGTATGAATGTATTGACAGGGGAAATCGTGGAAGTTACTCAAACGAACGACATCCCTACGCTGGCCGCTTCAACGCTATTCATTTCATTTCCGGTCGCTTTACTGCAATTCTGACCTTAAGGGAAATTGAGTTCTGGATGGATCATTATCATCAAGGCTTAATAACGCCACACTGACATGCTCGCTCCATCAAGAGTCCGGGGATCACACCGGTGTTCCATCCCACATCCTTATGCTTCCTGAATGCCATGATCTTGCTCGGTGTACCTAACGCCCGGGCTCAAGCCCCTTGTTGGGCATCACCCACATGCACCCGCATCTCGTTCAGCCGATCCATGAACTGAACGAAATACTCCCCGGAAATGACGAGTTGCGATCCTGCCGATACTTGCCACGGAAGAACTTGTAGCACCTTTGTGCCGACTATTGATTTGTTGTGCACGATCCAGTGGCGCACCTGCCGGATGTCTCCCATAAGATCCGAGCGAACTACCGAAGCTTTAACTCCTACTTCTTTAGCTATGAGATGCCTGTATAGCTCATCCCACTCCGAGTAGAGCAACACAATGAGTGACTTGGCTAGCGTGTCTGTAAATAGGCCATTCTTGCTTGAGAACGTAACTAAATCTTGCATCCTGATTCGCGCTTGAGGCTTTCCTTGGCCGGGGTCAGTGTTGCCCACAAACATCATCTGATTGGCCGTCCCCGTTAGGTGCGGTCGCAAGCGTTCTGCTGTGCTGTCCAGCCCGGCGGCGGCAAACACAAAGCAAGTATACAACGCGTGACCACGTGCTTGAAACTCACCAAGCGCCTGGCCCGTGGTTATGATGCCCAACTAGAATTAGAACTCCGAAATGACGCAATACATTACGTCAAAAATGACATCTAACACGGCAAGCTGCATGCTATCTCCTTCTGTTCTATAGAATTACGCCGAATTAGCTTTCATCATAACAAACTTTGTCAGATCCACAAATATGACGAGCAAACCCCGGCTTTTGGACCAGGTGCGGCATAAACTCAGGCTCAAGTATTACAGCTACCGCACGGAGCAATCTGATATTGCCTGGACAAAGCGTTTCATTTTCTTTTGCAACAAGCAGCATCCCGATACGATGGGAGAAAGGGAAGTTGAATCGTTTCTGATTTATCTCGCAGTTAAACGCAATGTTGCTGCATCCACACAGAATCAGGTGCTATGCGCGCTGCTATTTTATATAAGGAAGTATTAGGCTGTGAATACACACAAAGTTAAGTTTTGCATTGTCACCCAAAAGACAAAGCCTATCCCTATTCTTATTGCTTGAAGATTCTTCCGTCTCTGCCTGGACATTATTTGGCTGCCCCTTTGTAAACAAAAAACCCATCCCCTTATTAAAAGAGGATGGGTATATGCAATGCTCGTTACAACCTGGATTTAAACAACATCATCCAGAATCGCTCGGCTTTGTTCGTTCCATTGCACATCCAGGAGGTTGGAAAAGCGTGCAATGACCTGGATGACAACACCCCCAGAGAACAAAGCGGCCCATGCCAGCACCACGAAGCCCCAATGTAGCGGTGCGCTAAAGAGTTCCTCCATGAACCAGAAGGCATGGCCCCATTCATTCAAGCCAACGTTCGGGAGGCTCATCAGCGGACCGGCAATAGACATCACCAAAGGAAACGAGATTCCCTTGTTGTACAGCGGCAATCGCGTCCTTGCATATAGGAAAGTTGATACGCCTATGATGATGTACATCGGGAACGAGCCATAGAACAGCGGAATGTGGCTGGGCGTGAAACTGGTATCGCGAATGATCACCTGATGCCAGGAAGCATCCTGTTCAGTGAAGAAACTCGAACCCCAATAGACAGCAAACAAGTACACACCTAACCACATCATGAAATAAAAATACCGCTTAATTTCCATTTTCACCGGCAGGTTCGCCAGTTGTTCCTGGGTATCGCGTGTTTTCCATACCCAACCCCAGACCGTCAGCGCCAAGATCGGCCAGAGTGTCATTTGGAAACGCCATAGGCCCATCCAGATTTGATCGAACTCCGGTTCCATGGAGTCCATCCCATGGGAGTAGGCGTAGGTCCGCTGAAACCAGACCCAGAAAATTGCTATTCCCAGTATGGGTAGAAGACCCAGCTTGTAAAACCTGGAATCATACCATTCCGACATGTCATAGGCAGGACTGCCTGCCTTCGCTGCTTTATCTACCGACCTGTTTCCAAGTGCAGGAATACTCATTCAATTAGCTCCTCTTTTGCAAATAATCCAAAATTCCAAAAGGAATTCAAAAACTAAGAACAAAAACAACAGCCCCGGCCCGACCAAAAATTTTCCAGAAATGAAAAATCTTTGGAAGTACCGGTTTCAAAGCATCCATGGCCTCTTTCCTCCTCTTCAAGTTATGATTCCACCATTAAAGGCACTTCAATGCCTTGTCGTGAGACCTTACCTTGGCTTCATGACCATCCAGGGCTACAGCCCAATGGCCACTACGCTAGCATCTACATGCTCTAGGGATCAAAACAGTATCGTTGTCAATAACGCTATTGCCCTATCTAAAAATATCAAATAATAATTTGTGAAATTTTTGTGAAGTAATATAAATACAGACTTTTTTTTATCAATTAAGTTCCTCCAAGGAATTTTTCCTGATATTGCGAAAGGAATTAACTTAATCAACTCGAAAAAGGAGGCACGAAATAACGGCATCAGGAGAGCGATTCCAAACTGTTCGTGAGCTTGGCCGCCCGGTCCCAGAACCCCGGGTCGCTTGATGTATGCCTAACCAGCTCATCAATCCGATGACGAATAATATGGGAAGAGAAAACCGTTTTACTTGTAGACAGAGAAAGCTCACCGCGAGTATTCCGTCATGAACTGGAATCAGGGTTGGCGAATGAGATTCGACATGCAATGAATGACACAACGTGCTGGACAATGAACGTTCCACGGCACAGGTATCAGCGATTCATGGGAGACGAACAGTTCGCGGCAAGTCTGGACGATCGCGCAAAGTTGTAGAACCAGAATCCAACAATCTGTTTCTTACATCACCGATAACCGTGGCCTGTTCCTATTCTGCCAATCGGATTACTTCTGAATTAGAAGGTGTTTTTTCCAATTTATCGATATCGCCGGCATGGGGTATCGCCCGTGATTGCTTAATAATCTTAACACCTACACCTTGCACGCCTCTAAATGTGCCGTGAAAGCCAAGGCTATTCTCAGCAGCAGGATATATTGAATTACATATCCATGTTCTATAACAGCCATCGACTACATTCTTATTTGGATAAGAGCGTATGATTTTTTTGATCAGTTGCGCGGCAAGCTTCGTCCTTCAGGACGGGGAAGTGCTCATTCTTTTCTTGACATACCAATACGACCGGTCATATTATAAAAATATGCCTAAAGTGACGAAAAAAGAACTCAAGCGAGAAAACCTGTTGAATCAGGGGGTGGCCATGCTCATGGAGCAA
Organism: Nitrosomonas sp. Nm58; assembly: GCF_900107335.1. Taxonomy (NCBI): domain Bacteria; kingdom Pseudomonadati; phylum Pseudomonadota; class Betaproteobacteria; order Nitrosomonadales; family Nitrosomonadaceae; genus Nitrosomonas; species Nitrosomonas sp. Nm58. Next base: position 77,364 of record NZ_FNPQ01000001.1, on the reverse strand, counting down.
GGTTATCATGGTACGGGGCTACAGGAAATCCTTGATGCGGCAAATATTCCCAAGGGCTCTTTTTATAATTACTTTGGCAGTAAAGAAAATTTTGGTGCGGAAGTTATCCAGCACTACGTCGATCCCTTTATCGCACAATTAGCGGTGCATCTGCAACAATCCGAAACCAACGCGCTGGCTGCGATACGGCATTATTTCGATGAACTCATCATGGAACTTGAAAAAAATGAGTTTAAGGGCGGCTGTCTATTGGGCAATCTGATGGGGGAAATAGGCGATACCAGCGAAATTTGCCGGAAATCTCTTCAATCCGCCGTTGGGCGCTATCGGGATTTATTGCAATCCGGGCTGGCTAAAGCGCAGCAGCAGGGTACGGTAAGATCGGACAAATCAGCTGAAGAGATGGCGGATTTGCTGATAAATACCTGGCAGGGAGCTTTACTGAGAATGAAAATAGAAAAATCATCTGCCCCAGTTACTCAGTGTTGCAAGGATCTGCTGGAAGATTTTTTCAAGCCGTGATTTTTTGTGCTGATAAAAGACGACCGGTCACATATATTTAATCTTAACGCGAATTTATGAAATATTCGGGTTAATTCTATAGGAGATAAAAAATGCCGAAATATATCATCGAACGCGACATTCCTGGCGCCGGCGCTCTTACGCCACAGGATCTTCAGGCTATTTCGCAGAAATCCTGTAGCATCCTGAACCATATGGGCCCACAAATTCAGTGGCTGGAAAGCTACGTAACGGACAACAAGGTTTATTGCCTCTACATCGCACCCGACGAGGCTACCATCAGAGCGCATGCTGAACAGGGTGAATTTCCCGCTAATCGTATTTCTCGAATCCAATCCGTGATTGACCCCACTACTGCGGAGAACTAATTCCTGGGAGCGCAGAAATAAAATGTCCATACTCATAAAAAATACTTACTAAGGAGGTAACGTTCATGCAACTCCATGTCATTCATTTAATGATCATCAGCCTGGCCCTGACCGTTGCAAGTGTTTCCAGCGCATTCGCAGAGACTGGCGAGGCGGCTTCGACCAAAAAATATGAAGCGGCTGCAGGATCTGCTGGTGGCCACAAGCATGCTGCGCCATCCGGTAGAGCGGATAACCCAGGCTCGGATGGTCAGCTTGCGCCAAGTTTGCAGAACCTGGGTTCTCATACATTTCCGGTCAGTACACGTAACCAATTAGCGCAACAGTACATCAACCAAGGCTTGAATCTCGCTTATGGATTCAACCATGCGGAAGCGCGCCGCGCATTCCGGGAAGCAGCACGGCTTGACCCCGCGCTGGCCATGGCTTATTGGGGCCAGGCACTGGTGCTCGGCCCCAACATCAACGCACCCATGGATCCAAAGGATGAAGCGCAGGCTCTGGAACTCATTCAAAAGGCTGTAGCAACCGCGACTGAAGCGTCACCGCGGGAGCGGGCGCTTATCAGCGCGCTCGAGAAGCGCTATACAGGAAAGCCTGAGCAGCGCGCAGCAAACGACAAAGCCTATGCGGATGCAATGCGGGATGTGCACCAGCGTTTTCCGGACGATGATGATATTGCGACACTCTATATCGAATCGATGATGAATGTCCATCCTTGGGATTATTGGATGCGTGATGGTTATTCGCGAGAAGGAACAACTCAAATCGTCGCGCTCACTGAGAAAGTGATACAGCGCAATCCGCGGCATCCGGGCGCGCTGCATATGTATATTCACCTCGTCGAAGCAACGAATACACCGGAACGAGCAGAAAAGGCGGCCGATACGTTGCTAACGCTGATGCCCGCAGCAGGGCACATGATACATATGCCCTCGCACATCTATCTGCGCGTGGGTCGATATGCCGACGCGATGAAGAGCAATCAGCTTGCCATTGCTGCGGACGAGAATTACATCGCGCAGAGCCGCGCGCAGGGAATTTATCCGATGGTCTATTATCCGCATAATCTCCATTTCCTGTCGTTCGCTGCGACGATAGATGGCCAAAGCAGGATTGCAATCGAATCAGCACGAGAGGCGGCCAGCAGAATAGACGATGCCACACTAAAAGATTTGCCGCTAACTGCGCTGTTCCGCATGCAGCCATACTGGGCACTTGCGAGATTCGGGCACTGGCAAGCGATCTTTGATGAACCTGCGCCGCCGTCTACCAACGCATTTCTGAAAGGAAGCTGGCATTATGTACGCGGCCTCGCATTTGTCGCTACAGGACAATTGCAGCAAGCCGGGCAGGAGCTGGAGGCGTTGCGCGAGATCATGAAAGACTCATCGCTGGGCGGTCCGCTATTGTCGAAAAATACCCCACGCACCGTGCTAAGCGTCGCGCCTGAAGTGCTCGCAGGCGAAATCGCCGCCGCGCGTGGACAGTTCGACCAGGCCATTGCACACCTTGAACGCGCGGTTCGCCTTGAGGATGCCCTAGTGTACACGGAACCATTGGAATTTCACTTTCCACCCCGGCTGGCACTGGGTGCTATTCTGCTGGAGTCAGGGCGCCCGGACGAAGCGGAAACAGTCTATTGGGAAGACCTGAAGAGGAATCGCAACAACGGCTGGGCGCTTTATGGCTTGATGCAGGCGTTACGCGCACAAAAGAAGGATGATCAGGCGGCGCTTATCGAAGCGCGTTTCAAAAAGGTTTGGGCGCGCGCCGATGTGGAACTCAATGCATCCCGCTTCGGACGCCAAGCTGTAAAGAGGTAAAACCTGTCCACATTTTCAATTCTTCTACCAAGGAAGCCTCTGATAATCTCTCGCTTCGCGGTTCGTTCAGGGGCTCAGAGGCTTTCTAGCCCGAATATTTCATAAATTCGCGTGATGATCACGCAGGATTTTGATTAATAGGGAAGTTTTGAGAAAGAGGGGTGTAGTGATTCATACACCCGACTGAGCAAAATCTTTCTTATTAATCAAAAGACAAGTGAGGGTGCGTGCCAATTTATGAAATATTCGGGCTAGTGTAGCGTCTCTCAAATGACTGAGTCGTCGTTAGCATAATCGTTTGGATTAGACTCGATCAATCTAATCTTGTAAAACCACGCTGGTTCTCTCGGCTGATACGAAAAAATCAAACGCGAGTATAGAATCAGGGGCAGCCCTTGCATCCGCTCGTTTTCACCATGGTAAAAATAGCTTGATCGAGATTCGCCCCACTCAGATCGGCATCGGTTAGATCGACGCCGGTGAAATCTACCCCCTGTAAATTGGCATTAACCAGGGAGGCTCCCCGCAAATTGGCTGCGCGCATATTAGCGCCCAGCAGGTTGGCATTGTTAAGCATAGCGCCGCCGAGTTTGGCGTTAGTGAGATCCGCGTTGGTCAACACGGATCCTGTCAAATTAGCACCGCTCAGATCCGCATTCTGCAGAATGGCACTTCGCAAATTTGCGCCAACAAGCTGCGCGTCATTGAAGCGCGCTCCCCGGGCATTCGTTTTTACCAGCGAGGCCTGGCTCAAATTGACTCCACGCAGTTGAGCACTCGACAAATTCGCTTCATTCAGATTGGCCCCAGTCAGATTCGCCCCGGAAAGCACCGAACGGGTGAACTGGGAATTTGCCAGATTCGCACTTTGAAGATCGGCGCCATACAGATTCATGTCCACACAAAACGTGCCTCGCCGGATGCTGCACCCATCCACATTGCGCGCCCCTTGGGCAAATGCTTCAGCGCCGATGAGCAAAAGCAGCAAGAGAAAACTTTTAGAAACTATAGTCAATGGCCGAGGGGTACGACGCCCGGCGTGCGGAATACGAGGCTTATCAGATGGATGGGCAAGGACCCGGGCGCTACGCAACCCGGTCATGCGATGACACAGTAGATTTTTCACGATGATCGATAGTGAAACGATTTTTCTTCTGAACATAAGTATCAGTGTGACTCCATTGGAAACGCATGGTTTAGGCAGGCTGTTCAAAAAAAGGTTTAATCTGTGGCTCACGCGCAAGGCGCTCAAGGCTGCGCCTCCTGGCAACGCTTCTCGGAGTACCGCATAGACTGACCGCTTCGAGTCTCGGCATAGGATCATGCAACGTGAGCCCGCCGGAGGTCTTGATATTGATTCTGATCAGCGCCGCACGGCCGTGCTTGAGAAGCTCCAACCCAGCTACATTCGCAGTAGGGAAATACAAACACCCTTTGCCTACTAGCAGGAATGTACCGAGGATCACCTATATTGTCAAACATCCTAAGGAATGATCTAAAAAGGAATCTTGCCTCACTCATATTAACCCGAATATTTCATAAATTGGCACGTGTCCTCACTTGTCTTTTGATTAATAAGAAAGATTTTGCTCAGTCGGGCGTATGAATCACTACACCCCTCTTTCTCAAAACTTCCCTATTAATCAAAATCCTGCGCGATCATCACGCGAATTTATAAAATATTCGGGTTAAAAAGCACTCTGATGATTCTGGTACATTCAAGCGAATAACGACCAGGGGAAAAAGCCAACTCAGAAAGGAATGACGAAGACAGTGCGTCACCACACAATGAGTCAACGGGATCAAACTTTGAAGTATTTCCACGAATAGATAGTTAACTATCAATCCGTCAGGATTATTTTTAACCCGAGGGAACCTCCAGGATAACCTGCAAAGGCACTGCCAGGATAATTCGCAGCAAGAGCTTACATTTGACAGATTCCACCAAGCTTAACCCTTTTGATTCCAGGCTGATGCGGCTTTCATGGGGCAGATGCAGGGAGACACGTAACCGGCGTTTCAGCCCCCGGGAAAATGCCCAGCCGTGCGATGCCATCGTTACCGATGGTGCCGCGATACATGCCGCTGGTATTGAAGCGCATCGCATAATTGCCTGTTGCGTCCAATACAATCAAACCACCATCGCCACCGATAGCGGCGATTTCTGCCAGCACGTTATCGGCCGCCTCGGCAATCGGCGCGTGCTGCAGCCGCACCTGCGCCGCTGTGTTGAACGCAGCCAAAGTCCGAATAAACATTTCTCCGGTACCGGTCGCGGATACCGCAATCGAGCGGTTGTCTGCGTAGGTGCCGGCGCCGATGAGCGGCGAATCGCCCACGCGTCCGAAGCGTTTATTGGTAAGCCCGCCGGTCGAGGTGCCGGCGGCAAGATTGCCGTAACGATCCAATGCTACGGCGCCGACCGTTCCACGCTTTTCATCCCTATCCGGCAGCGATGTAGTCGGGCCATCATCGTGATCGCGCAACACACGTTCTTTGGCGATTGCTTTTTGCAACTGGTCCCAGCGATATTGCGTGTAGAAATAGGATGGATCCACGATCTCCAGACCCTGCTCGGCAGCGAAGGCTTCGGCGCCCTCGCCGATCAGCATCACATGCGCGCTTTTCGTCATCACGGCGTGCGCAGCGCGAATCGGGTTACGGATCGTCGTAACCGCGGCAACAGCCCCTGCCATGAGCGTGGAACCCTCCATAATCGACGCTTCCAGTTCGTTGCGACCAGCATGGCTGAACACCGCGCCCCTGCCCGCATTGAACAAGGGTGAATCCTCCATCACCCCAATCGCTGCAATCACAGCATCAACGCTGCTGCCGCCAGCTTCCAGCACCGCATAGCCAGCAGCCAACGATTGCGCAAGCGCCTGCGTATAAGCTTGCTCGCGTTCCACTGTCAGCCTGCTGCGCGTAATCGCACCGGCGCCACCGTGGATCACCAAGCGAATTGGCAAAGTATCCGCCATTACCGGATTAGCACCCGCTTTTTCCCAAGGACACGCGCATCGATTGGGTCTTCAATACGCTTAAGCAATTTATAGTGGCGCCTCATCATCTTAAGCTCGCGGCATTATTCATCTAATAATTTTTTTGTAATCAATTTAATAACGCTCCACCAGCCTTCTTTTTCTTAGTTTTCTCAGATTATGGATGCTTTAAACAAGCGCCGCAAAGCAATTGTAAGCCCGCGGGATAGCCTGTAATCTTCTCATAATTTTGTATAATGATGCTGTAAAAAGATTTTCAGTAAGCTGATTAAAATCATTGAAATATCATTTGCTACAGGAATTTACGAATGAAGGAAAAACAGATACTGAGCATGATTGCTTTCCTGATGATACTGCCCCTGCTATCCGGTTGCTGGACATTGGTTGCGGCGGGTGCGGGCGCTTATGGAGGGTATAAGATGAAAGAGAATGGCTATACCTTACAAAATCCGGTTACGAAAGAAAAGAGTAGAAAATCAAGTCAGTAAGATTTCCAATATTACTACTGGCGAGAAGAGATTAATTATATTGACGCTATCATGAAACGGTGCAGCGTCATCCTCAGCAACGGCATAAAGGATTTTCATCCCGCCTATTTTGCCATGGTAATGGCCACCGGCATCATGTCGATTGCTTTTGAAGCCATGACTTTCCCCGGCATAGCGAAGGCGCTTTTCACGCTGAATCTGGTTTTTTATCTGATCTTGTGCACCATCCTGGCTGCGCGGATAGCTTTTTTTCGGCCAGATTTAATGGCGGACTTGAGGACCCTGCGGCGCGCAGTACTTTTTCTGACGTTCGTGGTTGGCACCAATACCATCGGCATACAGCTTGTCACCTTCCAGCAGGCGATGGGATGGGCCATTGGGTTAGGGCTGGTTGCTCTGATTGGCTGGTTCGGATGCCTCTATTTCATCGCGCTCGATTTTATCGCTATGCAAGGCAAACCCCTGCACGAAATCGTGAACGGCGCGACCTTGCTGATTGTCGTCAGCACCGTATCGATCTCCCTGCTGGGAATTCATCTTCTGGATGCAATGGAAGTCCATACCAGCTATGCTTATTTTATGGCAGGAAGTTTCTGGGTTGTAGGTTATATTCTGTATCTGCTGATCATAACAATATTGACCTATCGCCTGTTTTTCAGGCGATTTGAACCTGGAGATTGGGATGCGCCTTACTGGATCTGCATGGGGGCAGCGGCAATCATTGTTCTGGCGGGCTCCGAGCTCGTCATGCGCATGCCTGCCCTGCCAGAATGGGAAGACATCCGGCAAACCGTTTTGTGGATGACCGTGATTGCATGGAGTATGGGAACATTGTGGACTCCCTATCTACTGGTCATGGATATCCGGAAATTCACCCGCGTGGAGACCGCAGCTTCAGCGCCCATGTGGATAAAAACTCTTCCATGGTCAAGACTGGCGTTTGGCAGGCAATATCATGCCTACGATCCTCCTTCATGGAGCAGGGTTTTCCCCATGGGGATGTACGCGGCCTGCACACTTTCCCTGGCAAAAGCGACAAGCTTCGGATCGCTGGCGATAATTCCCCAATATTGGGGCTGGTTTGCGCTGCTGGTCTGGTCTCTGACATTGATTGGCATGCTACGCTTTGTAATTAATATGATTATGATCTCCCCACATTAAGATGAGTTCACATGTCTAATCTTTTTGAGTTGCAGATGAGTAAAACACTTTCATCGTCGTTGCGTTATGGTTTGGTGTGCAGTTTGCTCAGCGTCCTTTTTCTTCTGGGCGGCTGCCAGTCGTTTCTGACCAGCCAATCGGCATTGCCCACCCCAGCAGCCAAGCCGTTACCCATTGCGGTGGCCAGCCATGAATTCAGCTTCGACCCCGTCCGCGAGGATGTGGTCGGCACACTGCGAGTCATCACCGTCAACGAAGAGGACACGCTCTCCGATATCGCCCGGCGATTCAACCTGGGCTATGAAGAGATCGTGAACGCCAACCCCGATGTCGATCCCTGGCTACCGGGAACAGGCACCGAAATCGTGATTCCCACCCAGTTCGTGCTGCCTGACGCACCGCGCAAAGGCATCGTGATCAATCTCGCGGCGATGCGGTTATTTTATTTTCCGAAGGCAGCGCCTGGCGAGCCGCAGAAGGTCATTACCCATCCGCTTGGTATCGGACGCGTGGAATGGAAAACACCGGAAGGTGCGACCAAAATCGCCTCCAAGAAGGAAAATCCCACCTGGATACCGACACCTTCCATCCGCAAAGAACACGCGAAGAATGGTGATCCGCTGCCCGCCGTCGTACCGCCCGGCCCGGACAACCCGATGGGCAGCCATGTGCTGAAACTCGCCTGGCCGAACTACGCCATTCACGGCACCGACAAGCCGCCGAGCATCGGTCTGCGCGGTAGCCACGGCTGTCTGCGCATGTATCCCGAAGACATCGCGCGCATCTACGGCAAGGTCCCGGTTGGCACGCCGGTGCGAGTGGTGAATCAGCCCCGCCTGCTCGGCTGGCGCGGCCGGGCGCTGTACCTGCAAGCCTATCCCATCCTGGAAGACGACAAGCGCAATCACGATAAGCTGCTCAAGAAATCGTTGCGCGCCGCGCGCTCAACGCCCAAGGAAAAACGCAATGCGCCACCCCAGGTCCGGATCAACCAGGCCCTGTTCAACGAAGTGATTCGCAACCCGCGCGCCATAGCCATACCAGTCACACAACCGCATATGACCCTGCAGACCTATCTAGACCGCACCGCGCGCGCGCAGAATACGCTGCCACTCAACGCCACCTGGAACGGTGACATGAGCGGGCAACTGACAGCAACCGAAGTGCTGGAAATGGCGGAGCAGGAACCGTAGTCGTTCTCAGTGCTGCCCAGGGTGGGCAAATCGTCGTCATTGGCACAAACCCATCAGGCTCACGATTGAATATTTTTCGAGATAACGACTGGATCCCATGCCAAGGCATAAGGTGTATCAATAATAGGCGCTGCAGTCTTGCCGGGTGGCATTGAGGCTCGGGCGCTTCTTGATGGCGCTGATCCGGAGCGCCTTGGCCTTGGGACAGAAGTTGCTCAACGTGCGGCCGTACTCCGCCTCGAAAACCGGTTTATTGAGTCTCAGAAAGTCCGAGAAGAAGCCGCACTCGTTGTACTGGAAGCACTGCTCGCTCACCACGAAGTCGAAAGTGTTATATATTCTCTCATCATGCGCCTGGTTGATGTTGTTCTTGAGTCCGACCAGCATCCCCCGGGTGTGAACGCTCTCTGCAACCCAAAGATTGAAGTAGATCTGATCCTCGTAGGTGAGCGGGAAGCCGCTTGATTCGTGAGCGGTCTTATCATAGCCGTCCATGTTGTCCGGTTCGATGGCGTCACAGCCCATACTGTGGGCCCGATCAAAGCGCCTCGTCAGGATTTCCGCAAGCTTGGTGCCGGTTTTTGACTTTTGCGGATTAACGTCGCGGATGTCCAGCCACCGCTCATCGGGGAACCCCGAGTACCTTGCGCCGAGAATACTGTTCGGGAAATCGGCTGCGTCATCCCGCCAATCCTCCCAGCTGCCAACGTCGAGATAGCAGATAACCTTGTATCCCTTGCTATGCAGCATCTGGACCGCGCCGCTGTGTTCGTTCTCGAACATATCAATGTCGTAGATCCTGATGGACGTATCTGGGTTTACCTTGATCGGCACGGCGAGCTGCCAATCCCATTTCGGTGGCTGAACTTTCGGATCCAGATCGAGAGTCGGCGGCCACCATTCCTCCTCTCCCATTGCAGAATAGGATGAGAATACCAAGGATGCGGCAAACAATGTTGCTCCAAATTTGCGAATTTTCATAATTGAAGAATGTTTGTTCATAGCGGCTTCCTCCTTTGAACTTTAGGTTTTGCAAGGTTGGGAATATTGATACAGCCAGATAATGTCCTCGCTACTCAATTAATAGCAATATATTTGGCAAGTGAGAAACGCCACAACAGCCGCCGGGGCTCTCAAACTTCACTGGCCAGATCAATAAGTAAACAGCAAAACAACCCGACACCTCCAGCAGAGTAGAAGTTACGGATCAGCCCATCCAGCCCTGTTGCACGATGACCATAAGGGATAACAAATAGGAAAGCAATAATGCATTTGCATACAATTTTTGCTCCTTGGCATAATTTGGGTCAGCGTGACTTAGCTTAACTTTACCTGGATAATCCGCTAGCCAGTCTCCTTGCAACGTGCTGTCAAACTGATGCAACAACACTACAGGGGGGAATTGATTGACATTCAAATAACTTGAAAAGCGGCCAGGAATGGCTCGCCAAGCCCCTCCAATGACAGGACTAACCATGACGTTCGAGTACTTCCGACACGCGCGCTCGAAGGGCAGGAATGAGCTCTTCCTCGAACCATGGATTGCGCTTGAGCCATAGATTATTGCGCGGGCTCGGATGAGGAAGGGGAACAATATCAGGCCAGTTCTTCCGCCATGCTCGAACGGTCTCGGTCAGCGATGCTCTTTCGTTTGGCAGATGATAGGCTTGTGCGTACTGTCCCAGTACCAGCGTGAATTGGAGATTCTTTAAGTAGGACAGCAATGCCGCACGCCACGCTAGCGCGCATTCGGGTCGCGGGGGCAAATCGCCGGATTGGCCTGTTCCGGGAAAGCAGAAACCCATCGGCAGGATGGCTACTTGCCTGGGGTCATAGAACGTTTCGCGCGAGATCCCCAACCAGGCGCGCAGCCTGTCACCGCTTGGATCATTGAACGGAATGCCCGTTTCGTGCACCCTCTTGCCTGGCGCCTGCCCTGCAATCAAGATGCGAGCCGACTCATGCACCTGGAAGACCGGACGCGGACCGAGCGGCAAATGTTCAGCGCAAAGCGTGCAGGCACGCACATCATTGATCAGCGAGGTGAAGGAAGTCATGTCATGCGAGTCTGATGGCTAATACCATGTTAAGCGGCCATTGACCGATAGTAATTGATTCACGTGAAATTCTTCCTCCCAGGGGCGTTGCTTTTTAGCACCCAAGATTAATGGGTGTCCCCCTCTGATCCATGCTCATCAGCATTCTCATATAAAGCAGCACCCTCAATCGTCAATTCCAGGCTGGCAAAATGGACCGGATTATTCCTGCCAAATTCATACAGCACCCACTTACCCGCACCGTCCTTGCGGAAGATTTCTGTTTTTCGTTGGAAGGAAACTGCCGGTATTTCTCAAATTTATTTCCTCGATCATATGCTTCAGCAGATTCAGATAGAACCTCTACAATCAATCGAGGCTCTGTCATATAACGCTCTGCCTGGTGGTCGGCTTCTGAGCAAGTAACGAATACATCCGGATAAAAAAAAGCATTGGCTGCTTCCAGTCTTAATTTCATATCGGCTACGTAAACACGGCAACGGGTACCCCGAAGATGCTGCAACAACCATGAAAAAATGTTTCCTGTTACAGCGGCATGTTGTCGTGTCGCACCCACCATGGCAAAAACTTCCCCTTCGATAAACTCATGTTTATCAGGCTGCTTTTCTTCCCATTCAAGGAATTCTTCAGCCGATATCCTCACAGAAGTAACAGGGTAAACCATGGCCATTGCTCCAATTAAATTTTGGATAGATCCAAAAAATAGATTAATTTCTATAGCATACTGGAAAATTCAATGGATAGGATTGGGTCGTAAAGGAAAACAAGGTCTCTCATGCTGTCTTGCTCTCTGCTGCTGCTTTTTTAACGATTAGACAAGTGCATTGCGGGAAAGTCGTTATCCAGCAATTATATTAAGATCAATTGAGTGCGCTCCTATCTGATCCCATTGCTTAGATTGCCGATCCATTCTTTCCCCAGTACCACCAATCAGCGAAGCGCATTGCACCGGATATTTCTCATTCGGCGCAATAACGACTGCGCCCTACGCGGGCTTATTTTTCTTGATTCGCGACCTGAACATCCCGCTCGAATTTTCAAGCGCGTAAGAAGGGACAGGTCTATATCTAATATCATAAAATATAGACCTGTCCCCAACAATGAGTGCAAACGCTCCCTGACACTTAAAATGATCCAAAAGCTACACCAAGAACTAGGCATTCCCGCTGAATCTCTGATAAAACAACCAGCTCAGACACACCCACATGAGTAATTTCTCTTTAATTTCCCACACTATGCTCAATTGCAAGACGCGACCCCATTTTTCTTGTGCTTAACGCCACACATCAGCCGACCCAAAAACCGCGCAGCGGTTTTTGGGTCGGCTGGATGTGATTGTTATACCTTTTCATGACTAAGCTTTGGCTTAAGATACTTTTCAATTTTCTCAACTGCCGAAATAATATCTCGCTTGTATTCGTCAGGCTCCTCGCTCAAATTGTCGTACATAATGTCGCGAGCATTCTTATCTATGTTTCTTATCGCCTCTTTTGAGGCTGCATCGGTATCGGGGTTTATAAGTTCAACGTAATGGCGAATTCGTGTAAATAATTCATGCTCAAGATCGAACACCCCTTTAAACAGTTCTTTTAGTTCTGCGCCCCAAATAGCTTCCGCTTCAAGTAAATCAGCATATAGCGTTGTTCTTTCAGCTTGAACTTTGTCCCACCTTGCTTGGTAAGCCTTCGAGGTGCCGTAGAAACGTATTTGTTCCCAGGACATTTTTGTAGCTTCTTCCTCTGGCGGAGAAGGCATTTCGTACGCCCACATCGCAGGATGCCGAACGCCATTAATTGCATCTCTGTATTTGAATACAGACACCAATATTCGACGCGAAAGCTCGTATTCAGATTGCCCCTTCAATTGGCGCTGCCAAGTACCTAAGCCTTTCACAGCCACAACCGCACCAGTAATTGCAGCACCAGAAAGCACGATGTCCTTCAACAGTGTGACTATTTCAGCGCAGGTCAACTGATGCTCCTTTTAGGTATAACGTTTGAGCTCAGGCCGCGGCCCGTCAGGCCGTCGAGCCTGCAGCGAATTGTTATGCGTTCGGCTTCGCATTCTTAAGCCAACTTGCCAGATAGACAATACAAGAAGCAGCGAATTCCAAGAAGAACTCTGCCTCCGCGTGCGTAAGAGTTGAAGGAGTTGTACCGCCATGGCGCACGAAGTCCTTGTTACTCGTATACCCATACGCTTGGCTAATGAGGCGCTTAATGTCAGGGTCTAGGTCCGCGCGCTTGATGATCTCACCCAGGGTTCCATTTGGCTCATTCAGTAGAATCATTAGGCAGGACTCAACTGCGCTGATGGACTCCTTGATTGAGTTCTCATAGTCTGGCGATGCCGCATATATGAAGTTCTTTGCTTTAAGCCACTGAGCCCGAACCGGGCTTAGTTCATCAGATAGAGCTTCGTTCGCTTTCTTCCAGTTTCTTGAAGATGGCGCGTGCCTCTGGATGCGCTTCAAATCAAGAAGAATGTCGCCGTACAGCTCTTCAACATAGGTACGCCGCTCGGCGTAGGTAGCCATTTTCTGCAGCTTGCAGAACGCCCAGAAAACCTCAAGGGACTTATGCGGGTTTGGGTTTGAGTACTTTGCATCTTCCAGCTCCAATGCAACTTCCGCATAGAGCTCTCGATATGCAGATGGCTGATTTGAGGCGCGACCATCTGTTACATACGCGATCATAAGAGCTTGAAGCTCCATGATCTTTGCGCCGAGTTCGATTGCGTGCTTGCTATCCACGGTGATTATTCCGACGCATAACTAGAATTAGACCTCCGAAATGACGCAATATATTACGTCAAAAATGAAATCTAACACGGTAAGTTGCATGCTATCTCCTTATGTTTTATAGAATTGTATCGATTTAGCTTTCATCATACAAACTTTGTTAGATCCACAAATAAATAGCACTTGCCGGGGCCAGGTCCACTTGCCGGGGCCAGGTCTAGAATAGATGTTTCATTTGTGCTAATAGATTACTACGTGCCGCGGATCTAGACCCTGCCCCCTCTCGTGCTGACGCAACGTCTGAGGCAAAACAACGCAGAAAAACAGGATCATTTTCATCCCAAACTGAACACGTCTTTAAGCTCGGCATTGCTTAGATTTCCCATCCATTTTTCGCCGATACCGACGGTCAGGTCAGCCAGCTCGCGTTTGGATTGAATCATGTCATTGATGCGTTCCTCGAAGGTAGCGCGGGTAATCAGGCGATGGACCTGGACATTATGCTGCTGGCCGATGCGATAGGCCCGGTCGGTTGCTTGCGCTTCCACAGCGGGATTCCACCATAGATCGAAATGAATCACATTGGTGGCGGCGGTCAGATTAAGACCGGTGCCACCTGCTTTTAACGACAACAAAAAAACGCGCTCGGTACGATCATGCTGGAATCGTTCCACCATGGTATCGCGTGTTTTTCGTGCGACACCGCCATGCAGGAACTGGGGTTCCCGCCCATACCGCGTTTTGATCCAAGCCGCCAGTAAATCTCCCGCTTCGCGAAATTGCGTAAATACCAGCGCTTTTTCATGGGCTGCCAAGATGGGATCGAGCAGATCGAGAAACAGTTCTGCTTTGCCGGACAGGCTCGCGTCGCTGTCTCCTTTCTTGAGATACTGCGCCGGATGATTGCAGATTTGCTTCAAGGCCATGATCATTTGCAGAATTAGCCCCTCACGCTTGAAGGTGTCGGATTCGCCATGGATGACCCGCAGCGCTTCACGCACGACGGATTCATACAAGGCCGCCTGTTTCTTAGTCAGCTCGCAATATTGATTCTGTTCGATCTTGTCGGGCAAATCACTGATAATGCTTTTATCTGATTTAAGGCGTCGCAGCAAGAACGGACTGGTGACGCGTTTGAAACGCTGCGCCACTTGCTGATCATGGTCGTTTTGTATGGGTACGGCAAACTCTTTAGTGAAATGAGTGAGATTGCCCAGAAAGCCGCGATTGGCAAAATCCATAATGCTCCAGTATTCAGTTAGCCGGTTTTCAACCGGTGTGCCCGTCAAGGCGACGAAGGAAAGGGCAGGAATGGATTTCACAGCCTTGGTTTGTGCAGCAACGGAGTTTTTGATGTTCTGCGCTTCATCGACAATGACGATGCGCCAGGAAAGCTTCTTGAGCTTGGCTAGATCGGTGCGTACCCTGCCGTAGGTAGTGAGTAGCACATCCGCCCGCTCTTTTGCCAACATCCGCTCCGCGCCATGAAAAAGGTGTACCGTCAGGGTCGGTGCAAATCGCGCAATTTCTTTGGTCCAGTTGGTAAGCAAACTGGTCGGCACAATCACCAGCGCCTTTGCCTCATGCAGGCGTCCTTCTTCTTTGAGTTTCAGTAAAGTAACAATTACCTGGAGTGTTTTTCCCAGCCCCATGTCATCGGCCATAACGCTGCCAAATCCGGCCCGAATATTGCGATATAACCAGGCATAGCCGCGTTCCTGGTACGGCCGCAAGATTGCATTGAGCTCGCTGGGCAACGGCACATTGCTGATTTCAGTCAACTCACGAATGATGTCCCGCGCTTTTGCGTCCAGACTGATAGGTGTGCCAAGATACTCCTCGCTCAGGGCGGTGCGTAACAGCTCAGCCGGGGTAATGCGAGGCGGTTTTTCTAGTTGCAGGCGCAACCGTTCAATGTCGGCAGGCTCGAGATAGACATATTCACCCTTGAAGCGCACGACGCCATGGGCAGTCTTGACCAATTCCTCAAATTCGGCCTTGGTGAGCTGGGTATTGCCAATCGCCACCGTCCAGTCAAAACCAAAAATATCATTCGCATTGAGAAAACCTGTGCTGCCGGTGTTTTTGCTGGATAACCTCATCGATAGCCGAGGCCGCAGGAGGTAATCGAGCGCTTTGGGCAGCAATGCGCGGATACCAAGCAGCCGGATTATCGGCAGCGTATCGAACAGAAAGGCGGGGAAAGTTTCAGGACTCAGTGCGACCGGAGCAGTAGCACCCGCGCTGATATAGTGATTGAAGGCGGGAAAAAACTCGGCGATTAGTGATACCGTTTGCAGCACGCCGTAGCGATCTGTCTGCCATGCTTTATCCGTCAGCAAGCGAGCGAATGGCACAGGCTCCTGCAAAGGATTATCGCGTGCGACCACCCCCAGCGACAGACTGAATTCCGCTCCGTTATCCTCCAGCTGCAATACCGGCACATAAGTTTGCTGACCAACATGAAAGCGCGACAACCACAATTGCACGCCGGAGCCTACTTCCCCTTCGCCCGGTCCATCAAACCGGGCATGGCCGCGACCAAAAAACAGGTCGAGCAGTTTGTTGCCATACGGTTTCTGGTTGCGAGCATCGCCCCAATAGCGGATCAACTCACCTAAAAACAAGCTGCATAATGCAAGCACTTGCGCTTCACCAGTGGGATTAACCGCCTTCTTGCCGCTGCGATAAGCCAGCAATCCTGGCGGCAGCAGCGATGCCAGCCGATTGACCAAGATCCTGACGGCCTCATCCAACATCGCTGGTAACCAGCGCAAGCCTGCTTCCGATTCGCCCACTGCGAACACTTGAGGCAAGACCGCGCCTTGTGCCAGCAGATGCAGGCTAACCATGCGAGCATGGTACATGGCGGCTACCTCTGGTTGGAGATCAGGCAAATCAGCCTCGGCAAGCTGCTGCAGTGTGAATACCCAATCTATCCAGCGCGCCTGCACTGTTAATCCGGCAAGGGCGGGTTGATAGGCGTGATCAAGCACAACACGCGGTTTATCTGCCGGGGTAATGGCTACTGACTTGATATCAGCCGTCGCTGCAACTGTTTTAAGCGCAAGACGAGCTTGCTTGATGACGCGCTTCATCACTTTTTCGTAGATGATGCGAAAATCACCTTGCTGAAAGAAAGCGGGATTCGCAGGCAATACGCTCATCAGGGAAGCAGCAAGATCAGGCAAGATGGAATAATCGAGTGCGCTGTAATCCTCCAGGCCAGCACTATCCTGTACCAGGGCTGCCTGCTGCTGCGACGGCTGATCCAGCAAGGCCGTTACCGTCGGCAAAGTCGCCTTGGCCTCGCGCTCGATCGAAATATGACGTGCTGCCAGCTCCTTAGTAAGATCGACTCCCTTCAATGAAAATACCAGAAAGGGATTGCCATCGATTTCTCGACTGATCAGATAAATTACCGCGGCCAGGTGTTTACATGGCACAGCCCAATCCGGACAAGAGCAGGACATGGAAAGATCGGTCCAGCGCGCCGGGAAAATATCGACCTTAAGTGCTTTGGCACGTTCCAGAACTGCGGGATCTAGCTCACGATTGAGCATTTTCGAGATAATGACCGGATCGAGCGCCAGTGCATCAAGTAAAGCTTTAGCCTGCTGCTGAGGCATGGCCGGGACTTTGATTGCCACGTCATAAGGTTGTGGGCGCGAGCCTTTTACCTGGGCATGAATTTTTCCATGCTGAATTTCAATTTTCGTTACCGCTCCTTTGTTGGCATAACTGCGTCCACGTGGCAGGCGGTTGTCATAATCAATTTGTGAGAGGGAATTAAGCCACTGCGCTCCCCACCAGGTTTGGCCATAGCCTCTATGTGCTGTCATTGCTCAACGCTTACTATTTTCGATGCCTTATCGCAGAGGCTGCACCACTTCACAGCGCTCGCCTATCCATCGACCTGTGGTATCGGCATGAGCGTAGATCGGCGTACCCTGCACTACGCTTTCAAATTCCGTTTGTCCCGAGAAGCTTTCAGGCGTCATAAAAACACCTTCCGCATGACCCTTTCCTTTGAATTGCGGGTTATCGCACATCAACTCCATCTGATAACGATTTCCCGTTCGAGTGGCATTTGTGACCGTGCAGCCAGACTGATTTTCGTAGAAATAAGAGGGTACCTCCTGCTTGGCCATTTCCGGCGTAATGCAGACTTTGGAGGTCGCCGCGCCATTGCGGATTTGAGGCATCTCCAAGCCATACTGCCTGGCCAGAGTGGTAAGCTGCTGCATTTGCTCCGAAGGGATATGAGGCACCAGTGCCAATAAATCAGACTGGGTCGTCACCTCCCATAATCCCGGCCGGACGATGTTCTCCGCCCAGCTCGCTGTCGACAGGGCTGCTGACAGCAATATGAATAAACCGATGCTGCGCATAGTGGTTCCTTAAAAGGATTAATACTAGCGCCGCTTCATGCCACTTTCCACACTTTTTATTTTCTTTCTGCCGCTAGCCAGCTCTTTATTGTCCAGTCGGCACTGACTCCAGCCAAGTACACCGCTCGGCAACTTCAGGGTCCACTTCGCTATGGCCAATCCCTTTGGCGATAAGACCGATCACTCTCGGATCATTGTCGTACTCGGTATGAGCGGCTAGGGGATTGGCAAACTGTCCCACGAAAATATCGGTTACATCAGACACGTTTAGGATAGCGTTGGTCAAGGTTGGACAAAGACGCGAATCCACATACTCATTGATAAAGCTGGGAGGAAGCGCGTAGCTGAATAAATCGTTAGGATCGCTTAAGGCAATGAGATGAGTATTGCGGAAGATTCTTTCCGTTTCATGGGCAGCCTCCGGGCCACAAATCTCAGCGATCCGGCCGGTAACCTGCGGCTTGGGTTGCCCCAACTGCAGCAGCGGCAACTGGTTGGAAAGCATAAAAACAGTGAATTCCTTTTGCTGGAGGAGACGTTTTTGTGCTATAACAGTGCTCCTTGTTTTTGTGGGAAGATGGGTCACTGCAGCATGTTGCAGGGGCTGTAAATTACCGGCAACAGCGGCTTCCGGCTTGGTGATGTCACTGACGAGACTCGCTATCCATTGCAGCGCGTCCACGGTAATCCGGCTGCCAAGACTGTGTGTGATAAAGACAAACTCATCATCCAGCCGGTCAATGCTGGTGGAAACGCTTGCATCGCAGAATTGCGCAGTCTTAGTCTGAAGTGACGCCCAGCTTTCACTCATGAGCCAGCAGAGAGACTGGCCGACAGAAAAATGGATCTGTTGCCGTGAGGTGCCATTGAACATCATCACATCCGGGATGGTGTCATTGACAAATACCTTCATGATATTGTTGATGGGCGCGCGCCGGAAGGAATATTCACCTGAGTTATCAAAGTTAATGGTTTGTTTTTCCTTCGCTACGATGGGATTCCAGGTAAGTTCTGCGAAAATAATTTCCCTGCCCTCATCGGTATTCAAGTAACGTGTCAGGCGGAGCAATCCCAATTCCTGATCCGGAAACTTCGGATGGGTGATAGTTATCTCCTTGACCGTCTCCTGGACACGATTGAGAGAGAGAACCTGCGCCAGGTTCTCGGCCAGGCGGGTAGAGTAACCTGGCTGATGAGAACCGATACCATGCACCACAAGCACCTTAAGCACGGGATGATCACCTTTGCTCACTTGAGCTGCCTGCTGCTGTCTCTTTAACTTGGTTTCCAACCCCTCGAACGGACGGCCACGTACATAACATTTCCGGGCGTCCTCTTTCTTGCCTTGTCCGCCCATGACTGCCTCCGCAACCCCTTTAGCGAAGCTGGTGCAACCTGAAGAGAGTATTGCAAAGATTAGCGGGGATATCATCGCGATAACCCTTGGAATCCAGACAAATCGACTGGGCATCATGTTCTTTTCCGGAAATATACTCATCATACTTCAAAATTCGGCATCAATACCTTCTCCCGCTGGGAGAAGGCTGGATGAGGGATTATGAAGTATGATGAGTATAAATTAATGAAAATGACACCGGATATCCTCGTCAACTTGCCAGGCAAAACACAGGTTACCCGTGGTTTATCCGTTCCAGCAATTTATCGAAAGGCGCACTAAATTTTTGTACGCCTTCCGCTTCCAGCTGTTCGCCGACTGCCTCAAGGTCAATGCCGAATTCATGGAGTTTTCCTGGCAAGGCACGGGCCTCATCCAATCCCTGCCCGCTCCATAATACAGGGTGACCATGATCACGATAAGCAGCCAGTGTCTGGGGTGGCATCGTATTGATGGTATCCTTGATGATTAAAGGTTCGACATATTTGATATCGCTGTAAGCAGGATCTTTAGTGCCCGTGCTCGCCCAGAGCAGCCGCTGGGTTCGCGCACCCTGGCTGGCCAAGGATTGCCAGCGGTTATCGTTAACCCAGCGCTGGTAGTGCTGATAGGCAAGGTACGCGCAGGCGATGGCAGCCTGACCACGTAAAGCACCGGCAGATTTGCCCTCCTCCGTTTTGACAAGCTCATCCAGGCGTTGATCCACCAATATATCAATACGACTCAGGAAAAAGCTGGCGACGGAAGCAATGTGATCAACAGGCTTATGCTGCGCCACGCGGGTTTCCAGCCCCGTCATGAATGCATCGGCGACCTGTCGATAACGTTCCACACTGAACAATATGGTCACGTTGATGTTGATCCCCTCAGCAATGAGATGCTCAATCGCAACCAATCCTGCCTGGGTTGCCGGCACCTTGATCAAAACGTTAGGGCGGTTGAGGGCTGCCCATAACCGCTTAGCCTCGCTAATGGTTTGTTCAGTATCGTAAGCAAGATGGGGTGAAACCTCCAAACTGACAAAACCATCATGGCCGTTCGATTCATCGTAGAGACGCCGAAACAAATCGGCTGCCCGGCCCACATCGTCCAGGGCTAACGCCTCAAAAATCTCTTTGGGTGGCCTCCCACTGCGCTTAAGCGATGAAATCGCTTCATCGTAGTCATGATGTTCGCTGATCGCCTTTTCAAAAATAGCCGGATTGGAAGTCATCCCTGCCAATCCGTCTTCCTCTATCATTCTGCCGATCTCACCGTTTTCCAGCATGCTGCGCTGGATGTAGTCGAGCCAGATGCTCTGGCCGAGTGCCCTGATCTGCTGCAATGGATTAATAGTCATAACACACCTCCTTTCTTTTTAGGCCATCACATGACCATAGGGTTCCATGGATTGACAGCATCTCTGGTAGAAACAGTCAGCGCCGAACTCCATGGCCGTGGCTCAGGCAGAATGCCTCTGTAATCGCGCGATCAGGGTGAATTCCTGGATAACGTTGCCGTACCTGACCACCACTGGATCAGGTTGTTCTCAATGGGAATGCAGGCATCTGCATGGTATGCTACACAGCGTGGCGTGAAATCGGTGTGAGGGCGCATGGTACGTAAATGGCTTCTATAAAGATAGCCATTTAAAGCCCCTGGAATACTGGCATCGCGCTGCATCGCCTCGCAAACAGGCACGCCCTCACCTGCCGGCTCTGCATAAAGCTGGATCTGCACAGACTCGGGCAAAATCTCCCCCAGATAAATCTGTACTTCAAATACCCAGCCCTCTTTTTCTGCGGACACAGTCAGATTGCCCCAATGCACTTGATGCCAGTTTCGCCTTAACCGTTCATCCCATAGGCGTAGTTCTTTGGCCACAACGCTTCCCTGGGCGGTTCGCTGTTGAAAGGTCATGGCGGCGGGAAGATACAGCTTTTCGACATATTCGCGCGCCATGCGATTGCTGCTGAACTGCGGGGCGAGACGGGCCATACTGGCGCGCATGCGGGCGACCCAGGCTCTGGGGATACCTCTTGCATCGCGATCATAGAACATCGGCACAATCTCTTCCTCCAGAAGATGGTAGAGTTGTTCGGCTTCCACGCCATCCCAACCGGGCTCGCTATGTTCCTTGCCATCCCCTATCGCCCAGCCAACTTCCGGGGTGTAGGCTTCCGCCCACCAGCCATCCAGTTCCGAAAGATTCAATCCGCCGTTCACCAGAATTTTCATGCCGCTGGTGCCGCTGGCTTCCCACGGTCGGCGTGGCGTGTTGATCCATACATCCACGCCTTGCACTAGCTCCTGCGCCAGGGCAATGTCGTAATCTTCGAGAAATACGACATGGTTACGAATCACAGGCTGCGCAGCAAACTGCGCCCATTGCTGAATAAAGTGTTTTCCCTCATGGTCGGCGGGGTGGGCCTTGCCGGCGACAACGAGTTGCACTGGCCGTTCCGGATGGGAGAGGAGCCGAATCAGGCGTTCAACATCATGCAGCAACAGATTGGGACGCTTGTAAGCGGTGAAGCGCCGCGCAAATCCGAGGGTTAACACATTGGGATCCAGAATCCGGTCAGCCTGATTAATGATCTCCGTCTCTGCACCCCCTTGACCCAATTGCAAGCGCAACCGTTGTCGCGCGTGGCGCACCAGGTCAGCACGCTCCTGACCGCAAAGGGTCCAGAGCGTAGCGTCATCCAATTTGTTAATTTCCGCGGCAAGCGTTTCTGCCGTACCAAGCCAGCGATCCTTGCCACAAGAATGCGTCCAAATCTCGTCAGCCCAGGGAGAATCCCACGATGGCACATGCACGCCATTGGTTACATAGCTGACCGGTACTTCACACTCAGGCCAGTGAGGGTATAAATCCTGGAAAATACCTTGACTGACTTTGCCATGCAGACGGCTCACGCCATTCATCATGCCGCATGTTCGTGCCGCCAGATAAGCCATATTGAAGGACTCATTGTCATCATGCCCATTACGGCGGCCCAGCGCCACTAATTCGTCTGGCGCTACACCGAGATCTTTGGCGTAAATCAAGCCGTATTTTGCGAGCAATTCCCGTGGAAAGGTATCAAAACCGGCTGCTACCGGGGTGTGCGTGGTGAAGATGTTGCCCGGCCGGGTCGCCCAAAGCGCTTCCCAGAAATCCACCTGCCGCTTTTCCCGGAAGCATCGGGCGCGCTCCAGCGTAACAAAAGCGGCATGGCCTTCATTCAAATGACAGATGTCGATTGCCAGACCCAATGCTTCAATTAACCGCCATCCCCCTATTCCCAGAACGATCTCCTGCACCAACCGGATTTCCTCTCCGCCACCATAGAGTTTGCTGGTAATGCCCCGATCAAGCGCACTGTTCAGAGGATTGTTGCTATCGAGTAAATACAAACTAACCCGCCCCACTTGCGCTTCCCAGACATGCAAGCGCACCGTGCGCCCGGGCAACTCGATGGGTATGGATAACCAGGTGCCATTATGGGTCAACACGGGACGTAGCGGCAGCGTGCTAGAATCGTTATAAGGATAAATCTCTTGCTGCCAGCCGTTGCCATCCAATACCTGGCGAAAATAACCTTCCTGATACAGCAGACCAATCGCAGTCACGGGTACGGCCAGATCACTGGCAGCCTTGAGGTAATCGCCCGCCAATACACCCAGCCCCCCCGCGTACAATGGTAAGGCCTCACCCAAACCGAATTCCATACTGAAATAGGCGATTCCCTTGAGTTTGGCCTCAGCATGCACATCCCCGAACCAGCCACAGCACTCGCAGTAATTATTCCGCGCCTCGGTCAAACGATCGAGCTGTTGTTTAAACTGCGTGCTTCGATTTAGTTCTTCCAGCCGTTCATGAGACAAATTTTGCAACACCACAAATGGATTCTCACTTTGCTCCCATAATTGCGGGTCCATCATTTTCCATAGCGCATCCCCCGCATGACTCCAGGTCCAGCGCAAGTCCGTTGCCAAGTCTGCGACTTGCTCGACCAGTGGCAACAATTCAGCGGGCAAGTGCTGCAAATAATGCAGCATTAAGCGTGGCATCTTCATGTATTTTTCGCGCTCCTTCCTATAACGATAACATTGTTATGCGCGCACGGCTCATCTCATGGCACCCCATCGTAATCAGCCGGTCACTTCAGCGTCGTGAGCCGCAATCTCAAGGCATTCCCAATGACACTCAACGAAGAGAGTGACATCGCGGCAGCGGCGATAATCGGAGAAAGCAGCATGCCGAACAACGGGTAGAGCATCCCTGCCGCCACGGGCACCCCGGCAGCGTTGTAAACAAACGCGAAGAACAAGTTTTGCCGGATATTGCGCATGGTTGCCATGGACAGTTTGCGGGCGCGAACGATACCGGTGAGGTCGCCTTTGAGCAGTGTGATTCCCGCGCTTTCCATGGCCACATCCGTACCCGTCCCCATGGCAATACCCACATCGGCCGCTGCCAGCGCCGGCGCATCGTTGGTGCCGTCGCCAGCCATAGCGACAATTCGCCCTGCTTCACGCAGCTTTTTGACAATTTTGCCTTTGTCTTCAGGAAGAACTTCCGATTCGACTTCTGTAATCGCCAGTTTTTTGGCCACCGCCTCGGCGGTGCGGCGGTTATCGCCAGTCAACATCAAAATATGTAACCCCTGTTGCTGCAACGCCTGGATTGCCGCCGCCGTGGTCGCCTTGACTGGGTCGACTATCGCCAGAAGTCCGGCAGGATGACCGTTCACGGCAATAAAGATGACCGTCGCCCCCTCCGCACGCAAGGCATCGGCTTCTATCGTGAGTGACGACATATTGATGGCGTGTTCTTCCATTAGCAAGATATTTCCAAGGACAACCTGTTGCCCTTTTACTTTTCCGATAACGCCTTTACCGGTCGGTGAGTCAAATTCATCTGCTGAAGATAGCTCGAGCGCTTTTTCTTTCGCTGCGGTGACAATGGCATGCGCCAGCGGGTGCTCGCTGCCCTGCTCCAGCGAAGCAGCCAGCGCCAGCAGCGCGTCTTCAGTGAATCCTGCTGTGGCAACAATCCCGGTTACTGTCGGTTTGCCTTCGGTAAGCGTGCCGGTTTTATCAATCACCAGCGTATCGACCTTTTCCATACGCTCCAGCGCCTCGGCATTTTTAATGAGCACCCCCACTTGAGCGCCCTTGCCGACACCGACCATGATCGACATGGGCGTGGCCAGTCCCAACGCGCAGGGACAAGCGATAATCAGCACGCTGACCGCGGCAATGAGTGCATAGCTGAAGGCAGGCGCAGGCCCGTATACCGCCCAGAGAATAAAAGCCAGCAGCGCAATGAAAATCACTGCAGGCACAAACCAGGAAGAAACGACATCGGCCAGCCTTTGGATCGGGGCGCGGCTGCGCTGCGCTTCGGCCACCATGTGAACAATTTGCGCGAGCATCGTATCCTTACCCACGTGCTCGGCTTGCATCACAAAACTGCCGGTCTGATTCATCGTGCCGCCGATCACCTTGCTGTTCGGTTCCTTCTTTACCGGCATAGATTCGCCCGTCACCATCGATTCATCCACTGCGCTACGTCCTTCGGTAACGACGCCGTCCAAAGGGACCTTCTCACCAGGCCGGACACGTAGCAGATCACCCACATGGATGTGTTCCAGGGGGACATCTTCTTCTCCATCTGGGCCAATCCGCCGGGCCGTTTTGGGCGCTAGATCGAGCAGGGCACGGATTGCGCCGCCGGTCTGCTCGCGTGCCTTGAGTTCCAGAACCTGTCCCAGCAAGACCAGCACCGTAATCACAGCAGCCGCCTCAAAATAAACGGCCACGGCTCCGTCCGCCTGTCGAAAGGCATCAGGGAAAATACCGGGTGCCAGTGTCGCCACCACACTGTATAGCCAGGCCACCCCTGTGCTCATGGCAATCAGGGTGAACATATTCAGTTTGCGCGTTTGCAACGAACTCCAGCCGCGCGCAAAGAAGGGTTTCCCAGCCCAAAGCACCACGGGCGTCGCCAGCACCAGTTGTATCCAGTTGGATAACGGACCATTAATGGCATGATGCCAATCCATAAAATGCGCGCCCATTTCCAGGATGAAGACGGGCAGGGTTAGCGTTAAACCGACCCAGAACCTTTTACGCATATCGGTCAGCTCCGGATTTTCACCTTCTTCTCCCGTCATCGTGGCTGGTTCCAGCGCCATGCCACAGATCGGGCAGCTTCCCGGCGCTTTTTGCCGGATTTCGGGGTGCATGGGACAGGTGTAGATCGCTTCGCTATCAGCAGACAGGATGGATTGCATCGGGGTTTCACCTGACTTGTGCTCATGGTGGCCATTCTGTGAATTCATATAACCTCCTTGTGATGAATCTTCAGCACCCTCACTCTGTTTGAGAGCGTACTCAAAAACTGGTTCAACCTCCATCACTCAATTAACCGGCGAGATTAGATTTTTTGGCTATCACGGTGATCAGCACCGATCATGCCATTGAGCTGATGGCCTTACGGAAGCGGGCCAGTGCCAGCAAGAAAAAAATACTGCCGATTGCAATCAGCGCGAGAAATTCTGGCCAGACGATCCTGAAATCTGCTCCACGGTAGAGAATCGCCTGGGCGAGCGAAACGAAATGGGTAGTCGGCGCCATCAACATGATATTCTGCACCAGTTCTGGCATGCTCTCGCGCGGCGTTATGCTGCCGGACAGCATCTGCAGCGGCAGCAGAGAGACGATCATCAAAAGGCCCATTTGCGGCATCGAGCGTGCCACCGTACCGAGAAAAATGCCCATCGAAGTAGTGGCGAAAAGGTGCAGCATCATCCCGCCAACGAACAGTCCGATCGAGCCTTCGATCGGTACCCGAAGCAGATCCTGTACCACAAAGACTATCGATGCTGTCGCCATGACCACCACGACCAGCCCCATAGCCCAGACCTTGGCCATCATAATTTCGAACGGGACCAGCGGCATCACCAGCAGGTGCTCGATGGTACCGTGCTCACGCTCGCGAATCAGTGCCGCGCCAGTGAGAATGATAGACAGCATGGTAACGCTGTTGATCACCTGCATGACCGCACCGAACCACATTGGATCCAAATTGGGATTGAAGCGCACACGTACTTCGAGCTCCGCGGGCAGCGTGATAATCGCGCGATGGCCCTGAACGAAGTCCGCGACCTCGCCAGTAATAATGTTCTGGATATAACTGTTGCCGATGAAAGCCTGCGACATGCGCGTGGCGTCGATGTTGAGCTGGACCGTTGGTCGGCGCCCGGCCAGCACGTCCCGCTGAAAATCAGATGGAATATCGAGCACGAAAGTATACAGACCCACATCCAAGCCCGGGTCGGTCGCGTACTGATCGATGATCACCGGCGCCAGGAAATAGGGCGGATAAAAAGCATTGAAGATGCGGGTCGACAATTGCGAGCGATCTTCGTCGACGATAGCGATGGGTGCCTTATTCAACGAGCTGGGAAGACCGGTCGCAGCCAGATACACTTGGCCGGTGAAGGCGAACAGGATCAGCATCAACATCAGCGTATCACGCCCCAAACTGCGCAATTCCTTGATCCCGAGATGGAAGATGTTACGCAGTGTATGCAAAGCTAACGCTCCTGTTTCTTCAGCAACGCGATGCTCAGGCCCAGGAGCACGGGAATGGAGATGGCGAGGGGCAGCAGCGAGGGGCTAAGATCAGCGAAACCCAATGCCTTGGAGAAAGTGCCGCGGCTGATGGTCAGGAAATGAGTCGTCGGGTAGATCTCGCCGATGAAGCGCGCCCCGCCCTCCAACGAGGATACCGGATCAATCATGCCGGAAAACTGTGAGGCCGGAATCATGGTGCCGAGCGCCGTGGCGAAGATGGCGGCAATCTGGCTGCCGGTGAAGGCCGAGATCAGCAATCCCAGGCCGGTGGCGGACGTAACGTAGAGCAGCGCAGCCGAGGTCAGCAGCAGGAAATCACCTTTGAGCGGCACGCCAAATACGAATACGGCTAAGGCGCACAGGAGGAAGAAGTTGATCATTCCCATGACGATGTAGGGCAGTTGCTTGCCGAGGAGAAATTCCAGTTTGGTCACCGGTGTAACATACAGATTGAGGATGGATCCGAGCTCCTTCTCGCGCACCACGCTCAACGCGCTGAGCATGGTCAGAATCAGCATCAGCAGCTCGGGGATCACTGCGGGCACGATGGCCGGTAGGCTCTTGACGTCGGGGTTATAACGAAAGCGCGTCTCGATCGTCACCAATCCGGCAAGCACATGACCTGCGGCATGACGGCGCGCCTGTTCCATCAACCAACCCTGGTGCATAGCCTGCACATAGCCGCGCACGTTCTCGGCGCGGCTTGGCATCGCGCCGTCGATCCAGGCGCCAATCCTGACGTTATCTCCACGTGCCAGATCGCGCGCAAAATTCGGTGGAATCTCCAGTGCCAGGCTCAGCTCTCCGCTGCGCATGCGCCAGTCAAGCTCGTCATAATCAGCAATGGGCGGCTGTGCGATGAAGTAACGTGAACCGCCCAGGTCAAGTGCATAGTTCTGGCTGAGCGCAGTCTGATCACGATCGAGCACGGCAAAGCGCAGATTCTCCACATCCAAGCTGATGCCATAGCCCATGATGAACAGCAGTAACACCGTGCCGAGCAGCGCAATCGAGCCGCGAATCGGGTCACGGCGCAGTTCGAGCGACTCGCGCCGGGTGTAACTGAACAGTCGCAACAGACTGAAGCGAGTGCTGATTCTGGCGGCATGGCCATGCGCCGGAGCAGCGGTGCCAGCGGCGGGTGTCAGTGGCCCGCTCACTGGTTCGTCCTCGCACCCGCTCGCTTCCTTCAGGTAATCGATAAAGGCTTCTTCCAATGTGGCATAGCCACTGCGCTTGATCAGCGCGGCGGGGGTGTCGCTGGCAAGCACCTTGCCGGCGTGCATCAGCGAGATGCGGTCGCAGCGCTCGGCTTCATTCATGAAGTGGGTAGAAATGAAAATGGTGACCTGGTCGCGACGGGCAAGATTGATGATGAGCTGCCAGAACATGTCGCGCGCTATCGGGTCGACACCGGAGGTTGGCTCATCGAGGATCAGCAGGTCCGGCCTGTGAATGACCGCCACCGCCAGAGACAAGCGCTGGCGCATGCCGAGCGGCATAGCGTCAGGAAGCCTGTCCATGACTGCACCGAGCACGAAACGCTCAGCCATCTCGGCAACACGTGCAGGAATATCGGTATCGGGCAAGTGAAACAGCTTTGCATGCAGCTCCAGGTTTTGCCGCACGGTCAATTCAGAATACAGCGAGAACGCCTGCGACATATAGCCTACACGCTTCCGCGTCGCCAGGTTAGCGGCGTCAAGAACCTGACCGAACAGCCGCGCTTCGCCTTCACTCGGGGACAGCAAGCCGGTTAGCATCTTCATCGTGGTTGATTTGCCGCAACCGTTGGAGCCGAGAAAACCGAAGATCTCACCGCGCGCGATATGCAGATTGACCCGATCGACCGCAACAAAATCACCGAAACGCATGGTCAAATCATGCGCTTCGATGGCGATTTCCTGGACACCCTCAGTGTCTCGCGGCGGAATCACCACGGCCTTGTGTTCCTTGCGTTTTTCCTCCGGTAGCAGTTGGATGAACGCTGCCTCCAGCGTGTCAACGCCGGTGCGTGCACGCAGTTCCAGCGCAGTGCCGGTGGCGAGGATCTTGCCCGCATCCATCGCCACCAGCCAGTCGAAGCGCTCCGCCTCATCCATGTAGGCAGTGGAGACGAGCACGCTCATGCCGTTATGGCGCCTGCGCAAACGCTCGATCAACTCCCAGAACTGGGCGCGCGACAGTGGATCAACCCCGGTGGTCGGCTCATCCAGCACCAGCAGGTCAGGATCGTGAATCAGTGCGCAACACAAGCCTAGCTTCTGTTTCATGCCGCCTGATAGCTTGCCTGCTGGCCGGTCCCGGAACGGTGCAAGACCGGTATTTTCGAGCAGCTCATCAATACGCTGCTGGCGTTCGACCTGTTCATGACCAAATAAACGGCCGAAGAAATCGATGTTCTCGAATACCGACAAGGTGTGATAGAGATTCTTGCCCAATCCCTGTGGCATGTAAGCAATGCGTGGACACACCGTGCGACGATGCGCAGCATCACTAATGTCACCGCCCAATACTTCGATCTGGCCTTGCTGTATCGCCCTAGCACCGGTCAGTAATGACATCAGGCTGGATTTACCTACCCCGTCGGGGCCGATCAGGCCCACCATGCAGTTGGCAGGAATCTCCAGATTGAGACTATCGAGGGCAAGGTTATTGCCATAGCTTAGACTGACATCCCGCACGCGAACCACTGGCGCTGCTGCCATATCTAGAACACCGGTACTCATTGCGGCAACCTGACCTCAAGTTCTGCAGGCCAGGCAAGCGCAGGATCAAGCTTGACGTAAGCCATGCCGGGCACACCGGTCTTGATCTTTTCGAGATGCTGTTTCAGCAGTACGGGATCGATTCTCGCACGCACGCGGAACATCAGTTTCAGGCGTTCACTCTCGGTCTCCACTGTTTTCGGGGTAAACTGGGCGACGCTGGCAACAAAACTGGCTTTCGCCGGAATCACATAGTTAGGCGCGGCATCCAGCACGAGGCGGATATCGCTGCCGAGCGCTACTTTGCCTGCAGCCTCAGTAGGCAAAAAGAAAGTCATATAAACATCAGCAAGATCGACCATATTCAGCACCCGCCCGCCGGCATCCAGTACCTCACCGGGTTCAGCAACGCGATACTGTACGCGGCCATCACGTGGCGCCTTCAATTCACTGTCGTCGATATCTGCCTGCAGGCGCGTCACCGTCGCTTGGGTGGCGGCAATGACCGATTGCGATTCCACCACTTGCGATTTTGCTGCTTCGATCCCTGCGTTTGTCGCGGCAACCTGGGCTTGCGCCGCTCTGACAGCAGCCTGTGCACTCAGTACCCGGGCACGATCATCATCCAGTTCCTGTTTGGCCGCAGCGCCTTCACCCGCAAGTGTTTGCGTGCGCCTCAGGCGTTTGCGCGCAGCATCAAGCTCGGCATGGCGCTGGGCGACCACCGCCTGCGCAGCGGCTCGTTCACTTTCACGCTGTATCACGATGACTTGCGCCGTTTGATAGGCATACTCGGCACGACGAACTTGCGCTTCTGCTTCAGCCTGCTGAGCGAGCAGTACTTGTGTATCCATACGTGCAAGTATCGCGTTGGCCTGCACAAAATCACCTTCTCTTGCCAGAACCTCGACGATACGACCGGCGGTCTTGGTGGCAATGTCGATTTCAGTTGCTTCGATACGGCCGTTACCTGCGGCAATCCCGGCAGGCAGGCCAGCAGGGCGAAGCACCCACCATGCCGTAACTACCACGATGACAGCAAAAACAACCATCAGCGCCGTTTTGATCTGTTTACTCATAGCCCCTCCGAAGTGGTTTCCGCTTGTGGCACGACAACATCCGCACCGCCGCCCAGCGCTTTATAGACTGCGATCAGATCAATAGAAGCCTTCTCTTCGGAACGAGCCAGCTCGATCTCGGCAGCGTAAAGCGTGCGCTGAGTGTCCAGCACATCCAGAAATGATATGGTGCCTACCTGAAAACGCAGCTGTGATAGCCGTACCGCTTCGCGCAAATCCGTCACAGCGCGCGCCAATGCCTGTCGCCGCGCTTCTTCCTTGAGATAGCGCGTCATGGCAGTCTCCATTTCCTGCAGCGCTTCCAGCACGGTCTTTTCAAATGCCAGATAAGCTTCCTGTTGCCGCGCATCTGCCAGATCGATTCCAGCCCGAATGCGGCCGAAATTGATCAATGGCTGCAAAAGACTAGCAGAAGCGCCATAGGAAAAAGCGGCCGATCTGAACAACGCATCGAGCTCCGTGTTGCGCAAACCCAGAAAGGCTGACAGCGATAGCCGTGGAAAGAGCTCTGCGATCGCGGCCCCCTGCATGGCCGTGGCAGCAGCGAGCCGGCGCTCGGCAATGCGCAGATCAGGACGGTGACGAAGGGTCTCTGCAGGCGAAACCAGGATTGCTCGCCCGGGCGCCATCGGTACGGCGCCCGGCTCATCCAGCTCAATCACAAGCGTTCCCGGTTGTTGTCCTACCAGCACTTCCAATTGCCGAAGTGCTGCAATCAAACTTCCTTCTAAACCAGGAATCTGAGCTCGGGTATTTTCAGTTTGCGCGCGCGCCCGCACAGCGTCATAGCGGGTTCCGACCCCTTCCTTGAAGAGCGTCTCCGTTAGCTCCTGCGTGGTTTGTTGGGCAGCCAGGTTGGCGCGGGTAATGCGCAATTGATTCTGAAAACTGCGATATTCGATATAGCTACGCGCCAGATCGGCGGTTAACGTCACCAGGGCTTGGTTGTATTGCTCCTTTACGGCAGCCAGATCGGCGGAAGCCGCCTCCAATCGGCGCCGTAAACGACCGAACAGATCGATTTCCCACAAGGCATCAAAACCCAGCTCGAACAAATTGAATTTGATGTCGGGTGCCAAGCCGGGGAAGGGATTATCTTGACGCTGAGCACCTGCCGCTGCGTCAACACTGGGAAAAAGCTCCGCGCGAATGGCACGGCGATCGGCACGGGCCTGGTCGATGCGCGCCACGGCTATTTTGACATCAAGATTATCTGACAAAGCCCGATCCATCAGGCTGTCCAGTTGGGCATCCCCGAAATTCTTCCACCAATTTCTGAGCGTCTCTGGATCTATTGGTTTCAGTGCTACTGGACTGGGCCATTCATCGATCTCCCGTTGCGCTGCTTGCCAATGATCAGGAATTGCGGGTGCGGGCTGCCGGTAATCCGGCCCTACTGCACATCCGCTTAAGCCAACCATGATGAATAGCCAACTCGTCTTGTTCCTCAGCGTTATTTTCCTTGAATAACAGCAGAAAATATTCCATAGCTTCGACCATGCCCTCATGCTCATTCCTTTCTAACCATGGACGAGAAGTTACGCATCGTACTGAAAGTAATTTGTCATTCAGGACAAGAGGCTCTATCGAGCGTGTCCTCCAGACAAATGCTCTGGTACTCAATGTAGCATGTATGATCCGGACAATCTAGAAATTGCACGCTTTGCTTTCCAGGTATGAGATTTGTTTCCATCTCAATAGCGAAGATAACGCATTCAGCATTCATTCAGGATCAGCTCGATAAGATAAGATCAATGCCCTGCATAGCCCATGCATGCGGATTGCTGAGCCAGTAAACCAGACACAATGGAAATCACTCATGCTGTTTAATTTAATCATTTGCTTAACCCGAATATTTAATAAATTCACGTGATGATCACGCAGGATTTTGATTAACAGGGAAGTTTTGAGAAAGAGGGGTGTAGTGATTCATACACCCGACTGAGCAAAATCTTTCTTATTAATCAAAAGACAAGTGAGGGCACGTGCCAATTTGTGAACTATTCGGGTTAACTCCATCAGACCCAACTAGAGCTTGATATGAAGAAACTCAAATTGATTTGTATGGCCATCGCTCTGATTGGCTTGGTATCGGCAGGTCCACTATGGGCTGCTGATCGGGATGGGGGTGGTTTTGATGGGGGTGGAGATTCCGGGGGTGATTATGGCGGCGATTTCGATGGTGGTGACTTTGACCAGGGCGGAGACCTTGGAGGCAATTTTGACCAAGGTGCTTTTGGTCAAGGTGATGACGCTTACCAAGGTGGAGATTTCGATCAGAGCGATACTTTTGACCCGGACAGTGACTTTGATCAACAGGAAGATTTTGAATTAGCGGATGATCCTGGTCAGG
This sequence comes from Nitrosomonas sp. Nm58, assembly GCF_900107335.1. Classification (NCBI taxonomy): domain Bacteria; kingdom Pseudomonadati; phylum Pseudomonadota; class Betaproteobacteria; order Nitrosomonadales; family Nitrosomonadaceae; genus Nitrosomonas; species Nitrosomonas sp. Nm58. The sequence goes on along the minus strand of NZ_FNPQ01000001.1, from coordinate 44,472 downwards.
GTGGAGACTTTGATCAAGCGGATGATTTTGAGCAACCGAACGATTTTGCGGTAGAGGATGGCTCAGGCCAGGATATTGAGCCTGCTCAAAGCGAAGAATTTACCCAAGAAGAAGTGTCGATTCAAGATGAGCAGGCTGTCGAGATGAGCGCATCTGATCAGGATAACCTGCCCATGCCAGAGAATGAATCTGCCGGGCTGGATCAATCCTCCGGGGAAGCTGAGCTTGCTCAGGATAATCCCTCCGCTGAAGCAACTGAGACCGACGAGTCCGCCCAGGTTGATCAAACCTCTCAGGATGGTGAATCGGCACCCGCAAATCAAGCTGCCCAGAACGATGAAACCACTCAAGATAGCTCGCCTGTACAGACTGGCGAATCTACCCAAATGGCTCAATCTACCCAGGAAGGTGGGTCAGTTCAGGGAGATCAGTCCGCCCAAGGCCATGCCGCTGCTCAGGGTGACTCCCCTACTCAGAATATTAATATCCATAATGTTCAATCGGCTCAGAATAGCGGGCCTGATCATCACTCTGAACATCATCACAATAATTGGGACCACCCTCATGGACATCATCACCACCACCACCATCATGATGGATTTGATATTGGCCTCGGCCTAGGTGTCGGACTGGGGCTGGGATTGGGATTTGGGCCTTTTAGTCCCTTTATGCCTTATGCGCCTCCTTTCGGAAGCTTTGGTTATTATGGGTTGGGTGGTTTTGCTCCTGATAGGAGTTTTGGCATCTACAGCCGCTTCAGTTCTTTTGGGGAGATGGGTTTTTATAGTAGCCCTGTTCCTTTTGGCCGTGCTGGCTTTGGCCCCTATAACCGGTTGGGAGGTTACTATCCATTGGGTGGTTTTCCTGCAGTCGTTGCGGCCACGCCAGTATTGCCGGTTGCGATGATCATTGCCCCCCCTGGAAAACCAGCTTATATCCAGCAACAGCATGTTTCACGATCTACTCCTGCGCCAAAAACCAATTATTGGTACTACTGTCGAAACCCAGAAGGGTATTATCCTTATGTCAGAAAGTGTCCAGGAGGCTGGCTAAAAGTTCCTCCACAGCCTTCTTAATCACATCATTAAAGGAAATCTAGTTATGCCTGGAATTGCCAAATTATCGATTTTGCTGCCTCTCGCTCTGCTAACAGCCTGCGTACACGTACCAACGGGTCCGAGTGTCATGGTTTTACCTGCTGCAAATAAAACCTTTGATCAATTTAGAGCTGACGACTATCTCTGTAGGCAATTTGCCAACGAGCAAATCAGTGGTCAGACGCCCCGGCAGGCATCCATATTGAGTGGAATGGAAAGTGCCGCTGTTACCACTGCATTGGGTGCCATCGCAGGCGCCGCATTTGGAGGCGGACGTGGCGCTGCCATTGGTGCGGGCAGCGGATTATTAGCGGGAGGATTGACTGGAAGCAGCGCCGCACGATCTTCCGGCCAGATCGGTCAGCAACGCTATGATGCAGCTTATATGCAGTGTATGTATGCGAATGGTCATCGCATTCCCTCTCCAGGCCGATTCATCAATGAGGGATCCCCAAGTGGCGGTAGCTATGATGGATCTGCTCCCCAGCGCGCTCCTTCAGGAAGCTATCCACCGCCGCCGCCAGGTAGTCCTCCCCCCTCACCGCCCTACTAAATTTATTCGATGACACTGCTTTCAGTGCACAAAAAGCAATGCTAAGGAATGATGATGTCAGCTCAAACAATGAGAAAAAGCCTGTAATCCCCTGATATCGCCGCTTTGTTTGAAGTCAGGTTTATATAAAATGAAAAAAGGAGGAATCGCAAAATAATCCTACGCATACACCACCAGGTGTGCAATTTGATAGTTGAATTCAAAACCTTTTAACTTTTTAGGAAGCGTATGAAAAATCTGTTTTTATCATTAAGTTTTGCAGTAATAGGTTCAGCACTCTCCCTCTCGAGCCATGCCGATCAGATGACCATCGCTAAAGGACACGCGGTTTTCATGGCAACGGGCACTAGTCTGACTATCCTGCCAGATCCATCCAGTGAACAGCTATCCTGCACTTATAATAATGGCGTTTTTAGTTCGGGAAGCTCGGCTGGCATAGAAATTCCTCTGCCTGGTGCAGTCGATGTAAAATTAGCCGGCAATGATCTTTATGTGGCAACGCTTAAAGCGCCAGCAGGATTACCAATACCCGGTGCTGCAGAAAACAGCTATGTCAAATATGATGTGAGCGCCTGCTTGCCAGATGTGCCATTTACTCCTTCCATAGCACGCGCAGATCTCGCTGCGGGTGAATTAGTGATCCCCTGCGTGTTGGTCGATGGTCAAGAATACAATGTGGTCATGAATCAGCGCGGTAACTCCATGAACTGGGAAGTTATTTTTGCAGACTCAGGCTGTCAATAATCCCACTTCACTCTTCGTGCCCCCGCCCTGTGGGCGGGGCTGCTTACCACTTGCACCGGTTATCTGGACTTTGCCGGTGATTGCCATAAAATATTCATATTTCCTATCGCGCCCCGTAAGGCGCCTTCTCCCTAGAAAGCGGCCCTGAAGCAAGCCGGCCCAAAGAAAGGATTGCACTTGTTATGAACTATACTGTGCACTCACAATCAAATTTTTGCTGATTTAGTTGAAAAAAATGAGAATTCATTATGAAACGACGCACTTTGCTGGAAGGGTTTATTGCATTGGCAACGCTGCCTTTTATATCATCCTGTTCGCGTGAGTTAAGCGCTGAAGAAGAAAGGAGCACGAAAATCAAAATCGATCCCATTACGGTCACACCCCTCAAGAAGCCGCACGAAGAGTGGCGTTCATTGGTATCCCCGGAAGCTTATCGCGTGCTATTCGAAGAAGACACCGAGCGCCCCGAAAGCAGTCCGCTCAATAAAGAGCATCGCGATGGCACTTACATTTGTGCTGCCTGCTATTTACCGTTATTCGAGAGCGAACATAAATATGAGAGTGGTACGGGCTGGCCCAGTTTTACCCAGCCCATTGCCGGCCACACAGGGACAAAACGTGATTTCATGCTGATCTGGCCTCGCACCGAATATCACTGCGCACGCTGCGGCGGACATCAGGGGCATGTTTTCAATGATGGCCCGCCACCTCGCGGCGAGCGCTGGTGCAACAATGGCTTGGCGCTCCGGTTTATCCCGAAAGAAGAAGCGCTCCCTGAGCTTAGGGGATAACAAGGTGATAACGTGGTGGACGAAATTGCGCTGCATAACTTACCGAAGATCAGGCATCGGGATACTCTTGACGGTGATTGCGCTTGCTGGGTGCCAGCAATCGGATCCTAAGCTTCTGGCCGGAGCTAACTATCAATCCAGAAACCCATCGGAAGAGACCACCCTGGAGATCGCAATCTTTGCAGGGGGGTGTTTCTGGTGTACAGAAGCGGATTTTGATAAGGTACCGGGCGTGGTGGCCACTATCTCGGGATACATTGGCGGAAAAATAGCCAATCCTACTTATGAGCAGGTCAGCAAAGGCAAAACCGGTCACATCGAAGCCGTACAGATCTATTTTGATCCGGCTAAAACCAATTACGCCAGCTTGCTTGCCGCTTACTGGCCGACGATCGATCCCTTGACACCAGACGCTCAGTTTTGTGATCACGGCTCGCAATATCGTAGCGCCATTTTTTATCGTGATAGTCACCAACAACAGCTGGCAGAAGCCTCTAAATCAGAACTTGTCGCTTCCAGCCGTTTTAATCAACCTATCGTAACCGAAATATTGCCTGCCACAGCATTCTATCCAGCGGAGGAATATCACCAGGATTACTACCTCAAAAATCCTGTCCGCTACTCATACTATCGTAGCAGATGTGGTCGTGATGCACGCCTTACCCAACTGTGGGGAAACAAGCGATAAACTTGCTAGCAGGAAACCGGAATAGTCGATGTCTTCGTTAAAACCGGGCAATACAAAGGCTGGATTACTCAAGCCGCTCCTCGAGTGGAAGCTGGAGCAATGGCAGAAAGAATGCCCTTCTATTCAGGAAATCGAAATTCCTGGCAAACATTTTCTTTATCGTCAGGGAGAGCGTTGCGCGGGTTTCTTCTGGATTAAAGAAGGTATCGTTAAACTCTCACATCTCACAATACAAGGAAACGAGCTGACGCTTGCCCTGCTACAGCGAGGAGACATCATCGGCCGCCTGCAGCGGGATGCTGTCAGTCAATCGATGGAAGAAAGCGCACAGGCCCTGAGAAAGGTCGTGTTTTATCAGATCGGACATGAGGATTTCAAGCAATTGATGTCTCGTTGGCCAGAGTGGTCATGGTCCGTTTTCGAGGCGATCTATACCCGTCAGCAACAAATCGAGCGCAAGCTCAGGGCTATTCTTACCCAGCCAGTCGAGAAACGGGTTATCGCAATGCTGCTGGAACTGGCCCAATTATTTGGAGCACGATGCACGCATGGATATGCCCTCGAAATTTTCCTCACGCAACAGGAGCTGGCGGATTTAGTCGGCGCCAGCCGTTCCGTGGTCAGCACGATCATGAATGATTTCAGAAGTCGAGGGATACTGGACTATACACGCGAGCAAATTTGTATCAACGACACCACATTGATCAGTAATGGATCACTTGATTAAACCCGGATGCAGCGATACTCACCCTAACGCGAATTTATGAAATATTCGGGCTAAACGACTGTTGTCTGGCTAACAGACACTGTCAATACGCTATATTAGAGTGCGGACTGTTACCCATCATCAATGAAAGGAGCAGTCAAATGAAAATAATTTCAGCCCGCAACCATGGCTATTTGGATTTTCTGACAGTTGTCATATTCTTACTGGCCCCCACCCTATTAGATTTAAGTCAAATACCTGCCATGCTGGCATATGGATTGGCCGCGGTTCATCTGACGGTTACCCTGGCTTCGGATTTCTCCCTTGGCATTTTCAAGATGCTTGCTTTCACCCTGCATGGCTGGATCGAGCGCATTGTTGGCCCCGTTCTGGTGGCGATCCCCTTTATCCTGGGTTTTGCTGACGAAGCTGTCGCCCGGAATTTTTATATTGCCATGGGGCTCATTATTATCGTGGCGGGGTTACTGACAAACTATCAAGAAGAAAATCGCTGATCCTGGCCAAAAAAACCCTCGTTAGATAATGATCACGTGGAGGGGCAAGCATTCCGTGCGAATAGGCCATAGTCAGACAGAAATTGCTCTCGCAGGAGACAGGGAGTATTGCATAATATGACGCAGTACTTCCTTGCAACAAAGAGCAACCAGGACTCGAGGAAGCTGGAAGTGCTTTTCTGGAGAAAATGTTATGCCTATGCAAGCCGCCACATTGATGCGATCCTTACTGGTCATTTGTGCCATTCTATTCACGACCCCAATCAAACAGGCAGAAAGCGCCTCACCCTCTCTTTTTTATGCTGTGCTGCCGTTAAACCATGGTAAAAAAGACTGTCTGAGTCGGGCATACACCGCTATCGCTTCTGAAATCACAGGGCAAACCCTTAAACGTGCGGATGATGTTGCGCTTGTCAACGACGACTATAACCTTGCCGTGCATTGTCGACGGACCAGGGACAAAAAGAGTGTCGTTACGATTATCGTCACCCACCGGTCAAGTTTCCAGGAAGCCAAAGGGCTTGCCCTGAACATCCTGCGCGGGATGGAAACGGGTCAGTTGGAATGAGGACTGAATGGTGATAGCAGGCACGTGTTTATTCACTGTAGCAGGGCGGCTGCACAAACAGCTAGGTATCTCTGGGTGCAAACATAATAATAGCCATACCCGTTAACGCAACCAGGGATCCAGCCAAGTCCCATGCCGTAGGTTTAATTCCATCCACCCCCCAAAGCCAGAGTATTGCCACAAAAACATAGACGCCGCCGTATGCGGCATACACGCGACCCGCCGCAGTGGGATGTAAAGCAAGCAGCCAGGCAAATAACGCAAGACTGATGGCCGCCGGAACAAGCAGCCATACGCTCTTCCCCTCCTTGAGCCAGAGATAGGGCAAGTAGCAGCCGGCAATCTCGGCGACTGCCGTTACCAGAAAAAGCAAGAGGGTCTTGATTTCATGCATGGCTGGATATGACTCCTCTCAAAAATATAAAGTACGTCAATTAGATCTGGCGGATTACTCGGGTGCTTTGCCCGGCGCACGCTTGACAGTGCGCATCGCTTGCAGATAAGCAATGATTTCTTCCATCACCTTTTCCCGCGCCGGGGTCTCCGCTGCAAGGGCTGGCATGGCTGTGTTGTAGCGGATACTGGATGGATTATCCATCCAGCGCTTTAGGTATTCCGGCTTGATATACTCGGTCACGCTGAGCGGATAATTCAATTCAGGCGCCTTGCCGCCGCCCTGACCATTGATCGTATGACAGGCGATACAGTATTTGCGAAAATGCAGAAAACCCCGTTGCACTTCTTGAGATGCCTTGACGGGTGGAAACAGCTTGGGGAAACGAGCCGCAAAAGAGGCAAGTTCAATCCCTATCACTTGATAAGGCATGTCTACTGCCCCTTCTTCGCGTAATTCAGATGACTTCAGATTATCCCATACCAAATAAAGCGGCCCTAGTTTGACCATTTCATTGTTCTGCAACACATTAGTCAGCATAAACAGCGAATCGTCTGCGCTGGCAAAAGCGAAATAGGCATCATAAGCAAGAAACTTGGCCACCGGAATGCTGGGCTGATAGTTGTCTTCGCAGAGAAAGACGATCTCTTCTGCTGCTCTCCATTCCTCTCCAAAAACTTGATCGAAAAGTTGCCGGGCGGGATAAGCCTGATAAATACGCGCTCTTTGCTCATGCGCCTCGAAAATCCTGAGAGGGCTTGCGGTTGCAATCTTATCAAATTCATCCAGCCGCAGCGTTCCGACCATCTCCCCCTTATTTCTAAATTCGATGACAGCACTATCCTGGGCAGCTATCAGACCAGATAATCCCATCATCACCCCAATAGAGGCCATTACAAATCCGCAATACCAAAGATTCCTCATGCTTGCTTAACCTTATCACCTACGTTAATTCGCTCATCGGATCATGCTGCTCCCGGATTAGACCAAAGTACGATGTACCTCGGTACGATAGGCGCAGTATGGGTAATTGGCCACAATGGCTGACATTGTGTAACCAACAGGAGTATTTTACAAATGGTGCCTCTAAGAACCCCCTTTAAGCCCACGATACTGGCCGTGGCTTTAGCATTTAGTGCTAGCGTGCAAGCCATCCCTCTCACCACAACCGTAACGGGTGGCAACATCCTGCTAAGCGGCGCCAATCTGAGTGTCTCGGATAGCACCACCAGCTCAAGTTTTGTGAATACCAGTCAATCCACAAGCCCTGTCATCAGCCAATTTAATTCGAGCTATGGCGTGCTGATGAGTGTCACCGCAACCATAACACCCGGCAGCAGCTCCACCTACTTGCGTGCTGACGGCAGTACGCCTACAGGAGGCACCGCAACGGTGAGCACTATCTGGCATGGAATCGACGGGCTGAATGTGTCGGGCGCTCTGAATACCGCATCCAAGCACAACGGCCCAAACGATGGCACATCCAGTTCCTGGCTTTCCCCTTCACAAACCATCACCAATAGTACAGCGCTTAACAGTTGGGTTGGGTCAGGCAGCTTAAATTCTCAGGTTGATACCTCACTGATTGCGAATCGGAGTCATGGGGGCCTACCTGGCGAAACGCTGACGGCGAGTATCAGCAGCTCAAATGTCAATAACGACCCTTCTTACCTGACCGATCTTACTACCAGCTACAGCCTGGTATACAACTATCTGCAACACGCGCAAGCCTCTTTTGCCGCAGACTCGGTGGTAACAGAGCTCAATCTAAACTTTGGTCATCTCTATGCAGGAGACCCCGTTGCTTCACTCAGCTTCAATCTGTTTAATCTGTTAGGTGAACGTGCCGGACTGGATCTGGATCTTATCAGTGGTGCTGGGCATACCTCGGTACTGACCACTAACCTCACTCAATTTTTCGGCCTGGAAGCAGGAGATAACAATGATTTCCTTGCCTTCATCGACACCTCCAATCCGGGAACATTCAATGCAACCTATCATCTCAGCTTGTCGGACGCAAATATTGGCGCATCCGCCAGCCGCTATCTCTTCGATAACTACCTGACGCTCAACCTGAGCGGCACTGTCATCGAGGCAGCGTCAGCCGCCGCTGTTCCCGAGCCTGACATGCTCGCTCTTGTTGGCATCGGCCTGCTCGGTTTCCTTGGAATAAGGCGGAGCGAACGCAAAGATGAAGAAACGAACGTAGCGAGTTTCGATAACACCAGCTTGACGCCTTTCGGTGAAACAGAGTTTGAGCGTAGCACCTATCAAGTAGATAGGCGGGAAACGAGTATTGCTCAACGCAGTGATTGGGACGCACAGTAGATTTATTGGCGAAGCTGGCTTTAGTAAAATAAGGAGGAAGTTCTCGATGGCGTCATTGCATTTCATTGTATACTCATCGCACTTCAAAATTCGGTAGCTATACCTTCTCCCGCTGGGAGAAGTTTGGATGAGGGATGATAAAAACCGAATTTTGAAGTGTGATGAGTATATATCAAACAAATCGCAAGTCTTTTTTATATACAGCGCCTTCTGACACTTGTTTGAATTTTTCGCCATCTTGCGGCCAACGCTTGGCGCGGTTTTGGAAAGCTCGCAAGGCATCAATATTCAAGGTGCGGCAATCACAAAGTCATTGTTCCCTCCCCGAACCCGAGCCAGATCCCGCATGCACGTCCAGAGCGGCAGATTCGATAAAGGAAACGAAAGCTTCCCAGCCCTGATTCCAGCACAGCATCATCAGCGCATCGACCTCACCCTGAAATTTCACCCTCGCTTTGCTATCTTGTAGCTCAGGTTTAGCCCACTAAAATTTGAAGATTACAATAAGAAGATTTTGTTAAGAACAAAACTTGCTTCACAATCAAATCTATTATATTAGACAAAAGTACTCATCAATTTTGAGCAGGCAACCAGTGATAGCGGCTTAAAACATTTACCGCCAGCTCGATTTGCCTTGGAGTAAATTGGCATTTACGCTGATTCCATGCGTAAGTTGCCTTAACAACATCCCCTATTGTGGCAGCCTGCTGGTATTTACAGAGCCAATGCACCGTAGACAAAAGTTCTAAGCCAAAGGGGGATTCAAACCCTTCTACAAGCTGAGAGACTTTGTTAAAGCGCTCACGTGTCTGGGGATGTTTCTCCAAAAAGGCATTTGCTTCTCCAATGGCACCCGGCATCAATTGCAACGGCTTATCAGGTGCATCTCCACCGTCGGCATAACCTGAGATAAAATGCCCTTCGATTGCGTTGAGTACATGCCGAAGATTTTCAGCATAAGGCCCGTAAGGGGCTTTTTGAAATTTCAAACGCAACGGCTGACCAGCCTCCTGCATAAAATACAGCAATTTATGGACTTCCAACAAAGAAATGGTTGGGTCCAATAGGCCTGCCAAGTAACGTTGTAAGAGCTCGATTAAAACCGCTCGGCCAGCCGTCATTTTCGGTACAGTTGAAGTGCGCGCCATTCTGTCGTTTTCTGGTGCGCCTTGAGGCTCATAGATCAGCACATACACATCAGACAACGCGCTCAAGGCCTGTTCAATTTTCTGCTTCACCTGATTCCAATCCAGGCCGCCTAACCCACTCCCTAGCGGAGGAATGGCAATCGATTGAATGTGCTTTTCCCTTATGGTTGCTGCCAGCGCCTCAAGGCCAGAATCAATATCTTCCATGCGGCTAGCATCACGCCAGTGGCGCTTGGTAGGAAAGTTAATGATATAACGTGGGTTGGCGGGCTGCTGGATAGCAAACACAAACATCTTGCCTGGCTGAACTTCGTTATTCTTGCAAGCCGTTGCGTAGGCTTTGAAATTTTCCGGCCAGGCTTTCTTAAACTGCAATGCAATGCCACGCCCCATCACACCCACACAATTGACAGTATTAACGATGGCTTCTACATCCGCTTGCAAAATGTCACCACGAGTAAATTCAATCATTTTCCGGCCTCCTCAGTAATACCACGCAGGTTTAATTGTCACCGGTGGGCGGTATTGCGCCATTTTTAGAATATTCATCACTTGTTGATACGTCTGTTGCGAATGGACGCCAATTAATTCTACCAAATGCCAAGGGAAACTGCCTTCCATTAGAAACTCCGCCTGCTTACCTTCTTTACAGCGCTGCCATTGAGTAGCCTGAATAGCTTGCCAGTCTAGCTCATTTAACTGAGCAAGCTCACGGCGATCTTCAAAAAAGTAAGAACCCGCGTTTGACAGCGTGAAAGCCCACTTGCGTTGTTGTTGCTGTGCCCATGCGACGCTCGCGTGCAAATCTGCCTACAGATGCAAAATCGGTCCTTGTCCCCCACGATACGCCAGTTCAGGATGATTGGTTTGGTGAATTAAATACAACATGATAGACCGGGGACAAAAGTAAAACGGTACACAATCTCCCACATGTAAGTTTGGGTAGCTGGTAAGTGTCTTTTGCAAACGGCGCTGTTTAATGTTATTCATCCCAATCGTCGTACCAGCGTCATTTTGCACCACCATTTTGGCATCACATAATAACTCTCCCGCAGCGATGATTGAGGCAAGCCGGTCAATATGAACGATATGATAAATCTTAGGATCGGGAGGAATGGTCATGTAAGGTTCCATTCACGAAGTATTTTCAAGAAATAATCCGCCTTGGCTTTGCGTTAGGCCACCATTAAGTCTTCCAGAGTAAGGTTTTGCCAGCCGGTAAATCTTGCCTGATACCTCATGCCCATTCCGTTAATCTCAAAATATGAAATTTAATTTAAACAGAATCCCACTCGATTTGTGTTGCAGTTGCCTTGACGATTCTAAGACTATCTTTCGTCCAGCTTTGCTTTTCTTGAAATTTACTTACAACGTAATCCTCTTTTCCATGAGAAAAAATATTCTGCAGGTTTCCCAAAACACCTTCGGCAAAAGGATCGACAACAATAATTTGCTTGTCCTTATTACAACGTATCAGATCATTGAAATGTTCATCAGCATAATTGAACGAGTAGCCAACGACGATGATCTTTTTTGCATCCTGAAACGCTTGTTTGGATCGATACCATACCTCAATAAAAGTATTTGACAGCACGGGCTTCATTTTCAATGGCGGTACAATTGATGGCACAACGCAATTCGGCCTTTTGTTTTTGTTAAATGTCGTATTGGCTTGAACGGTTTCTGAAAAGAATTTAGGTATATCAAGGTTTGCGTATCCATCAACGGACACAAGCTGGCGATCACGCATTCTGATAAAGCTATCCAATCCACCATGAAAATAATGCGCTCTATCACCTTTTATCCGTCTAGCAAAAGACGTGTAGTTGAGTGTAACTAAATCCCATCCGCTCGGAATATTTGAGTAAAACGGTATGTTGTCATGGGCAATGTTTTGTTCGCAATGTTTCAGGTAGGCCCACAATGTCCATGACAAGTACATGTACGTCTTCATTTGCGGCTCGTTATTGGTATAAAACCCAATAAAGCTATCCATTAAAAGACGCTCAAAATCCATCAGGTTACCTCGAACGTGTTTCAGAATCCGATGGTTAGGCTCTTCCAAGCTTCGTTCGAAGATTGCGCGCATAACGTTATTAAAAACGTCGGTAAATGTCAGCTTAGGTAGTTGAATGATATTGTCGTCTTCGACGGGTATGGCTCCTTCAAATACTTCATTGATTAAAGCCTCAGTTTCTTGATCAAGTTTCACATCATCTTGCAATTTTTGGATTTTGACGAGCAGCGCAATAATCAATTTACCGAGTTTGGCATCTTTACCATCAAGCTCTTCTTCTTTTAGTTCCTGACCGATCCGATCAACAATCTCGGCAACCTGCCCCCGAAATTCATTCGAAAGCTTTTCAACAGCCTCTTTCACAAATTTATCGTAGCTAAAGCGAAGATTAGGAATGATCTGACGAAGGGTTATATCAATTTCCTGTCCAACTTCGGTTGACTTGAGGAATTCACGAATTTTTGGCACCAATTCAGCTGCAAGGGGCATATTGATCCCTTCGCTCTTATCTACTCCAGCTCCGCACACCAACACTGTTTTCATCCTATATTCCTCGGTAAAACCATAATTTGTTTGAAATCAAACTGAGAAATTTACATTATTATAAATTCGTGAATGCACCGTCGAATACGATATCTGCCGCTGGTCATACTGAAACACCACATCTGAGCATGCTTCTATACCAGTATCGATTCGAGTTCCCTATCCATTGCTTGGCATATCACATTTAGGGGTTGCCACGGGAAAATTGGGGGAGCTAAAGAATTTCCCCAAATTCTGCCCTTTTTGAACTAAAAAAATAATGACCAATAACGATGTGGCATTAAAGATCAGCAGTAGCCGAAACACGAAAGTCATTGTTTCACCGTCACCTGGCCGTTCATTAGCATGGGAAGGAGCCAATCCCGCAATTGTTCTAACTGGCTATTTTCTTTTATTTTTATCTCTATTTTTTTGAATAGCGGCTCAGCAATTTTTGCATAAACCTTAATTACTTCAGCAGAGATTGGTATAGCTAGGTTTGTGTATTCGATGTCATTGGATACAATCGAATTAAAAACAGAACCTGAAGCTTTAACTTCCAAATGTTGAATAAGCTCTTTTGTTAAGAAGAATAAATAGGTATAGCTAATATCTTCTTTAGCTTGCAGAGCATAGCAGGATTGGTTCATTGTCATAGGAACTGCATTTAATGCTAACCGCCCTACTGAACCTCGAGCTGTAATGAATACTGTGTTTCTTGGAAATAGCTTGGTACTACTGTTTTCTAAACCTTCTAGTGTTATGTAATCTTCAGTTTTTAAGCTGTAAACACGCGAATCAGAGTCACTTGGTGTAAAAAATGGTATATCACCATTCCAAAATTCAGGTTTTGTTTTGGTAGGCGTTCCGCCGCCAAGCAGATTTGCTACTTTTTGCACATTAGTTGCTTCCCACCCCACTGGGATTTCCCGTTTTAGGGTTGGGTTGTAGACCATTCTGCCGCCGGAGCTTTTGTAAGGTTTGCCGTTGGCATCGGGCTTGCCCTGAGCGAAGTCGAAGGGAAAGTCGAACTGCACAAACCAGTAGTCATACAAGGTCTTCGCCATCGCTTCTAGTTCAGCGTTGATGCGGTTGTTGAGTTTGATTTTGGTGTCTATTGATGTCAAAACTTTTGCGATTTTAGATTGTTCATCAAACCCCAAATCTTTCAGGTGTATGCCAGTTAATATTGGCATAGTCAGAAATTTGGTTTGTGAGCCTTGTGACCGCTCCCGAAGTCTTTTCAATTCTAATTTCAACGCATAATAAATATAATCAATGTTGCATCCTGCTTTAGCAGTAAGTACATACGTGCGTTGATAAGCGTTAAACTTCCCCTTGAATCGACTTACATGGAAATTCCCTTGCGCGTTATTTCCAGCAACTAATACGACATCATCATCGAAAGCATAACTATCGATAGTATCTGGGTATTGAGCACAAGTAAAAAATGGATACTCTCCGCCTTTTACAGCCTGATTGGCATCTAGCTTTCCAGTCGTAATATTACAAGCTAATCCGACATTTCTAGGCATTGAACTTTAACCCTGCGATCTGGTTTTGGATTTCCACCTCCAACTCCCGCGACTGGCTGAACAAACTTTCCAGATTGCCGCTAAACCCTTTCATCTTCTCGGCAAACTGTTCCGGCATAATATCCACATAGTCAATCTTCACATCAAAATACTGACCCGCACTGAGCGAGTAGTTCTTGGCCTCGATTTGCTCATAATTGACCACCACCGAAAAATCCTCTTCCTGCCGCTGGCCATTGAATACATCGATGATGCGCTGCTCCTCTGCCATCGTCAGCACGGTTCTCTGGTTTTTACCATCCTTGATTTTCTCGCCGAGATTGGACGCATCGATCAGCACCACGTCGCCTTGATTGCTGGCATCGATAAACAGAATCGACACGTTGGTGCCGGTGGTGGCGAAGATGTTGCTGGGCATCGACACCACGCCGGCCAGCATTTTGTATTTGACCAGATGTTGACGAATGCCTTTGTCGATGCCGGCTTGCGCGGTGATAAAGCCGGTCGGCACCACCACCGCTGCTTTGCCGCCGGGCTTGAGCGAGGCGATGATGTGCTGCAAGAACAACTGGTAGATTTCCATTTTGTCCGTGGCCTTGGCTTTGATCTTGGGAATACCGGCAAAGAAGCGTTCCTTGTTGGCCTTGGTGTCCAGCTCGTCACGGTAATCGCTGAAATCCAGTTTAAAGGGCGGATTGGAGACGATGTAATCAAAACGCCTCAATTCGGCTCCGTCCTTATGGTACGGGTGCAGCAGGGTGTTGCCCTGGATCACATTGGGGATGGAATGCACCAGGTTGTTCAGGATCAGGTTTAAACGCAACAGGTTGGCGGACTTTTGCGAAATATCCTGGGTGTAAATGCTGCAACGGTTTTCGCCGATGGCATGGGCGACGTTCATCAGCAGCGTGCCGGAACCGGCTGACGGATCGTAACAACTGACGTTTTTGATTTGGCCTTGCTGTGCTTTGGGCACCAGAATTTCGGCCATAATCCGGGCCACCGCATGCGGCGTGAAGTATTCGGCGTACTTGCCGCCACTGTTGCTGTTGTAGTCCTTGATCAGGTATTCAAAGAGGGTGGCGTAGAAATCGAATTTTTGGTTGAAGATACGCTCGAAGCTGAAGTCCCCCAGTTTGTTGATGATGGCGCGGCAGAAGGCATCGCGTTTGGATTCGTCGGCGATGTATTGGCTGAGCCGGTCGAACAGCACCACCTTGGTGCCGCCATCGGTTTTGACTGCGAATACGTCGTTGTTGCTGATCGCGATATCCCTCAAGGTATCGTCGAACAGCTTGGCAAAATCCGGCGCGTTCTGCTGGCTGAACAGGTGGCTGATGAAATGGGTGGGTTTCAAGCGCGCGGTATCTGCGCCCAGTTGCAATTGCAGCATTTCCAGATCGTCTTCGCTCATGGCGACCAGGGCTTCTTCCCATTTCTCCGCTTTGGCGAGGGAGGCGTCGATTTTCTTGGCTTCGAAGGCGAATTTATCGTTTAAAAACTTATACAAAAAAGTCTGGGTGATGATTTTGAATTCGTTGCCATCGTTGCCCAAGCCATAGTTGGCGCAGATGCTTTTCAGGCTGTCGATCAGGGTTTTGGTTTTTTGTTGAAATTCCAGCTCTACCAAGTACGTGCTCCGGTGTTAAATTCTTTCAAGTATTCCGCGACGACCAGATGATTGATATAACGCGAGGCGTCGGGATTGAGTTTGATTTGTTGTTGTGTCATAAAGCGGTGGATGACCAACGGCATCATGACCCGCTCGAAATAACTTTCATTGTCGAGCATCTGGGTGTTTTGCAATACTTGCTCATCGGCATCCTGTTTCACCGCGGTGAGCGCTTCAAAGATTTTTCGCTCGGATTCCGGGATACCGCCGTACTCCTGCAAGCGTTTATGAATGCGGGTGTATTTAGCATCGCCTTGATACTTCTGGCGCAGTTGGTGGTTCTGGCGGTTGAGTTCTTTGACTCGCTCATGAATCTTGTTCAACACGTCTATATTGGCGTTCATCTCATCCTGAGTGACTTCGCTGAGATTCTTTTTCTTGAACAGACGCTCCAGCTCTTCTTTCAAAGTGATGAACTTGGGGTCTTGCTGGTCGAAGTTGCTGGCCAGCGCTTCGCGGGTCTGGCGCAGGGTGTTTTTCAGCTTGTCGGCCAACACCAGTTCTTCTTCGCCGATTTTGGTGAACTTGAAGATCACCTCTTCCAGCGCCACATTCAATAAATTGGCGGTATCGGTGCCTTGCTCGATGGCCTCTTTGAGATTGAGCAGATCGAGATGGTTGCTAGTTTCCCGATACAGCCAATTGAGTTTTTGGAAATCCAGCCGTTCCAGAAAGGCGTATTCGCCCTGCAGGCGAATCAGGTTGTACAGGCTCTTGGCATCGGCCAGCGCCTTTTTCAGCGCCAGTACGGTTTCCCGGTGTTGTAGCGCGCTGATCTGCTGCGAAAACACTTCGGCATTTTCGGTGTTAAAACGGAACAGCACGTCCTTGATGTGCTCGATTTCGGCGGCGATTTCCTCCTGCGATTTGAACAGCTTGGAGTAATGCGCCATCTCATCGCCAAGCTCGGCTTGCAGCTCGTCAAAATAAGCCTTGTTGGTGGCATCGAACTCCTGACGAATGTCGGCAAAATCGACCACATAGCCATAACGGAAGTCTTGGTAGGTACGGTTGACCCGCGTCAAGGCTTGCAGCAGGTTGTGTTTGCGGATGACCCGGCCCAGGTAAAGCTTTTTCAGGCGCTTGACATCAAAGCCGGTAAGCAGCATGTTGTAGACGAACAGGAAGTCGATTTTGCCGGCTTTGAAGTCTTCTACCCAGTCTTTGCGCTCCTCCTTGGTGCCGACATCGTGCAAAATCAAAGCCGCGGATGTCACTCGATTGCTCTGTTTGCGCTGGACTCGATAATTGCCGGGCGCCTGTGCCGCCTTCGAATAGGGAGTGTCATCGTCATTAACCGATTCTACTGCTGAAAAGTGGCCTTTTGCATACTTCGCGTTGAATAGCTCAAACATCTGCTTGGCTTGGTCCGAACTGTCACAGATCACCATACCGCCGATGCTGGCATCATTGAGCGCGCCACGGCTTTTTTCGAAATCGGTGATGATGTAATCCAGCATCGACTCGACGAAGGTGGGATGGGCATAGACCAATTTTTGGTCGATGTCCCCTTGCTGTATTTCTACTTCTGCCAGTGCCTGTTGCAGGGCAATTTTATAATGGGTGGCGATTTCTTCCCGGATCAGCCGCAAGGTGTAACCGTCGGCGATAGACGCGTTATAGTAGTACTTGTGGATATAGTCGCCAAATAGGACGCGTGAGTTGTAGTCATCACCCAAGAGCGGCGTACCGGTCAGGCCGATCTTGATCGCGTTGCGATCCGACTGATCCAGGTTGGCCAGGAAGCTGCCCTTGGGATTGGGGCTGCGGTGCACTTCATCCAGAAAATAAACGCGCTGAATAGCGACGTCGTAATCTTTAGTGGATACGACGTCCGGGTCGTCTTTGAATTTCTGGATGTTGACGACCGTGATCTCGGGCTTGCCGGAGTGATTGTGAATGACTTGCGTAACTTTGATGTCCCGGCTGAATGCTTCGCGCGAATCAATCGTGTGCACGGTCAAGCCGCGGCTGGTGAATTCGCGGTGCGCCTGAATCAGCAGGTCGAGCCGGTCGACGATGAAGTAGAATTTGGGGACGACTTGCCGTCGCTGGAAATAATCGGTTAAAAAGCGCACGTTATAGTAGGCAAGTGCAGTTTTGCCGCTGCCCTGCGTGTGCCAGATGATGCCTTTTCTACTCCCGTCGTTTAGCTTGCGCTCGATGGCCTTGGTGGCAAACAACTGCGGATAGCGCATGATGTGCTTTTGTAAGCCGTCGGTTTCAAACACGTAGGCCAGGGCATAACGCAGCACGAAAGCCAGCCGCTCGCGGCTCAGCAATGAGGTACAAATGCGGTTGGTCGGACGGTTGGGGTCTTTGTTGGTGATGAACTCGGGATTGCTGCGGATGACTTCAAGGTTGTTGTCTTTGAGTACTTTCAATTCCGTCTCATCCGATAACGGCTTGAGCAAGGCCGTCAGATTCAGGACCTCTTCTTCACGGAAGTAGTTAAATATGGGCGGGTGGTAGGAAGGGCTGGCATAAAACGCGCCCTGAATGGGCTGCACTTCACCGTCATCGTACTCCATGTTGTTGGAGAAGATCATAAATTGGGTGATGTTTACGAAGCGCTTGAACTTGGGATTTTGGAAACGCTTGTTGATCCGGTCGCGCTCCGCCAATATCCCTTCGCGGTTGTTGGGTTTTTTGACTTCTATGAATACCAACGGCATGCCATTGATGAGCAGGATGATGTCGGGCCTGAACTCTTCATCACCGTTCTGGTAAGTAAGCTCTGTCACCACATGGAAGCTATTGTTGTTGAAACTCTCAAAGTCGATCAGCTTGGCGCTCGAGCGGTCGGTAAGCTTCTCTTGAAAGGCTTTACCCAGATCCTCGTTATCTAGCGCCAGTTTCACATCTGCCAACAAGCGATCAATATCGGCTTGTTCCAGGCCAGGGTTGATCTTGCCAGTCGCTTCTCTAAACAGTTCAGGGAATATATTGGTTTCTAGATCCCAATGTTGGTCTTTAAGTGACAGGTATTGGTAGCCCAGACGAACTAAATGCAAAATGGTAGGTATCTTGACGCGCGTATCTTCTGTAAACTTCATGCAATCTTTTAAAAGAAATTAAATCACCCTCGATTTTTTTAGGCTGAGGGGAGGTGATTACTTATCTCTATAAAATGTAAACAATAAAAAAACCCAGATAAGGAAAAGCTCTCTGGGTTTTTATTGACTAAGATAGTTTAGGTATATTCTAAAATGGAATATCGTCTTCCAGATCGTCAAACCCGCTGCCCGTCTTGCTCTGACTAACAGGTTTGTCAGCATAGCTCGCACTGTTGCTATATTCACTTTCTCGGTCGGCGGATTCGAAATTGCCTCCGCCCGCACGGCTGCCCAGCATTTGCATGCGATCAGCGACGATTTCGGTGGTATAACGCTCAATGTTGGATTTATCCGTCCATTTGCGTGTTTGCAGACGGCCTTCGATGTAGACTTGCGAGCCTTTTTTAAGATATTCGCCGGCAATCTCGGCCTGTTTGCCAAACATCACCACGCGATGCCATTCGGTTCGCTCCTGTTTTTCGCCCCCCTTGTCTTTCCAGGTGTCGGTCGTGGCGATATTCAGATTGGCCATGGCGTCACCGCTGGGCATATAGCGTACTTCCGGGTCCCGCCCCAGGTTTCCGACCAGGATAACTTTATTGACTGATGCCATTTATGCGCTCCCCTTTAATAATTGGACGACTCTCTCTTCATCAAACCCTTTGAGATCAACTTTCAGATAGGCCACCTGCTCATTGGCCAATACCAGTGCTTCATATACACCGGGCAATGCTGCCAGTTCGCGCGACAGCCCGCTAGCCTGATTCGCATCCATCTCTTCGACATGATACATTTTGGAACGGACGGCGGCTGGCGCTTCCATGGTGACCGCCAGGTATAACCAGGTAATCAGCAATAGGACGCAGAAGGCGGCGATCGCATACACGCCATAATGCTGATACAAGTAGCCGCCCGCGCTGGCGCCGACAAACGCTCCCAGAAACTGGGTGCTGCTGTATACGCCAATGGCCGTGCCTTTGGCGCCAACAGGTGCGATCTTGGAAATCAGTGAAGGCAGGCTGGCTTCCAGCAAATTGAAGGCAGTAAAAAAAACTAGCAGCGCCACAGCCGTTCCCCATAAAGATTGATGCATCAGCGCCAGCAGAATCTGCCCTGTCAGCAGCAGGGCGACTGCAGCGACGAATACGGGCTTGAGCTTGGCCTTCTTTTCACCATAGATGATGGCCGGCACCATCAGCACGACCGATAACACCATCACGGGCAGATACATCTGCCAATGCTGCTCTGCCGCCAACCCCGCATCGCGCAGCGATAGCGGCATAACCAGCCACAGCGCCATCAAGACCGCATGCAATGCGAAAATGCCGTAGTTCAGGCGCAGTAATTGCGGATTGCTCACGACATTGGCAAAGCGTCCGGTGGAGACTTCGGTATCGGAATGAAAACGGCTGATCACGGGATCCGGAATCGCCTTGTTAACCACGGCTATCGCCGCAATCGCCAATACGCCCGTCATGATGAAAATACCGGGCACCCCGATCCACTGATTCAAAAGCGGAGCAAGCATCATTGAAAGCGCAAAAGTGGCGCCAATGGTCATGCCGATCATGGCCATGGCTTTGGTGCGATGCTCCTCACGGGTCAGATCAGCGGCGAGCGCCATGACCGCTGCGGAAATCGCACCCGCGCCCTGAATAATACGACCAGCAATGATCCAGTAAATATCAATGGCGGTGGCTGCCACGAAACTGCCGATGGCGAATAGCACCAGACCTAAATAAATGACAGGCTTACGTCCGATACGATCAGACATCCAGCCAAACGGAATTTGCAGAATTGCCTGAGTCAACCCATAGGCGCCCAGTGCAACTCCTACCAGGGTGTAATTATCGCCACCGGGAAGATGTTCCGCAAAAAGTGCGAAAACGGGCAAAATAATGAATAAGCCAAACATGCGCAATCCATAAACGCCGGCCAGGCCGACAGAAGCGCGCATTTCTACAGGGGACATTTTTTCAGGTATTGACATCGCAGATAGGAACCAGATTGTGTGAAAACTGGAAAATTGGGTATATTAGCAGGTTGACCCATACTTAGGTAGCTGATGGAACTGATCAAAATTCGCGGGGCCCGCACGCATAATCTCAAAAATATCAACCTCGATTTGCCACGCAACAAGCTCGTCGTCATTACCGGTTTATCCGGCTCCGGCAAATCCTCACTGGCATTTGACACACTGTATGCAGAAGGGCAGCGACGCTATGTCGAGTCGCTTTCGGCCTATGCCCGGCAATTCCTGCAATTGATGGAAAAACCGGATGTCGATCTGATCGAGGGGCTCTCTCCTGCCATTGCCATCGAACAGAAAGCCACTTCGCATAATCCGCGCTCAACCGTTGGCACCGTCACCGAGATTCATGATTACCTGCGCTTGCTGTTTGCGCGCGCGGGCGACCCGCAATGCCCGGAACACGGCATTATCCTGACCGCACAGAGTGTCTCGCAAATGGTCGATCATGTGCTGCAATTGCCGGAAGACACCAAGCTGATGATTCTCGCCCCTAGTGTCATTGGGCGCAAAGGCGAGCAACTGGATTTGTTCGATGAACTGCGTGCGCAGGGATTCGTGCGCGTGCGGCTTGATGGGGAGACCTATGAAATCGATAATTTGCCGAAACTGGAGAAAAACAAGAAACATACCATCGAAGTAGTGATCGACCGCCTGAAAGTCTCGCCTGACGCCAAGCAGCGATTGGCGGAATCGTTCGAAACCGCGCTGCGCCATGCCGATGGCCGCGCCCTGGCGGTGGAAATGGATACCGGCCAGGAACATCTGTTTTCTGCCAAATTCAGCTGCCCGGTATGCAACTATGCCCTGTCCGAGCTGGAACCGCGCCTGTTTTCCTTCAACAACCCGGTCGGCGCCTGCCCTAAATGCGATGGGCTGGGGCAGATTACCTTCTTTGACCCAGCACGGATTGTCGCCTTTCCACATTTGTCGCTGGCCTCCGGTGCGATCAAGCATTGGGACCGGCGCAATCAGTTTTACTTCCAGATGCTAACAGCACTGGCCACGCATTATGATTTCGATCTGGAAGCGCCCTTCCAGCAGCTGGATGAAAAGATCCAGCACATCATTCTGCACGGCTCCGGCAAGGAGAAAATCCAATTCTCCTATCTGAATGAAAGTAACCGGGCTTCTCAGCAAAAGCATCCCTTTGAAGGCGTGATTCCCAATCTGACGCGCCGCTACAAGGAAACCGATTCACAAACCGTGCGCGAGGAACTGGCGAAATTCATCAACTCGTGCACCTGTCCTGATTGCGAAGGCACGCGCTTATGCCGGGAAGCGCGCCATGTGCACGTCGATGAAAAAACCATCTATGAAATCAGCGCGTGGCCGCTCAAGCAGGCCAAGCTGTTTTTTGATCAGATGACGCTGGCGGGACACAAGCAAGCGATCGCCGAGCGCATCATCCAGGAAATCGCCAGCCGTCTGCAATTTCTCAACAATGTCGGACTCGATTATCTGTCACTCGATCGCTCTGCCGACACCTTATCAGGCGGAGAATCTCAGCGCATCCGCCTGGCGAGCCAGATCGGCTCCGGTCTGACGGGCGTCATGTATGTGCTCGATGAACCTTCGATCGGCTTGCATCAGCGCGACAATGGCCGCCTGCTGGAAACCCTCCAGCATCTGCGCAATCTCGGCAATAGCGTGATCGTGGTGGAACATGATCAGGATGCCATTCTGCTGGCCGATCATGTCGTCGATATGGGCCCCGGCGCCGGTGAACATGGCGGCCGCGTGATTGCTCAGGGTACCCCGGCAGCGATCCAGCAAAACCCCGACTCACTGACCGGCCAGTATCTTGCCGGCAAATTAACGATTCAGACGCCACTAGCCCGCACTCCCCCCAATCCTGAGCGCATGCTGAAAATCACGGGCGCATCGGGCAACAACCTGAAGAATGTCGAACTCAATCTCCCTGTCGGCTTATTGGTCTGTGTCACTGGCGTATCGGGCTCGGGCAAATCCACGCTGATCAATGACACGCTATATTGCGCCGTGGCGCGCCATCTCTACGGTAGCAACACGGAACCCGCGCCTTATCAAGAACTGGATGGCATGGCCTTTTTTGACAAGGTGATCAATATGGATCAAACACCGATTGGACGCACACCACGTTCCAATCCGGCCACTTATACCGGCCTGTTTACCCCGATCCGCGAATTGTTTGCCGGTGTTCCGCAGGCGCGGGAGCGCGGCTATAATCCCGGGCGCTTTTCGTTCAACGTCAAAGGCGGACGCTGCGAAGCTTGCCAGGGTGATGGCGTCATCAAGGTGGAAATGCACTTTCTGCCGGATATTTATGTTTCCTGCGATGTGTGCCACGGCAAGCGCTACAACCGCGAAACGCTGGAAATTCAGTACAAAGGCAAAAACATCAACGAGATTCTGCAAATGACCGTGGAAAACGCCTTTGCCTTTTTTGATACCGTGCCGGTAGTGGCGCGCAAGCTGCGAACCTTGCTCGATGTGGGATTGGGCTATATCACCCTGGGACAATCGGCTACGACTCTATCAGGCGGCGAAGCGCAGCGCGTGAAACTATCACTGGAACTGTCCAAGCGCGACACTGGCCGCACGCTATATATCCTGGATGAACCCACCACCGGGCTCCATTTCCAGGATATCGATCTATTGCTGAAAGTACTGCACCGGCTGCGTGACCACGGCAATACGGTAGTCGTCATCGAACATAACCTCGATGTGATTAAAACAGCCGACTGGATCATAGATCTTGGCCCCGAGGGAGGCTATGGCGGCGGCCAGATTATTGCTGAAGGCACGCCAGAAAGTATTGCACAAAACCCGGCCAGCGTTACGGGTGAATACTTGAAACCGATGCTTGCTACGCAAGCACAAAGGTAAACGCTTGAACCCACGCGAACTGCTGCTCAACAGTTTTCAGGCTGCGCTTGCCGCAGCCGACCCGTTGCAGATTGTCCCTGCTCATCTCCCAAGTCCACCCAAAGGACGCACGTTGGTGGTGGGCGCAGGCAAAGCGGCCGCAGCCATGGCCCAAGCAGTGGAAATGCATTGGCCTTTGGACGCGCCTCTGGAAGGCAGGGTTATCACGCGTTATGGCCACAGTGTGCCTACCCGAAAAATTGAAGTCGTCGAAGCGGGTCATCCGCTGCCCGATCAGCACGGCGAACTGGCCACACGAGCCATCCTGGAAAAGGTGCAAGCGCTCACCGCCGATGATCTGCTGCTCGGTCTATTCAGTGGTGGCGGATCAAGCTTGCTGTCGATGCCGATTGCCGGCATGTCGATGGAGGAACTCAAGACTATCACCCACCAACTGCTGCTTTGCGGTGCCTCAATCCAGGAAATCAACACGGTGCGCAAGCATCTCTCCGCCGTTCTCGGTGGCCGGCTGGCCGCCGCCTGCCATGCACCGATCCATTGCCTGATTATTTCCGATGTCACGGGAGATAACCCAACTCATGTGGCTTCAGGCCCTTGTGCGCCTGACCCGACGACATACGCCGACACGCTCGCCCTGATCAAGCAATATGCGATCAACGTTGCACCCTCTGTGATGACCATCCTGCAAAAAAGAAGCGAGCATGACGAAGACGAAACCCCTAAGCCAGGGAATGCTGCTTTCAGAAACGTGAAAAACCGCGTCATTGCCACTGCACACCAGTCGCTCGCGGCTGCCGCACAATTTTTTCGCGCGCACCACATCACCCCGCTGATACTGGGCGATACCGTCACCGGTGAAGCGCGCGAAGTGGCCAAAGTCTACGCCGCGCTGGCTAGAGAAATCCGTTACTACAATGCGCCATTTAAACCACCGGTTGCGCTGATTTCCGGTGGCGAAACCACCGTGACGGTAAAAGGCCGTGGCCGCGGAGGACGCAATACCGAATTTTTACTGTCGCTCGCCATCGCGCTGAATGGCCTGGAAGATGTCTATGCACTCGCCTGTGACACCGATGGCATTGACGGCACCGAGCAAAACGCCGGCGCCATCCTCACTCCCGACTCGCTTGCCCGCGCCCAACCACTCAGCCTCGATCCCACTGCCCTGCTGAATGACAACGATGCCTATGCCTTCTTTGAACGGCTCGATGACTTGATCATCACCGGCCCCACCCGCACCAATGTGAACGACTACCGGGTGATTCTGGTTTGGTAAGAAGTAGCTTATCTATTTTGTTCCTTGAGATACGATCCAATGCCTCTTCGATGGATAGCAGGGTGGATGTGCTGCGGCGAAAACTTACTCAGTCGCAGATAGTCCCGCGGCGATATGCCGGAAGGCAGACTCATGCGCATTCTCCTGCCTAACGCTCCCTCCAGCGGCGGTGCAAAGTGCCGTCTCCTGCAACCGGTTAACCGGTTGTTAGCAAAAATTTTGCTTTTCTCGCTTATCTCCATCGTATGCTCTTTGCAGCGCAGTGAGGTCAAATTTCTTCATCTTGAGAAATGCTTGGGTAACTCGGGCCAATCGTTCAGGATCTTGATCCTCCATTATTCTGTCCATGATCGTGGGTACGATCTGCCATGAGAGACCATACTTATCCTTGAGCCAGCCGCACTGCTCAGCCTCCGGAACAGCTGAAAGCTTTTCCCAGTAGTAGTCCAATTCTTCTTGTGTCTCGCAATAGACCATAAAGGAAATGGACTCATTGAACTTGAACAAAGGTCCAGCGCTGATCGCCATGAATGGCTGGCCGGAAAGAGTAAACGAAACAACATCGCAGTCTCCCGACGGCGTGTTGGGCAGCGTAGTGATACTCGTGATTCTTGAATCGGGAAAGACAGAGCAGTAGAAGTTTGCTGCTTCCTTTGCTTCTTTGTCGAACCATAGATGTGGAACGATCTTCTGTTTAATTGTTGCCATGACATTTCCCCTCATAAGGTTAAATAATTAGAGCTTAGAACAAAATGGGGTTAAGTCTTGAAACATAACATCTATCTTTTCTCTGCTTTCTTAACGATTCGACTGGCAGTAGTGTAATGCAGCCCAAATTCGTCTGAGATCTGTTTTATCGTGTAGTCACCTGGTCACCTGTTTGATAGGCTGCCATAATTCTTTCATTTCTGTCGATAGAATTAGAGTTTAGAGTAAACCACCTCTCACACTTGGAATTTTTTCTAACTTGGATGATGTAAAGCGCTTAAAAATTTAAGTGAGATGTTCAAGTCCAGAACTAAGAATTCTTATTCTTACGAACAATAACCCCAATCGTCGCTCTTATTTTTCTTGATTCGCGATCTGACCCCAATGCTTCGCTTTATTTAAATAGATATCCGACTAAAACGTGCTTATGTACCGATGTGTTCAGCCAAAGTTGTTTCCATGACTATCGTGGGTACATTAAGCATAGTCATTAATTGTTTCTTAAGCGTATTTCTGCGATCAGCAATAAAAGTAATAAATTCTTCAAATAACAAAGAATCATCAGGCTTAATATAATTTTGCATAAGAAAACTCTCACGTTCAGATTGACTAGAAAATGCTCGCATTAACCAATCCTTGAAATGTTTATCTTTTTTCTCAATATTTTGGGTGGCTTGCAAGAGTTGTAAATTGGGCAGAGTATTGAATTTTTCAACAAAAGTATTAATTTGATTTTCTGAAATACCTAACTTTTTCAGGTTTTTCTTATTGAAAAAGGATTGTGGATGTATATGGTCTTGATGATACTTGAAGTTGTAGTTGAGACTTGAATAAAGGAGAGTTAAAGCGCAGTAGGTTTTTGCCTGACCATATTGCAACTCTAATAATCCGTCAATATCGTCTTCTGTAAAGGAGATCGATTTTCTCCTACCTTTGTAATGCTGAATTGTTTCTTCTAGTGGAAACTTACCCAAGTTATTTTTTACAAGGTCACGCATCGCTGGGTAAATTGAATCTGGTTGACCTCCAAACGTACCCTTCAGAAGAACCCGCGCTAACCACTCCTTGATAGCTTTTCGATCACTTTCCCGTTGAGCAGCATGCAGAATCTGCATTTCGAAATCATTTTTATAAATAAAGTAAGCTATGGGAATAATGGTATTGGTTGCCAATAAGTTATCACGATTGTAGCCCAGCTTTGCGACCAGTTCTATTGCAGATCGCATTGCTCCTGATGTCTTATCCCAATTGCTCTCGATAACTCGCATATTTTCTTTGGTGAAGTTATCGACTTTAAACTTCACATCAAAATCAGAGAGTACCAGACAAGATTTTAAAACAATATCTTTGTCAAAAGCGAAACCATCACCAATCTGATTGATTTCATCGACGAAAGCATGGACTACTTCACGGGCATTTTGGTCTTTCCATTGGGCAGTAGCGATGGAAAGAAGCAAATCAGAGTAGCTTAATTTAGTGCCACCACTATTGATGCGAATGAAAATTTGCAGCACTTTATCTAGCTCTTCTCCTTCTTCAAGATAGTAGCTTATTGTGCCTTTTTGATGAACAATGTTATAAAACCGGTTAAGGGTGTTTATCGCATACTCAGACTGTTGTTCCGTGTAGACAGAAGTATTCATAAGTTTGTGTTTCATCAAATACATGGATGATTTGCCCATGTCATTAATTTCTAAAATTTTGCTGCATTCAAACCAAAAATAATCTTCTTTTGGTTGCGCTTCTTCTTCGGTTAGGAATTTAAAGTCGTACTCGATTTCCAGCTCATCTGAGGACTTTAGAAGATTAAGATAAAGCTTTTTTTCAGGGTAGGCGTGCACACTGTTTTTTCGATAATAAGGCAGCTTCTCGGCATAGGAGCCACTCAGAGCCACATACATTGATGTCATTCGTTGCTGACCGTCAAGCAACGCAATGACATCCTCATCATCTGATAAGTCTGCTTTTCTATTATGCCGACAATCTTTTTCATGATATTTTTTTAGAAATTCATAAAATTGGAAATCTTTGATTTTGCCTTTATCAACTTTCCAAAACAAAAAGGTGCTTATAGGATAATCACGCATCAATGAGTCGAAGAGCATTTCAATTTGCTCTGTATTCCATACAAATTCACGTTGTATAGAAGGTAAAACATAATGGCGTTTCTTTATGTTATCTATTGCTTTTTTGATTGTAATGGGGATTTCGTAAGCCATTATAAAAATTCCTTATAATATTTTCTTAATCTTCTTTTCTGATTGTATCTAGGAAGTCCTTTAGTTTTTTAGCTGCATGCCTCAGGGTCAGGTCCAGAACTAAGAATTCTTATCCTTGCAAACAATAACCCCAGTCGTCGCTCTTATTTTTCTTGATTCGCGCCCCCAATGCTTTTATAGGATCAACTGGTCACCCTACCAATTGCTGGTAAATAATAGGAAGAACATGCGAAAGGCGATCAGGTCGGCCCACAATGGCGTAACCCCCCTTACCGAATAGATAAGGGAAATAATCCTGCGCCTTGCGATCTATCGTAATGCCGAAAACTGCAAGACCTGCTCTCCGGGCTTCCAGAATTGCCTGTCGGGTATCTTCAATACCATAACGGCCTTCATAATAATCCAGATCGTTGGGTTTACCATCGCTTAACAAGAGAATAAGACGGTTACGTTCAGTTCGCTTGTTGAGTAGCTGCCGGACATGGCGCAAAGCCGTGCCCATACGGGTGTAGTAACCGGGACGCAAGGCGGCAATGCGCCGCAATACCTGACTACTGAAGGCTTCATCAAAATCTTTCACGGCAGCCACCCGTACATAGTGCCTTTTGCGTGAAGTGAAGGTATAAACCGCAAAGGCATCTCTACAAATGGCCAGACCGGAAGCCAGTGTGATCAAAGCCTCTTTCTCAATATCAAGAATACGCCGACCGTTAATCCAGCTATCCGTAGATAGTGATACATCCACCAGTATGGCTACAGCCAGATCACGAGCCTGCTGGCGCGCCTTTAGATAGACTTGGTCAGAACCATTTCCATTAGCAAAGAAATCACAGTGTGCACGCACCAGCGCATCCATATCCAACTCAGCACCGTCCAGCTGGCTACGTAAAATCTCACGACGGGGCCTTAATGTTTCAAATTGGCGCTGGATTTTACGAAAACGACGCCTGGCTTCAAGATCAGGCACCCATAACTCATTTCCTTCCTCAGCATTCTGAAAAATAACCCGGCATTGTTGCGCATGATAATCTTTGCGTCGATAATCCCATTCAGGATAAGTCAATTCGGAAATCAGAACAGCCGGATTGACGTCGTCTGGCGCAAGATCAAGATCAAATTTGAGCTTGGTCGCAGCCTGGCGCTGATGTGGACTCAGCGTGATTTCTTCGATCGTCTCGGCGACCTCCTTGGCGGCATCTTCATCGTCATCCTGCACAGCGCGATTAACATTGACCATTTCGGACCAGCTCATGAGTTTCTCAAAGCGATTCAGCAACAGCGGATCATCCCGTTCGCTTTGCTCGTATTTTTCTCTTCGGCCCTTTTTCTTGCGATGATCCTCATTTTCCTGATGACTACTGCCGCCGTCATCCTGATCTGAGGACTCTGCCATCGCACTTGATGAAGTTTTACTTGAATGGATTTCTCCCCACAAAAGAACGGGCAGGAAAGTATGGTAGTGCTTCGCGGCTTGCCAGCGTTGGAAATCAGGCTCAGGCTGCATGACGGCCTGTAAGAATGCTTCACTGAGAGAATTTGAACCATGCTTCCCTAATAATGCCTGGATGACGATTTCGATTGCCTGCTCTTGCCCGGAAAGCAGTCGATGTGGTCGCTGCTCACACAGCGCCTTGCAGAGTTGCTGATAATCCTGAGCGAGCCCGGGATAACGCTCAACTACTTTTAAACAGTTCCAGTAGGCGCTATGCAGAAAAGCGAGATCAGCTTGCAATGGATCATTCAGCGTCTCACCGAAGGAATCTTCAGCTACGGAAAAATAAGCAGCCAGCCAGAAATAAAGCCGCCGGTTTAATGCGGCTGATGGAAAACACGCAATGGTTGCAGGGAGTAACATCCGATCGGCATTACATTCTATCCGGGGCAGGCATTCCTGATCCATGCCCAGGCGTTGTCGCAGTTTCAGGCGATGCCCTGATGATTGCGGCATCCCTGCTGCTAAAACTATGCCAGGCGCGCCACCCAGGCCTCTAAAAAAAACACTCAGCGCAGAACGCAGCGAATCCAGCGTGACAGCGGCTTCTTGATAATAGGGGTAGCTATCCGCCTTTCCGACGAGGTGGTGCCAATAGCGGCCAATTTGCTCTTCCAGCTCGATGAATTCCCACATACTTTAGCCGTAAGTGGCACGTATCAGTTCCAACAAGCCTTCTTTGACGTCAAGATCATCACAAAGCGGTTCCACCAGGGCAGTTTCAGCCGCCTGGAAAGGATCCAATCCATTTTTAATCAGAATGGCACAATAGACGAGCAAACGGGTGGACACGACTTCTTCCAGATCAACCTCCTTCAGCGCCCGTAACCGTTTCCCAAGATTCACCAAGGGTATGCAATGTTCCACAGGCAAGCCGCTTTCACTGGATACAATTTCGACTTCTGCTTCAAGCGGGGCAAAATCAAAACTGATGGAAACAAAGCGCTGACGCGTACTCGGCTTTAATGATTTCAGGATATTCTGATAACCCGGATTATAGGATACCACCAGCATAAATCCGTCAGGTGCTTTCAAGATTTCACCGGTGCGCTCCAGCGGCAGAATCCGGCGATCATCTGTCAATGGATGAAGCACCACGGTGACGTCTTTGCGCGCCTCCACGATTTCATCCAGATAACAGATGCCGCCTGTGCGCACGGCTTGTGTCAACGGGCCATCCACCCATACCGTCTCGCCTCCTTTGAGAAGATAGCGCCCCGTCAGATCAGCCGCGGTCATGTCATCGTGACAGGAAACTGTATGGAGTGGACGCCCCAGCCGAGCTGCCATATGGGCTATAAACCGTGTTTTGCCACAGCCCGTTGGTCCCTTGATCAGCAGCGGCAGTTGCTGCCGATAAGCCACTTCAAATAATGTACATTCATTACCGACTGGCTTATAAAACGGGACTTCTTGCAGCACGGCTGGTGCGTGTGATGCCTGTTGAAGCTGGAAATGACTCATGATCAATGACTGTTATTGTGAGCGCGATTGTGAATACCTTGAAATCGTCACCTGTTCCCGGACGGGACCCAGCGCTGAATAAATAAAGAGTACCGCTCCAATCAGAAAGCATAGACCTGCCCCTAGCCGGAACCAATAGAACAATTCAATTTGTGACTGGATTTGCATAAAACCCATCGCCAGCACACGCTGAAGATGGGTCTGCAGGATACCCGCGAACGCAAGCGTCAGCGTCATGAATACCATGGCGCCTGTCATGAACCAGAAACTCCACATATTCAGAATCTGGTTGAATGGCTGCAATCCCCGTAAAGCAGGCAAAGCATAGGTAAAAAAAGCCAGATTCAACATCACATAGGCGCCATAAAAAGCCAGATGCCCATGCGCCGCCGTCAACTGAGTGCCATGGGTATAGAAATTGATCGATGGAAAACTATGCATGAGGCCTAATACCCCCGCCCCAAAAAAAGCCATGACCGGGCAACCCAGGCTCCAGAGTGTTGCCGCTTTATTGGGATGGTTGCGCCCGCTTTGATAAACGAGATAAAAAGCCCACAGGATCATAGCGAAAAAAGGCACAACTTCCAGAATCGAGAATACTGCGCCAATCCAGTGCCAGTATTCCGGCGTACCTATCCAGTAATAGTGGTGGCCGGTTCCCAGCAAACCACTAAACAGAGAGAAACCAACGATGACGTAGAGCCACTTTTCTATCACTTCACGATCTACACCGGTTAGTTTAATCAATAAGAAGGCCAGCATGGCTGCCATAATCAATTCCCATACCCCTTCAACCCAGACGTGCACAACCCACCACCAGTACAGCTTATCCAAGGCCAGATTGTCCGGATTGTAAAAAGCAAAGAGGAAAAATAGTGCAGCGCCCCAGAGACCCAGCAGCAAAACAATGGAAACGACGGTTTTTCGCCCTTTAAGAACCGTCATCGTTACATTGTAAATAAACAATAAAAAAGCAATAACCATCAGAATCTTGATCCAAAAAGGCTGCTCCAGTAACTCGCGCCCCTCATGGATCCCGAAAAGATAACCGACAACGGCAGCTAAGGCGGCAAACACAAAGATCCCAAGCTGCAGCGAGGCTAGCTTGGGGCTATGGATTTCACATTCACTTTCTTCTGGTATCAGAAAATAACTGGCTCCAAAATAGCCTAGCAGCAGCCATACCAGAAGAGCGTTGGTATGTATCATTCGAATAATATGAAAAGGAACGGCTTCTGACAGAAAATTCGGAAAAACGTAAATGGTGCCAGCAAGCACCCCGGCTAATACCTGAATCAGGAATAACGCCAGCGCAGCTACAAAATAGGGATAAGCAAGTTTCTGGGTCTGATATTTCATCATGAATCTCCTTAAGTAAATCGCACATGCAATCAGCCAGCATCATTTGGGGGCCAGCCCAGTGTATCGATACGACTCGTCCATTCAAGAAAATCAATTAAGTCATCCAGTTCCTGTTCTGTCAGATTAAACTGTGGCATTTGCCGCCGCCCCGCTACGCCTGTAGGCTGGGCGCGCATCCAGGCTTTTAAGCCCATGCGCGCGCCTTCCGCGCTTTCCCGCCCTCCGTAGCGAACCCACACATTTCCTAATTCCGGGGCAAAGTAAGCACCCTCACCCAGTAGCGCATGACAATTAATACAGGAATGACGCTCCCACACATGCTTTCCTCTGACAACGGCCTCGGTCAGAGTGGATTCATCCGTTGAAACATTTTTGATATAGAAGTGGCTGTGAACTGTTAAAAGCGTGAAAACCACCAGAAAGAAAATTGAACCGCCATAGAAAATATTACGTGCTGCGGACTTGGTAAAATGCTCTGCCATACCTCCCCCTTGTTCACAAACGGTTAAAATTTACGTATCAGTTATATCCAATTTTGACCATAATAATCATATGGATAAATGATTTCTCTAGAAACCGTCTCAGATTCTAACGCAAGCTTCTTACAATGAGAAGCAATGTTTACTAAATCGATGCCGGGAGAAAAATGATTGCTTAAATGAGTGGATTCTCTCCCATTTTCCACATAATTTAACGTGAAAGAATCCGCTCAAAAGACGAAATCATGGCCTCCAGAAGTAAATTAATAAAGCTGAGGCTGGCACACACCGACGTTAGCTTATATTCAAATCGGCGGTCTGTTGGTTATATGGGCCGTTAGATTCTTCATCGACGTTTGCGGTGTGGTTAGGAGAATGCGCCGCAAATACCATACAAGCTTGCCGGACCGCTTCGTTAAATGGATTACGGCAGTTTTCTTTGCTTCTTGAAAGAAACCACATTTGACCGCGAATGATTTGAATAGGTATCCCAGGTAGGGGCATATTCCTCGGCTTGGTTACCCCATACAAACCACCCCTCTCTAGGTCCTCTCGCAAAAAACTCAATATACGGACCTGGGCTGCATGATTCGATTATTTGATACTGTTCATCAGGTTTCCGGCTATGCTCCCTCTTCTGGGACGAAATGATATTTTCCTGGCTTCGTCCGGCTTGTAATGTTCGGGCGTTTTTCCCTCTTACGCCAAACAAAATCATTTCCGTCACATTGCGGAAGTAAAAGCCAACCCCTCGCCTATCGGGTCCGCCATCTTTTCTGATCTTGTACCAGATTAAATTTGTCTTGTAGGTAAAACCCCAGTGCTCCATCACTTGTAGCCCATCCGGCAACAGCGCATTCGGCACCCACAAATAAAGATGCGCGGTATCTTTTACGATCGCCTCAACAGGCAAATCTTTAATTTCCTGCAAGGTCATGGTCGGATACCGGGATAGTCGCTTATGTTCAGGCGCCATTTTCCCTGTGCGGTTTTGAAATTGCCAAGGGGGATCAGCAAGCACTGTAGCAAATTTTCTTTTTCCCACCTCTTCAAGGAGATCATCAGATGCACTCATATTATTCATCTTCTACATAGCATAATCTTGAAATACCCAAAACCAGCACAGGACATCCACCTCCACCGCCCCCTTCAATTCGTGGAAGAAGCTTACCCAGATGGGTTGTTGAAGCGCCATAGGATGCCCCTCTGCCAAGTTCATTGAAAATATCTTGAAGATCGTCACAATGCGGTTCCGAAAGCAATCGCACAGAGCGCATAACCTGAAAAAATGAGCTTGCGCGTTTCGATACGACGAGTCAGTAAGTTTTAGCAAAATTTCGTTTTGGCGCAGCCATCTATTTAACGTATACGTCTTAACACATTCTTCGATGAGAGTGGCTGAGATTAAGTCTGTTTAAAGCGCTATTCTCGAAGAGAGATCAGTGTAGGTTTTCTTTTACGATCCGCTAGTAAGCTTTTATCCCTTTATCTTAATTGGAAGAAACACTATGATCCTACGCTCTCGTTTATTGCTTAATATTCTGATGGGTATTGCCTTAAGCAGCCTGCTACCTGTTGTTCATGCGGATAGTTACGAACCCACTGGCATCGATTCTATTTTGTATTTTCAGGCTGCTATCAAGGATGCTGAATACTGTTCGATGACCGTTAAAAACGGTGAGTTGGTTGCCATCAATAGCAGTACCGGCAAGGTACTGAGCAACGCTGCCATGACCTGCCCGGATATGTTTTCCTGGAAGCTTTTTGCCGATGTGATTCAGGCTAAATTCTGGTCAAACTGGGCTGACGAGAATGACAACTGGCCAGCGCAGCCTTATGCGCTTTGCCAGCCTGGCCAAGCACCTGGTAAAGATGCTTGTTGCCAACCTGGGTCAGCGAACAACGACTCTGATCATTGCCCAGTTTATCCGGGGGCTCAGCACGCCACCAAACTCAAAAGTTTGACAGATGCTTTGGCAGAAGAAGCGCAAAAGCTAGCGCGTGATCCTGCC
Organism: Nitrosomonas sp. Nm58; assembly: GCF_900107335.1. Taxonomy (NCBI): domain Bacteria; kingdom Pseudomonadati; phylum Pseudomonadota; class Betaproteobacteria; order Nitrosomonadales; family Nitrosomonadaceae; genus Nitrosomonas; species Nitrosomonas sp. Nm58. Next base: position 10,229 of record NZ_FNPQ01000001.1, on the reverse strand, counting down.
TTGCAGCGTGACACCCGCCTGCCATTCCATGACACGCTTAATCCCCTGAGTCGCATGGCCAAACTCCAGTCTATAAAGAAGACTGCCGACACACCGGTACCTTCCTGTTCTGCGGTGCCGGTTGAGGGTAAGACCGAAGATCTGGTAGCAGACATCATCAAGAAATTTAATCCAGCCGATGCAGAAAGTACTGGCCGCGTCATTCGTCAGACCAATGCCGAACTCACCATCCGCAACAAGGTATTCCATGATTACTTGTTCACCAATAATTTATATAATGCCAACGGTGTGATCGATATATTCAAGGTCAATCAGAAAAATCTACAAACAGAAGCGCCCTACCGTCGTGCCAATCAATCTTCCCTGGATGGAAAACCGGGCGCGTTGTCCCGCGTGGATTTGCCGCCGGATGCCATCATGATCAAGAGCAACTGGCTGCACCATGATCTTGCTGTTGCTCTGGGGTTGCCAGATGATCCCAAGCAGTACATCAGCAAATTGCTGCAGACACAGATCGATCTGCAGGCGCTGGGTATCAGCAAATCACCGCTAACTTGCAATCTGGAAGGCATTCATCACCTGGTGGCGTTCCATATTTCCTCTAAAGATATTCCCAATTGGGTATGGACTACCTTCGAGCATACTAGCCTGCCCGGTCGCTGCGATGTCACCGGCTGCAATGATGCTTATGGCTATGCAAGCGGCGACAAGAATCGCCCGGCTGGTACCGCAGACAATTATGCCAAACCCAATCAACATAGCGATCAGTTGAACTCGCCCAGTATCGTGTTCAATCCAGACAAAGGTTATCCGTTGGAAATGATCCGTCCGGAATGGGATAAACTGCTCGCTCAATTAAATATCGGCAGCGGTAGCAGTACCAGTCAGGTTGAACCTGACCCAGAGGATATCGCCTGGCGTAACTTCCGCCTCAAAGGCTCGCAAGTGGAGTTTGTCAACTCAATGGGTCAATCGACGCTATTGGGTAATTCGGTGACCGAGGCAGGCTTTATGGATGGTTCGAGCTGCATTAGCTGTCACGCAAGAGCGGGGGCGGCACTGAAGAGCGATGGCTCAGCTAATTTCCTCGCGCTCTCGGTGTTCGAACGCAATCTGACCGACTTTGGCTACGCGCGCAGTCATCATGGCATTCCTGATCCGTTCTGGTTCTACAACGATAACAACAACCGGCCAAACATGCTGGTAATGCAAACAGACTTCATCTGGGGCTTCCTCAACGCTCGCCCTATCGTGTCCAGTAAACCATAGAAGCAATCCCAAGCTGTTTTCAACCTGCGCAGCTCGATTGCGCAGGTTGAAACGGCTGCACGTTACGATAGCGACTAACGGGTATCCGTCTCGAGAAAATGGGCTAAAGAATTTGTGGACAACAACGCTTATGAATTCAAATTGGCAAGATTGGTTGAATCATCCAATCCAGTAATATATGACATCCCAAAATTACTTTACGATGCCATTGCGTCGGTAGTCTACGGACATAATCCGGAAGTCGATCAATCGACATGTACATACGAATTGGGTGAGTTCAAATATTTCCATACATCACCGTCAATTCCTTAAACGATCTCACTTCTTGCCGTCCAGTTAATCATAAAATAACTGAGATCTCGTTACTGACCTGATCAAATAAAACAGGGTGCTTTGTTACTCAGAATCATGCGGCGCTCCTGCATTTTTTGGCGGGTAACCAAGCCGTTCCATTAATTTTCCGAGAAACGCTTGCTGCCCTGCCAGGATCTTTTTCCTGGCCTCATGAATCTCAAACCACTGCCCTTTATCGACTTCGGGAAACTGCTGAATTACACCGCTCTTGGGTGGCCATTCAAGATTAAACGTGTTACTGACGATCTTGGAAATGTCGAAATCGTGCGCTAAGGCCCATGCATGCACAATTTTCCGACTGGGCTGCTTGACTTCCCCAAGGTCGATAAACGCTCCATCAACCTCATCCCCTGTCTCTTCTCGAAACTCTCGCTTGGCCGCATCGAGCGGTTCTTCATCTTCCTGGTAGATGCCTTTAGGTATTGACCACGCGCCATCGTCCTTCTTTGCCCAGAAAGGCCCGCCAGGATGAACCAGCATGACTTGCAGTTCGCTTTCAATAAAGCGGTACAGGATGATGCCTGCACTATGAACGCTCATAAGTCACCATTGCAACACTGTTCATTTCCGGCCTTTTGCAACCCCTGAATCATGCTTCTGCGAACTCGCCGAGAACTTGCTCGTATAGCTGTTGATCCGCATTGCTAAACAAAACAAAGCGAATATGCTTAACGGTCAGAAAATTGGGAAGCCTATCGAAGATTACCTTGAGAGCGATCCGCACAGCCGGTTCCAGAGGGTAGCCGAATGCGCCCGTCGAGATTGCAGGAAAAGCGATGGATCTGATGCCATGGTCCTCGGCTAGTTGCAATGCATTACGATAACATAAGGACAGCAACTGATCAGAAGGCTCGTCTACACCATAGACCGGCCCAAGACAGTGGATAACATGGCGGTTCGGCAGATGATGCGCTCCAGTGATGACCGCCTGGCCGGGCTGGATAGGTGCGAGCTTGCGGCATTCTTCCTCGAGACCAGGGCCCGCCCCCCGATGGATTGCGCCTGCCACGCCGCCCCCGGTCTGCAGCATCGCATTGGCTGCGTTGACAATCGCCTCCATATCGGGTTGAACTGCAATGTTCCCCTGCACACATTCAATGGTGACGCCGAAGAATTCACGCTTTGTCATAAATTGCCGCCTCCTCTCGCAGGAAATTGCCTTAGCCTCATCGCAAAACCCCGATTGAATGACGCGTTTTATGTTTTATATTCGGAAGGCATTGACACGCGAGTCGTAGCTAAGTCCCTCGACATCTTCGCCACGCCGGCCATTCAGAACATGGTCAAAGAACTTCCTTACCGTGTCATTGGTGTCTTCACCCCACAATTGATGAATCTTGCCGACCTTATCGCCTTCTGTAAAATCAACATATATCGCATTGGTTGCGTCGAGTGCTCTTACCGTCCTGCCAAGCCGATCCTTTTGTAAATTTGCGTCCGACCAGCCGAGAATTTTGTCGTTTTCATTGATGGTAATATAAGTCCTTTTCCCAACCTGGATATTCTCCACCCACTTTCTGTGCCCTTCATTGCCACAATCTGCCTCCTGGCAAAGAACGGCATTCGTAAACATCCGCGTTTCGCCATCGTATATCGTACTTTGCACGTAATTCTGAAACAGGAAATTCCCCATGCTGTATGTCATGAAATTGAGAGAAACATCACATTCGAGCTGCGCCTCCTTATTAAAGGGTATCGCCAAGTATGACGCCAACTTTTCAAATGCATTATCCAACGCGCCCGTAGACACTTGGGCAACCCGTTTTACTGTCTTATATTCTTTTATTATGATGCCGCCGGTATTGGACGGCCAGGAAAAAAGAACAACTTCAATTTGGTAGCGCTCCTGCAAAAGCCATCCTTGCTCGATGGTTTCCGCGAATGGTTTATTGTATCCATGCACAAAGAACAAGCAATTCTTTTTGTTCTGCTTGCATCGGTTCAGAACGGCTTCAAACTGTGTTTTACTGGGCAAATTATCGGGACGAGGCGTTCTAGGCTCTTGAACCAGTTCCAGCTTCCATTGCCCTCCTTCCTTATAAGGGTTTGCCAGCCGAATTTCATTGGGTCTTTGCTGTTAAGCTGTTCACCAAAAGCATTTTCGTTACTAAAACCATTTTTATCAAATTCCGGCTTTAACCCGAATATTTCATAAATTCGCGTGATGATCACGCAGGATTTTGATTAATAGGGAAGTTTTGAGAAGGAGTGGTGCAGTGATTCATACACCCGACTGAGCAAAATCTTTCCTATTAATCAAAAGGCAAGTGAGGACGCGTGCCAATTTATGAAATATTCGGGTTAAATTACGATTGCTAATAACGAGCATGATCCATACTCCTTTATAGGCTAAGAACTATCAACGGCTACAGACAGGCATACCTTGTCGGTCAAGCATCACGCCTCGAGCTGAAGCCGGAGCCGCATAAAACCCTAAAAAAATTTTAACCACGGAACCCATTGCAGTCTGTGCGGTAGCGTACAGACTGCACTTGATGTGTTTGCTAGAATTTGAGCAGGGTTTAAAGTGTGCCGTGAATTTAAGCAGTGATATTTTCTTTCTCTGACACTTTTTCGCTCACTTGAGTGGTCATTACGTAAGTTATGCGCACTTTCGGAAATCAATTAACAATTTAAGGAGAAACTAAATGAAAGCGACAAATGAGCGTAGGCTAGGTATTTCAGCAAAAAGACTTTCTATGATTATTAGTTTATTTGCTGTTCTCGGACTAGCGAGCTGTCAACAGAAAGGTCCAGCAGAAAAGACGGGGGAAAAGTTAGATCGCTCGGTTGAGAATGCTGAACAAAAGATTGAGCAAGGAACAGAAAAAGCAGAAAGCAAACTTGACGACGTCAAAGAGTCGATAATCGAGAAAACTGAAGCAAGTGGCCAGTACATCGATGACTCGGTTATTACCCTAAAAATTAAGACAGCAATTTTAAACGAACCCTCTCTGAAGGTATCCCAAATCAAAGTAACGACCGCTGATGGCGTAGTGCAGCTGAGCGGAACGGTTGATTCCCAGCAAAGTATCGACAAGGCAATAGAGATGGCCCAAAGCCAGGATGGTGTGAAATCAGTACAAAGCGACCTGACTGTAAATACAGCCGGTAATTAAACTATCGTCTGCTGAAAACAGGCGGTAATTTAATCAGAATTGCTTGAAACTTCGCAAGCTAGTGGATCGCTTCAGTAAAATATATGCAAATACATCGCTTGACCTAATCTTGTAAAATTCATATTTTAATCAATTGCTTGTCAGCTAGACAAGCTCACCGAGAACAGTGAATGTTTTGTTGAAATGATCTACTAATCGCCAACTATTTTACTTATCGCCGTTAGGCGCGTGCGGATACGTGAGGAAACATACTTTGCAGTTCATTTCTTCATAGAGAAGCCCACAAGCAACGCGCCTATTGCCGTGCAAACTCCTTAGAAAGGTTGAGAGTGGACTATATCTTCCATTATGTACGGTACCACATAAACAGTGTTTAATTTTGTCATTAAAATTTAAACAGTGGTCGGATTAACAAGAGGAGAAACCAATGGACTTTGTTGGGTTATTCATTTTTCTCATAATCGGCGCAGTAGCTGGTTGGCTGGCTGGAATATTTATGAAAGGAAGAGGCGCTGGTCTACTGGGCAACATCATTTTTGGCATTGCCGGCGCCGCTGTGGGCGGTCTTTTGTTCAGTCTATTAGGGCTCATCGGTTCAATAGTGACCGCTATAGCAGGCGCCGCAGTACTGCTACTTTTAGCTGGCGTTTTCATGAAGTCTAAGAATCAATCCTGAGCTCATAAACAAATCTGGGCATCGGGTCCCTGATCGACGCAACGTATGTTGGCAATCTGGCTTAATCACTCCCAACAGCATTATGTGCGATACCGTACAGACAACGTTCGACCGTACCTCTAAAGTGCTTCTATATTTTTGAGGTGAGGAAGGAATCTTCATGAATATCGCTATCGAACCTGTATTAGCACTCGTGATCGGTATATTAATTTTGCTGATACCAAGATTTTTAAATTATTTAGTGGCCGTGTATTTGATTGTCGTAGATATCTTGGGATTAATTTAACATCACCTTGCGTTAAAGGAACGATCCCGGAGAGCAAAGCAGAGAACACTGATGATCAATGAGCCGCATCACAAGCGGGAGTAGTGCTTTGAATGTAATTTTTGCTGTGATGTCATTGGCTTGCTTCATAACCACCAAGCAACGGGAGAGTCTGCTCACACATTCTCTCGCTCATGGTTGCAGGTTTAAATACAAATCCATCAAAAAGGTTGCCCATAGGAGAAGCCTAAGATCCAACCCAATGCGCTACGGGACTGGTCAGAAATTCACCCACGAGGACGCCATCACCGCCTACCAACAATTTATACTGCGGTTTGGTGCGCTGACAAACTGTACCGGCAACCCCACTGCCTCAGCCACCTGCTGCGCCGGCATGATTTTACCCCTGCCGCACATCCATCATCTGAATAACGTATCGTGACTCCGTCAGTCGCTGAGCAAGGATTTTGCATTGAAGATCACACAAGTAAAGCTATTTCCGGCATTGTGTATTAACCCGAATATTTCATAAATTGGCACGTGCCCTCACTTGCCTTTTGATTAATAAGAAAGATTTTGCTCAGTCGGGTGTATGAATCACTACGCCACTCCTTCTCAAAACTTCCCTATTAATCAAAATCCTGCGTGATCATTACGCGAATTTATGAAATATTCGGGTTAACCGTGGGAAGTCATGCAAATCTACTGGCCAGGCCCAATAGACTGCCCTGCTTATAAACGCTTGGAATTAGAATACGACGAAAAATCAGGTGTAATATCATCAAACATTTTGCGCACGAGGAGCAAAAATGCATGCATGGCGATACTAAACCCAGTTTGCCCGTTTTAGCCTGTTGCGCGGTTGATATCACCAATACCGTGTTAAAGCAAAACCGGCGGGTGCTACTGCATGGTCCGCCCGGCGTCGGCAAATCGACCTTGGCAGCACAACTGGCGCATGAGCTTTATAAGACTGGCCAAAGCTGTTACTGCCTCTGCGCCGACCCTGGCTCGCCCGCCTTTGGCCTGCCAGGCGCCGTTTCTCTCGGCAGGTGGCAAGCGGATGGCTGGCAGATGGGCAGTTATGAGGCTACCTGTAGTCTCGATGCAGGCCGTTTCCGCCTTCCGCTGGTTTTAGCAGTACGGCGCCTCATGCAATCATCCTCGTTGGATAACGAGGTGCTGTTAATCGATACTCCCGGCGTAGTACGGGGTGTTGCCGGCAGCGAATTGTTGCAGGGCTTATTCGAGGCGGTGGCCGCGGATACTGTGCTTGCCTTGACTGTGGCTGATCGCGCCCCGTCGCTGCTTGATGAATTGCGTACCTTGACAACCCAGCTCTATGTCGTCCACGCCAGCACGGCGGCCAAGCGCCCGGGTAAACGCAGCCGCGCCCGCCAGCGTACTCAGCTTTGGGATAACTCTCTTAAGAACGGTATCGAACATACACTCGATCTCAATCAACTGAATATCATCGGCATGCCGCCGCCATTGGGCGAGGTCAGCGCTTGGGCAGGCCGGCAGATTGCGCTGTTATATCGCAATCAGACACAAGTCATGGCCGAAGTGAGACGTTTGCAAGGAAATCAATTAACCGTCAGGCTACCCTACCTACCGCAAGTTTTTGATGGTTTATTGCTCCGGGATGCGCAACGTTCAATCAACGGCTTGATGGAAACAGCTGTCCCGTTTGCAGCGGAACCGCTTGAATACCAGTCTCCCTCCGATACCGCCGGATCAACCGTGCAAGATGGCGGATTGCGTGTCATGGGCCGGATCGGCCCAGTCGACTTCTGCCTGGTCAATGGAATTCTGGGTGATCCGCTGCTGCACGTGCGCTTGCTGCAACAAAAGCGCAGTCTGCTGTTTGATCTGGGAGAGGGCGTGCGCCTGCCGGCACGCATTGCCCATCAGGTAACGGATGTCTTTATCAGTCATGCTCATATCGATCATATTGGCGGATTCATGATGTTACTGCGCTCGCGGATTGGCCCGTTTCCGCTCTGCCGCTTGTATGGACCGCCAGGATTGGCCCAGCACATCGAAGGATTCCTGCAAGGCATTCTGTGGGACCGAGTAGCGGAGCGCGCGCCTTGCTTTGAGGTAGGGGAATTACATGCGGATCATCTGCTGCGTTTTCGCCTGCAGGCAGGCCGGGGAGCGCCTGTGCCGCTCGGTGAGGTCAAGTTGAAAGCGGGCGTGATCCTGCAAGATGCAGGTTTCCGTATTCGCGCACAGCGACTGGATCATCACACGCCGGTGCTCGCCTATGCATTCGAACCGACCATGGAGATCAATATCCGCAAGGATTATTTACAAGCACGTGGCTTAAAGCCAGGGCCCTGGCTGGCTACATTGAAAAACCACCTGCTGGCCGAAAATGATACAGCCATCATCACCCTGCCTGACGGAACGGTAGCGCGTGTCGCCGATGTCGCAGCGGACCTGACCCTGATCAAACCAGGCAAGAAACTGGTTTATGCGACCGATCTTGCCGACACTCCGGACAATCGCCAGCATCTACAGGCTTTAGCCCAATACGCCCACACCTTTCTCTGCGAAGCACGTTTTATGGAAGCCAATGCCGGGCAAGCAGCTCAGACTGGCCATTTAACCACGCGCGCGTGCGGTGAAATCGCCATGGCGGCTAAAGTTAGCCGACTGATACCCTTCCATTTTTCACAGCGCTACGCTGACAAACTACAAGAGGCTTATGACGAGATTCATGCCGCCTGTTCGCGCGTGGCCATGCCGCCATCCATGGCAAGTTAAGCGAGTATACCTTTCCCAGTATCCTGCCCACTCTGACGCCTTTTTTGGAGCATAAAATTTAACCTTGTGTTTTCTTTGCTCTTCTACGTGTTTCCACGTATTTATTTACCGCCTATTTCTCGATATCTTTCTATAAAACAAGCTAGGAACATACGCGGAGCTATCCTTTAGCCTGCCTAGAGCAATCGAAGCTGCTCCAATGAATCGGTTCATTGATTCCTCAGCAGAAAAAAACCAATAAATAACGACAAGGAGCGAAAATTTATAATGAAGAAAATAGTTAAAGCGCTTTGCTTAGGCGTGGCATTAGTTGGATTGCTATCAGCTTGCTCAACCACCCAGAAAATAACAAATTCGCTTAGAACCGCAACTGAACAACTGCTGATCAGTGAAGCGGCAATGCGTAGTCTTCCTAAACAGCCCGCGTTGTCTTTGCCTATTCCGCAGGGTGCAACTGTAAAACTTGATGTTTCCGGAATAAGTGCGGATAAGGATATTTTGCGGGGAATTATTGCCGGATGGTTGGGGCAGCAAGGCTATACGGCTCAGGAAGGTACGGAAAATGCTACCTACCGTATCAATGTAGTGGTAAATTCTCTGGGAACTGAACTGGGAAATACTTTCTTTGGAATTCCACCCATCCAAGGTTCTTTGATACCCATTTCATTGCCTGAATTAGCCTTCTATAAAGCAGAATACCAGACTGGCTACGCAAGTTACCATTTCGATATTTTTGAGTTGCCATCCGGCCGATTTGTTGGATCTTCTTCTCCGTTCCTTGCAGACACTTTTTATAATGCATACACGGTGTTATTCCTGTTCACTTTTAAAAGGACTGATCTGGTTTCTCCTCCGCTTCTTCACAGATAGGAGCATCTCGTACCCCATTGCAGCAAGGCCAGACAAAACCTAATTTTTACCGACAAGTATGGAAAGCGTCGGGAGAACATTGATTCCAAGCAATTAACCCGAATATTTCATAAATTCGCGTGATGATCACGCAGGATTTTGATTAATAGGGAAGTTTTGAGAAAGATGGGTGTAGTGATTCATACACCCGACTGAGCAAAATCTTTCTTATTAATCAAAAGACAAGTGAGGGCACGTGCCAATTTATGAAATATTCGGGTTAATACAATACTCAATCTATTCATGTATATCAATCGGCAGCCATTCAGCCGATAAATTCTTCACACTGCTGAATGGATGACACGCTTTGCGCGCTTGTTGAATCATAAGCGGCGATATCCGTTGCAGTAATCGAAAGAGCAATCTCCGGGTATTACTGTCGCAAAACAAAGGACCACAGCAATCCCAAATCGAACCTTCCCGTCGTCGCCGCCCATTTAATTTTTTTGTTAATCTGATAGCCAGACTGGTGGCTTACATATTCCGGGAGAAGAAACCCTCACTTAATATCAGACCCTCACAAGCTCTTCCAGTCGCGCTGATGTGATCTTTATGTCGAACTCACGTTATATTACTCACGAAAGCCAAAAAAGATTGTTGACCTGGGGCCGTAGCCATGCAACAACGTGAATGGATTGATGGCCTTTGGAATATACTCATCACACTTCAAAATTCGGCAGCTATACCTTCTCCCGCTGGGAGAAGATACTCTCTTATTTCGCAACCATTTTTGGAAAAATCATGCCGCCTCCATGTCGAAGAACTTGCTACCGTCAAAGGGTTGTCTGTTGTGTAACATGCCATAAATGGCGTGCAATAATTTTCGCATGACTGCACATATTGCTTGAATTTTTTGCAACCCGCG